>CALGND010000114.1 GCA_937958675.1 uncultured Granulosicoccaceae bacterium
TCTTTCACCAAAAACACACGATATTCGTAGTAGGTGTTAGGGCTTAGACCCGAATCGTAATAGCTTCTACCATTGATCGTAGCGACCCAGCTACCATTTCTATAAACGTCATACTTCGCTCCAGCTGCAGAATTTTCACTCCAAAATATCTCGCCAGAGGACGCGGAGTACACACTAACGCTTATACCGTGTGCTTTAGCTGAGCCATTAGAACTAGAACTAGAACTAGAACTAGAACTAGAACTAGAACTAGAACTAGAACTAGAAATGGTCGAGCTCGCGCTTCCATTTATGCTAGTTGATCCGGAGCTGGTCACAACACCCGTATTGGAAACCTCAACCCAATCGACTTGGTTTCCACCAATACCGATGGCGGCAATCTTGTATCGATGATCACGGCCTAGCGCCCGATTAGAATCGTAATAGCTTCTGCCATTGGTACGTTCTAAATACACATCATCTCGATAGATATCATATGAGCTGATATCACTATTATTTTGCCAGAACAGCTCAGCAGCGCTGTTTGAATATATTGATAGCGAAACGCCGTTAACCGCACCTCCATCGCCCGCTTCCACTCCATTAAACGGCTGCGATTCGGCAAAACTGACTGATGTGCAGCTGGTGCTACTGGAACAGCTAGCGGATTGATTATCAGACATTGAGATAGAAACGACCCGACTGCTGTTGGATCTGCTCCCGTTTTCATCTACTGCCACGACCGCGTAATTATTGCTGATCCCTTGGTTTAAATTGCTATCGAAGTAACTGGTGACATCACCCAACCAAATACGATCTCCGTTTTTGTTCAACTCGTAACCAATTACCCGATCACTGATATTTGCTCGATCCCAAAACAACTCTAATGAGGTATCCGAATAGACATCGACTCGAACACCACTTGGTGTCGCGGGCGCAGCATGCACTGCAGTAGTGAATAGCAATATCGTGAACGATACTAAGAATGTTATCTTCGCTAAAGGCTTCTGCCCAAACGGAACATGCGTGTATAGCGTCTTATTTGGGCCTTGTGTAGCGATGCTTCCAATCATGGCAAACCTCCGTAATTATACGTGATGGCTCGTTGAAAAGCCGATACCTACACAATACGCAAATCAGCAAATATTTAAATCTGCAATTCGTACAATAACGCTTTAGTAGTAATGAAGAGAATGACAAAATAGTGTCAATATTCATACACAAACTAATACGAATACGATCTCATCAGAAACACCAAACCGTTACTCTAATGTGGCGTTAACGAAACGTTGTGCGCTTTGAAATAGCCAAGGCTATCAAGTAATCATTGGCAGATTCGTTCAGCCCCGCACTGAGTGAACCAGACAAAAACCAGTTTCTACCAACAGTGCTAGAAAACCCGAAGGAAAAAGAGCCTAGCATTCGATCACTGCCTTTGATGCGTGCACCATTTAGACTGCTTTCACCGACGACAGCTTGGCTAAACGCAATACTTAATGAGGTATATGGGCTTGCAGCAAGATACACCCCTGTATGAAATTGAGTTACCGCACCAGAGCGTATTTCATCAACTGTGTCGGCAATGGTATGGCTTATGCCATAATTAAAAACTAAGGGGTCCTGCCGTTTCGTTGCAGACAGCCCAAGCGTATACTCAGTACCGCCACTTCCAAAGGATACGCCTTCTTTAGCTTCGGCTCCGGTGTCCGTATCCACACTCAGTCGAGCAATTATATCCGGTCTTCGACCCTTCTCGCGAATCACTGTTTTTAGAATTGAAAATTGGACATCGCCTGTTCCACTTGCTTTTTCAGTAAAGCTCTCGAGTTCGGTGCCATTGAAACCTGTAGAAAATTCAGCTTTTTCTGCTTTGATGGGTACTGCAAACTCAATTTGCGAATCAAATGCTAAGCCAACTTTAAAATCGAGAGAGATGTTGTGGCTGGCGATCGTTACACCGCTGCTGCCTATGCCAGTAGTGGCTGGAGTGGTACCGTCTGCCTCAAATTCAATAAGAATAGGCGATAGGATTTCATCAAACTGATAATGGTACTCCAAACTAAACTCCGCATGCCCTTTTGCAAGCAGCAGAGCATCTGAGCGTATTAACGAGCGTTCCAGCGCCCGCGTAGCCGCTTCCTCATCTATTTCAAAACTACCTGGCCCACTTGGTTTACTTTGGGCATCGTTTTCTTTGGATGTCTCTTCATTAGATTCTGATGTTGCGGACCCTGATACATCGTCAGTTTCCGAGGCGCTAGGCGGCGAATCATCCCCAAGCGCAATTTGGCTTGAAACGCAGCAAGTACACATTAACATCGCAGTTAAACAAGTTGATAGTTTCGAACCCGTGATCATTGACAACTCCCTGTATGATATTTGCAATGGCTTGCTTTTAGATTATCGAATAATTGAAAAATCCAGTTCGGTTGGCTTCAACTGATTGTATTTGGGCTCATAAGAAGATGACTCTACGGTAAAACCAACCCGGCCAATGTCGCCAAAATCAATCCACGATTGTAAGAATTTTTCCTTGCTAAGGGTACGGTTACCCCATGCTGGATCTGCTAGTAATACACGATTAGCAGCAGCGCCACGAAAAATAACGAAGTGGTTATAACCATCAAGGTTGACAGGCACTATAACCGGAGCGATGTCCAATAAGTTATCATATACAAGCGAACCATAACCATTGCCAACAAGGCCATGATTGTCCACAAAGCGCTTCAGATCAAGTAGTGAAAATCCTTGTTTGATTTGCAGTAGCTGAGGATTATCAACGTACTCCTTGCGTCCGATCATGGTTGTAGCGACGTATTTTTCGGTTACATCTATATTATGCTGAAAGTTTAACAAGGTGGAAAGTGCAGCTGCTCCGCAGCTTAAATCCCACTCTTGTATGATCACATGACGCTGACGCATTTCTAGCAAGGAGCTCACAGGTTTTCCTGCAAATGTCGGCATGCTCATGGACACAAGTAGACCAATAATCAGCGGTATTTTAGTAAACATAACCTTACCCCCTATTTACTCTTGTGCAAACAAAGACAGCCAGATAGTCGCCTATCTGGCTGTCCTTTTCAACTCAAAACTTATATTGAATACAAAATATATCACTTCATATTTTGATGCTCAAAAAATTGTTTTGCTAAAGCGCGCAACGACCGCATATTCTACGACCGGAGTAACCACTTGCAGAGGCTTTAGATTTGGAAACTGAGCTAGACCACCCTAGATCAACATCTGCGTACGCATCTGTATAGGTTGCAGACTTTGAGTTACGGCCAAAAGCATCAGCTGTAGCTTTAGCTTTAGCATAAGCGCTTGGCGCGCGATGGCGGTTACGCTTTTTACCAGCAGCGTTTACATTATCCAGTTGAACCATACTAAGCTTAAGTAACCCATCGTCGGCAGATACTGTAGTAACGCCAGTACCTAGGACAAGACCACTTGCGAGTGCTGCTATCAATACATAATTTTTCATGACAAACTCCTTAATGAATAAGCTCCGGCAACCGGAGTAAGGAAAGATTACGACTTCACAGTGTTAATGGCCATACCAAAATAGTCTAGGTGTTTATCGAAAATAGTTACTACAACTAAAGACATAAGATTTTAATTATCTACGCCTATCTACTCTCATCACACGCTGCCACACGATACGTTCTTTTAAATAAACCACAATAAGGTCAAGTCCAAATCCGGTATGCATTGAACCGAAAACAGTAGGTCGTAAGCCGCGCTTAATTTGAGATTGCAAACATATTTCAACCAAACGCGGGGTGGTCAGATCAAGCAGGTCCAGTTTATTCGCAACCAAAAGCCCTGCATGCTCCACAAACCCGTTTATTGCGGCTCGCTTGTCGTAGTCCCTATCCAAATCGACAACATGGATCAAATCACCGACAAAACCTGCAGAAGCCCATTGCTGATAATTAACAGCATTGCCTTCTACGAATAGCAAATGCTCTGTATCTTTGTCGTGAAAATACCCATCATCAAATATGCGGCTCGGATCGTCTCGCTCTAACCGACCAGTTGTAACGCTGTCATCGTCGAAAATATCCGGTAAAAGGCCAATATTGTATTCATCACCTAACTCGAGACAAAGCCGATCAATCAGAGTTGTTTTACCAACTCCTTGCGCACCGTTTACCCCAATGGTAAGCACATTTGGCCTATACATTGTGAAATTGCCACCACACGTCAAATTTATAGTGCTACTACGCTAGTCACTTTTGCGTGGACTTACTACTGGGCAAAAGCGGTAGAGGCTAGCTTAGTGCAACTAAAAAGCACTACACACAACTAGATAAAAAGCGCTATCACGGTGCAAACGATCGTATGACCTAATACCAAATTACAGTATCCCGAAATGATATTTGTATCTAGCATAGATAGTTCGTCAGTTCGCCTTTAATCTACCAATATGGAGACACACATGAATATCATAAGCAAAAATAAGCAATTCTATCGACTACCGATGAGGCTCACGCTTGCAGCATCATTTGCATTAATGTGCAGCATTACTGCACATGCAAACGAAACTAAACTTGTACCGTTGGACAGTAACGACCTAGATATAATAAGTGCAGGTGGTGCTTCGATAACTGTGCATGCAACTGCCGATGCTATGGGCGATCACACTTTAACCGTAACAGATTCGCGTGCCAGAGTGCATGTCAAAGATCGCTGCGGGTATCGTGTCGCTGTTGTTGCGGGTACTGGTTCAGCAGTTGCTCTTGGCGAGCATAGTGCAGCTGTAGCGGTTGTTGACGCCAACATATCAGCAAACGTGACAGCAACTCGATACGTATCTAGCTCCCTATCACGCCCTGGCCGCAGTGTCTCACGTTCAGCGGCCGTGATATTGTCGCGCTAGCAACAAACCAACCAGCGGTAATTACTACCGCTGGTTGGTTCTTTGTGTTTCTACTAAGGTGCTGGAACCCGAGTAACCACTCGAATTTTATAAACAGAGCGTTCGGTTACCAAGGATTTCTTGCTTTTTCGATGCTTGCTAGTTTTTCCACGCTTATTGCGTTTTTTGCTTTTACCTTGCTTACTTCGTTTTTTATTTTTACCTTGCTTACTTTTATTTGTTTTATACACTATTTTAACTGAGACGATTTCTTCATCTGTATCAAACATGCCATCTACAAATGTGTAAACATCAGTGCCTTTAGCATAAGCAATTGCCTTTCCTTTACCTTTGGTGTAAATAAAACCATCATCCCTTTCGGGTAATGTGCGAACAACAACATCGGTTACTGTATTAGTGCTTGTAATGGGTCCTAGTGCACCTGCTTCGGCAAACACCTCGACTGTAAGATATCCGGCAGCAACTGAATCAAGCTCGGTATTACTTAGTTTTTTAAGTGGCTCAGCTGCATACGCACCCGCACAAAACATTAGGGATAGTAGTGCGGTTTTAAAAATACTGTGTATAGTTTTCATTTGCTAATTTCTCCGATAGAAAAGACTTCCCTTTGAGGCAAATTCGATACTAAATCGACACACCTCAGCTATTTTTTTAAATGAAATATTTCGTGTGCACGAACGGCACGTACTACTTTAGTATTACGTAACAACCTACACCAGTCGGTAAGTTGGCTGCATGCTAGCACAGGCCAAAAAGGCTATCTAAGCAAAACGAAGACAATAGCGATAAATCACACGCATAGGCCTTACGCTTGAATACCTAATTTTTATGGATGGGCTTTAGTGATTAAGTATTTTGGATAAGAATTCCTGCGCGCGAGCACTTCGAGGTGAGCCAAAGAACTCATCTGATTTAGCGTCTTCTACAATTTCGCCAAAATCCATAAACACGACTCTGTCGGCTACTTTGCGCGCAAAACCCATTTCATGAGTTACCACCATCATGGTCATGCCCTCAGCTGCCAGAGACACCATGACATCCAACACTTCGTTAATCATCTCGGGATCAAGTGCAGAAGTTGGTTCATCAAACAACATGGCCTTAGGCTCCATCGCTAGGCCGCGCGCAATGGCTACACGTTGTTGTTGGCCGCCCGAAAGTTGGCTTGGGTACTTATGAGCATGTTCGCTAAGATCGATGCGTTCTAAAAGCTCTTCAGCCTTTTTGTTTGCAGCCTCATCCGAACGGCCTAACACTTTTAATTGACCAATCTTGATATTGTCAGTGACACTCATATGAGGGAATAATTCGAAATTTTGAAATACCATACCTATGCTGGAGCGCACCTTATCCAGGTTTGCCTTCTTGTCAGTGATACTCACCCCATCTACAGTGATATTACCGCTGTTGATTGGCTCTAAACCGTTTACCGTTTTGATTAGTGTCGACTTACCCGATCCAGACGGCCCACAGACAACAATCACCTCACCTTTGGCCACTTTTAGTGAGCAGTCCTTAAGCACTTGAAAGTTTTTGCCGTACCATTTGTTAACTAAATTCATTTCGATCATTTGGCAAACCTTCTTTGTAGTCGTTTAACACCCAACGAAGCTGTAAAGCACAACACAAAATAGACAACGGCAGCGAACAAAAACATCTCAACCAGTCTTTGATCGCGGTTAGCGACAATTTCAGCACTCACTAGGAAATCGCGAAGCCCCACTACGTAAACCAAGGATGTATCCTGAAATAGAATAATGGCCTGCGTTAGCAGAATGGGAGTCATGGCTCGAAATGCTTGTGGCAGTACCACGTAACGCATGGCTTGAGGATACGTCATGCCAATGGCACGCGCAGCAGCGAGTTGCCCGGTGCTTACCGAATTAATGCCTGCTCGAATAATTTCAGAGTAATAAGCGGCTTCAAATAAGATAAACGCCACCAGCACTGATGTAAAAGCATTTACTGGCTGCCCAACAATTAACGGCACCAGAAAATACAACCAGAAGATCACTAGAATCAATGGCAATGAACGAAAAAAATTAACATAGGCTGCAGCAACTTGCGCTAACACCGGCACTTTGGCGATGCGTAGCAACGCTAGAAAGGTGCCCAGGATAATCCCGCCGACGATGGCAAGCCCGGTTAGTAGGAAGGTCATTTTTATGCCCTCCCAAAGTAACTCAGAGTTAGCGGGGATAACTGAAAAATCAAGATCCATCATGTAGCCCCATGTGAAAACGTACCGGGCAAAGCCGTACGCTTATCCACTACACGCATGATCATCATGACGGTAAACGTCACTAGAGAATAAACAATGGTGGCGGCCGTGAACGCCTCAAATCCCTGAAAGGTATATTCCTCAATTTGTCGTGTCATGGCGGTTAGCTCAACAACACCAATAGTTAACGCTAGAGATGACTGCTTAAAGATAGTGAGAAATTCACTCGTGAGCGGCGGGATAATAATTCGGTAAGCATTGGGCAATAAGATATAACGATAAACTTGAGGCTCTGTCATACCAATAGCACGGCCAGCTTGGCGTTGTCCAACCCCAACTGCCTCTATTCCTGAGCGTACCTGTTCGCACACACGGGAGGCGGTGTATAGGCCTAAGGCCACTATGGCAGTGGTCATGGCAGGCGCTGGCATATCGCGCTTAACCCAACGCCCCCAATCCTCGGGCAACAGTTCAGGGAATACGAAATACCATAAAAATAGTTGTACCAATATTGGGATGTTACGAAACAGCTCTACATAACAAGTGCCGATGGCACGTAGTACTGGGCTGGACGTTGTTCGAAACACGCCAAGGATGGACCCCAGCGTAAACGCAATCACCCAAGCCAATAAGGAGATGACGATAGTCCACCCCAAGCCATCTAGTATCCAACCCGCATAGGGGTCGCGAAACAGGATCCCCCAATCCCAGTTGTAGTTCAAAGCACTCTCCGCAATTAGGCGCACCCAGACGAGGAAGCCCTCGCCTGGCATACGCAATTAACTCACACCAATAACGTCAGTAACTCTTAGTTAAAAGTGGTGGTTAAGCTTACTCTGGTAATGCTTGAACTTCGAATGCAGTGCCAAGAGTGGCAGATAATGGCATGTTAATGCCCGTAGGGCCCGGTTCAAACCATTTGGCATAGATTTCCTTCATCTCTCCTGAGCGCATTAAGCCTGCCATCACTACACGACCTAGGCGCTCAAATGTTGAATCGTTGCGTGGAACCATCAAAGCGTAGGGATCGAATGAAAGATATCGTCCCGTCACCTGAAACTGCGATGGGTCTTTTGATTTAGAAATAAGACCAAACAACAAAACATCGTCAGAGCCATACGCATCTATTCGGTCTGTTTCTAGTGCTAACCAACCTTGGCTGTGATCCTTAACAGGCACAATCTTAACGTCAAGGCCTTGTTTTTCTATAATCGCTTTGATTGCCTTTTCATTTGTTGTACCCGAGGACAAGCCGATTGCTTTACCGGCTAGATCTTCAATCTCTTCTATGCCGGAACCTTTTTTCGATGCGATTTTGGTTCCAGTGATAAAAGTAGTTGGAAGATACTCCACCTGTTTTTGACGCGTAAGGTTATTTGTAGTGGAACCACATTCCATATCAATAGCGCCGTTAGCTATCAACGGTATACGAGTTTGACCAGTTACTGGCGTGTACCTCACTTCGATGTTGTCCATGCCCAGCTCTGCTTTAATCGCATCAACAATCTTCAAGCACAAATCGATCGAATAACCAATAGCCTCATTATCAGGTCCAATATAAGAAAAAGGTATAGATGTTTCCCTGTGGCCAATGTTAACCACGCCACGCTCTTGAATACGCTTAAGCGTTGGACTATCACCTGCATCTGCAACGGCAGCGCCTGAGAAGCTCGATACAGCAAATGCGATCGCCGCGGCTTTTAGAATTGTTCTGTTCACTTTTTGTTCTCCTGGTTCAGTGGTTTATATGAGTAATTTTATTTAAACACTATTTATCCGGAACACTATTTATCTAGAATTCTCTCGTTTGGAGCTCAGCTTAAATATCCTTGAAACTTCGGTTTTCGCTATTACGAAAAGAGTGGCTTCGAACACTTCTATCTTAATATCATTGTGCTCAAAATACCAACTAATGGTCGCTGAGGAATCAATTGAATCGCTTTAAATTTACCGGTTTAGGCCCCAGTAGGTATTTATTCTATATTTAGTCATCGTTTAACTATTGATACAGAGATATCTTGAGTTAGGACGATCATTACACGGTATGATCTCCGATTGATACAGTAACCTTGAATGCGATAGTGGATCGCCTTCGTGCCATATGCCAACCAACAAGCCAATCCTATCGCGAAGAAATACAAAATTAGCAGCACTATTTATCGCTGCCACGCTGATCATGGCGTTTGCGATATGGGGTTTGTCCGATTTTGAAAAGCCTAAGCAAAACGTATCCTTACACAACATCATTTTCAACAATGAGACTATTGCTGGAACACTCATGCTTCCCAATAAATGTGGCAATCCAGCAGTGGCTGTTTTTGTGCATGGCGATGGCCCGCAAAATCGTTGGCATAGTGATGGTTATCTCCCACTAATGAACTCCCTGCTAAGCGATTGCATTGGCGTTTTTTCGTGGGATAAGCCCGGAGTGGGAGATAGTGGAGGTAACTGGTTAAAGCAAACAATGGATGATCGAGCCATACTTGCTAATGCTGTGTTGGTATATTTAAGAGCGTTACCTGAACTATCCAATAATCGCATTGGTTATCTCGGATTTTCTCAAGCGGGATGGGTAGTCCCTAAGGCTGCCTCAATCACACGTCCTGACTTTTCAGTATTGATAGGCCCTGCTGTTAATTGGCAACAACAAGGCATGTTTCTAACACACACAAGGCTTAAACTAGCTGGACTAGAATCAGAAGAAATCGAAATCAAAGCAGAACAAATTCGCCAACGCGATCATTCCCTTTTTCGCAACGAAGGCGACATTAGCAATACTGTGAAAGCAGATGGTATGGATCCTGATCGATTCGAATTTGTCCGTTTAAACTACGATGCGGATGCAACTAAAGCGATCCAAACAATGCGAGGGCCTGTATTGGCACTGTGGGGAGCCAACGATATGAACGTAGACGCTCACAAAAATGCGCAGCAATACCGGCAATTGCTAAAGCCCGACCCTACTAATAAGGTTGCCAATAGGGTCGTTATAGTACCAAACGCAACACACAGTTTACTCAAGGCACGTTGGTTTAACTACCAAACATTGGATCAATGGCCGCTATCATCACAACTATTAATCGCGACTATGGGGCGCCGCGCGTACGCATCAGGTGTTCTCGCTTCAATAGCAGCCTGGATCAATACGCCAGCTACACCCAATTAACTAACCTTATAACACTACGTTAAATGCTGACTCCTAATCGCCTCCTCTGCGGACAACTTTACGGGCGCGAACTATCTTGCATCTAGGGCGTCTAAGTTTCCAAATGAGGCATATCCCAAGGTGTGCTGGGCAGATATCCTGCCGAACCTTAGATAATTACCGCTCGGAAGCGAAGTCTGTTGCTGCTAGCAATTATTTAAGGAATACTTGTGCATCAACTTTACTGGCTCACGCGTGCAACTAAGCAACTACATCAAAAGTAATTTCCTTCACTCGAAGGATATGAGCACCCTGCCTGAACGCATTCAACTGTCGTTACGCCAACGCGAACGGGCCAACGAAGTGCTAGTACGTATTATACAGCTAGCCATTGTTGTGATGTTTTCCACGCTCTACTCATTGGCTGCGAAAGCAGGACATGCGACAGAATTTCAACCGGTTCCGTATGTACTGGTCGCTTATATCATTCTTTCCGTGATCGGGCTTATTTGGTCGATTAAGGCAGAACTACCTAGTTGGTCGGTGTATTGTTCAATTTTATTTGACTTCACATTGCTGTATTCACTGATGATCAGTTTTCATTTTCAATATGAACAGCCAGCATCCTTTATGCTAAAAGCGCCAACCATGCTTTATGTGTTTATATTTATTGCATTACGTGCTCTGCGCTTGGAATGGAAATATGTCGCTGCCTCCGGCATTATGGGTGCTATTGGGTGGGCATTGCTGGTGCTTTACGCGGTATCAATTGAACCAGAAAATACAATGATTACGCGCTCGTATGTTCAATACTTGACATCAAATTCTATATTGATCGGTGCAGAAGTTGATAAGATTATTTCAATTCTTGCAGTGACTGGTATTCTTACCTTAGTCGTAAATGCTTCAAACAACCTTCTTGTAACAGCGGTTACAGAACAAGCCGCCGCTGACGACTTTTCTCGATTCTTTGATAAACGTATTGCACATGACATTCGCTCCAGCCAAAATGTGTTTGAAGCGGGACAATGCGTGCGCCGTAATACGGCCGTTATCAATATAGATATCAGAGGCTTCTCTATGATGGCCGCAGGTCGTGAACCTTCACAGGTTATGCAATTGTTATCCGCTTATCAAAGAAGAGTCGTACCTATACTCCAAACGCATGGTGCAATTATCGATAAGTTTATGGGTGATGGCATTATGGCGACCATAGGTATCGATGACGATAACGTACCTTTTTCACGAAAATCAATAGAAGCAGCAGAAGCTGTGTTGCTTGATAGTCAGAAATGGAAAAAAGAGGAGCCTTTACTAGCAGCTGCGGGCATTACAAATATTGGCATTGGTATCGCTTGCGGGAACGTAGTTTTTGGCGCTGTTGGACAAGGAGACCGCCTGGAGATGACGGTTATTGGTTCTCCAGTAAATACCTCGGCTAAACTCGAAAAGCACAACAAAGTGCTTCGTACAAACTGCATTGTCTCGCGTAATACTTGGGATAATGCTATCAGAGAAGGCTACGTAGCCAAACTAAAACCGGAATTTATGGACACAACCATAGACGGCATTGAAGGTGAAAAGAAAATTGTTATATTAAGAACCTAGCTCGCCTCTTTGCTATCCGAGATAGTAATCCCGATAGCTGCTACGACAACACAAGTGACGGCAACCATTCCTTGTATGCCAATACGCTCGCTTAGTAGCAATGCACCCACCAAGGCTGCAACCGCAGGCTCAACGCTTACTAAGATTCCGTAGTTACGGGCAGGCATTCGCTGTAAGGCCGAGAATTCGAAACTGAACGGAATAGTAGTTGAGAGTAGAGCCACTCCGATCGCCGCCAGCAATATCATGGTGTTAGAAAAAAGGTTAGGTGTTACAGGAATGGCATATGGCATCATCACTATAGCTGCGACGATCATACCGATCAACAAGCCATCGTTGCCCGATGTACGCTCACCTACAGGTTCAGCCAATACTATATAAAGAGCCCATCCTGCACCTGCTAACAACGCTAGAAGTATGCCCAAAGGGTCTAAGTTCACGCCTGACAGCGGTGATAGTAGAACTATTCCTAGCGCTGCAAGTAACACCCACAAGAAATGAACAACGCGTTTTGACTTTAACGCCGCAACACCCAGTGGGCCGATAAATTCAATGGCAACTGCCGCACCTAATGGGATCCGGTCAATAGACATATAGAAGAATAAATTCATTGCCGCCATACATAGGCCAAAGCCTAGTAAGAGCCAAATATTTTGAAAAAACGTTTGTTTAAGCGTGCGCAGCTTACTGCTACTTAGCAACAGCAGCAGCATTGCTGAAATTATAATGCGTATCGCCACCGTACCTTCAGCGCCTAGCGCTGAAAAAAGCTGAGTGGCTAGCCCTGCTCCTATCTGAATTGAAAAGACCGAGAATAAAACCAAGCCAGTCGGTGAGAAAGAACTTAGTTTCATTTTATAATTAGCTTTTTATTGTGTGCCCAAACGTCAGCTTATTACCATCAGGATCTGAAACGCCGAATTCTTTCACCCCCCAGGTTTGATCCACCGGCTTGATTCTCACTGCCGTATTAACATCTAGACCGTTTTCTATAAACTGGCTGTACAAAGGATCGATATCGTCCACTCGAATAAAGAAAACGCTGCCAAACACACCATCACCCGAATGCTCAGATAAATGTACGCCGGAGCCATCCCGCATTAAAAAAGCATAGGTCGATAAAAATGAATTCGGGTCAGGATCGGGTGCTTGCACTACGGCGAAATCCAGAATTTCAGTATAAAAATGCAATGATGCTTTAATATCGCTGCACTTTATGAATGGCTCGATCGCCATTTATTACCTCCACAATACATCGATAGCACACCTAATTGACATCAACTATCTTACCCGGATTCATAATATTATTTGGGTCTAAGGATTTTTTGATGGTACTCATTAAGGAGTACGCCTCGCCATGTTCGGCCTGCATATACTTTTTCTTACCGCTACCGACTCCGTGCTCACCAGTGATCGTGCCATCAAACTCTAAGGCCAATTCGCTTACCGACGCGGCTAAGGCAGTTGCAGCGTTAGTCTCATCAGTGCTGTTTGGATCGAATAATATCAGCAGATGAAAGTTGCCATCACCCACATGCCCAACTAGCGGGGCTATCAAACCAGACTTAGCAATTAATTGTTTGGTTTTGGTAATGCAAGCCGCCAGCGATGATATCGGCACACAACAATCGGTTACCAAGCTATCCGCCTCTCTACGCAGCGCCTTACCAGCGTAATACGCACTATGCCTCGCCTGCCACAGTCGGTTACGATCTTCTGTTTTAGTCGCCCACTGAAAATCGGAAGCACCGAATTCTTCTGCCGCAGCTTTAAACATGTCAACTTGTTCTACAACGCCAGCTTCAGTGCCATGGAATTCTAGAAACAAATGCGGTTTCTCAGGAAATGACATATCGGGGTTGTAGATGTTCATACCCTTCATTTGGACATCATCAAGCAGCTCGATACGCGCCATAGGGATACCCATTTGAATGGCCATGATGACCGTATCAACCGCTGCTTCGATTGTGTCTATCGAACAAGTAGCTGCCGAAATGGTTTCTGGTTGGCCGAACAAACGTACGGTAATTTTAGTGATTATGCCTAGAGTGCCTTCAGAACCGACAAACAATCGAGTTAAGTCATATCCGGCAGAGGATTTTCTTGCTCGAGTACCTGTATTGATAATTCTTCCATCGGCTAACACGACCTCCAAAGCCATGACGTTCTCACGCATAGTGCCATAACGAACCGTATTGGTACCGGATGCACGAGTGGACGCCATACCCCCAATGCTTGCATCTGCGCCTGGGTCGACGGTGAAGATTAATCCAGTTGCTCGAAGCTCATCATTTAATTGGGTTCGCGTTACACCCGGCTCAACGACAGCATCAAAATCACTCTCATGAACCTCCAGCACTTTGTTCATCAGGCTAGTATCAACCGATATACCGCCGTGTATTGGTATCACATGCCCCTCTAAAGATGTACCGACCCCATAAGGCACCACCGGACATTTATGCCGGCTGCATATTTTCATAAGTTGGGATACTTCTTCTGTGCTTTGCACAAATGCGACCGCATCTGGTAAGCAAGGCTTGGAGTACGCTTCATCATGGCTATGCGTCTGCAAAATGGATGAACCGGTTGATAGCCGATCACCCAATAAGGCCTTGGCTTCATCGATGGCGCTTTGGTAGCTAGAAGGTGCCATAAAAATAGGAAACAGTCGATCTAAAAATTTACTTGATAAGGGAGTATACCTAATACTCTTAAAGAAACAGAAGCAGTATTTGTATACAAGCACATAGTAGATACCTAGAGCTCAAATCGTCTCGCAGATTGGGTGTTTTAACCGCATACTCACGATATTAAATCTGTTTACACAGGTGGTGGCTTGTTTCTGGGATAATAAGCACTTGCATACACAAAGAGCAAGACATGACCAATTTGCTGCAAAAAGCTTGGAGCTACCTGCAAGGAGCCAACGACTACTGGGATGATAAAACTCAACCAGTGCATGGCAACACTATTGCTGAAAAGCTTGAAAACCTAACGACCTATTTTAAACTTGACTCAGGCGACCAAGCCGACTTGCAGCAAGTAGCGAACGAAGATGGTGGCAAGGCATTTATTAATCGCAAAGTGAATGACGTTAATCGCAATGCCAGCCATCGCACTGCCTTTGCGGCCAACGCCTTGTTTCAGTTTTTGCTGGTAAACCTTAGCTCGATATCGCTATTAGGTTTTGTCCCCGACTCATGGTTTAAGGTGCTATTGATCGGCGCGAATCTATTCATTGCATTTTTAGCGTGGAGGCGAATACGCAACAGCGGGAGCCAGCTACTTAAGGGCCCAAGCGAGGAGCCCGATTGGTCCTTCTGGGGGATGTTTAGAAGCAATCGGCGCAAGCATAACCAACACATAAAAGACTTGGCAGAGCCGCATAAAATCCGGATGCGCGACGAACGCATTTTCTCGATCATGTATATGGTAAACGCCGTGACGATCTTCTTTGCCAGCCAACTGATTCTTTCAGGCTACTTACCGTCCATCATTCGAGGCATTATTAATTTCCCATTGTTTATCCTAACTATTCCGCTTGCGATCGCTAATGCTTACTGGGCATTTAAAGCCAACAGCCAAGTCGTTAAAGCGGCAACAGAACGCGGCAGTACATTGGATAAGCTTAAGCTTTAAGTGCCTTTTGCACTAGCCTATGAAAATGGTGAATGGCATGCTCACCGCGGCCAGAGCGCTCTGGATCTACAATCATTGGCCCCTGCGTATAGCCTTTCGATTTTAAGCCGCGTTGTACGCTTTCGCATAATGCGATATCTTCAGGCATTAGCACA
Source organism: uncultured Granulosicoccaceae bacterium (assembly GCA_937958675.1). Taxonomy (GTDB): domain Bacteria; phylum Pseudomonadota; class Gammaproteobacteria; order Granulosicoccales; family Granulosicoccaceae; genus Granulosicoccus. Next base: position 15,630 of record CALGND010000114.1, read on the forward strand.
TCAATTGTATAGTTGGCACGTCGTTCATCAAAAACGCCTGTTACGCTAAGTGATTGCCCACTAAAATCACAGGTATCTATGGTCAGAGGGCGGATCACAGAGAAATTCATTTCTTGAGAGCCGGGTAAAATATTGAATGTCATGTTCGGCCACAGAAACCAAAACAGTGATTGCATTACCGGTGCATCATCATCAAGCTCATAGGCTGTGTTGTCTTGCCGAATGTCGCCTCCTATCTGCCTGGCCCACAGGCCGAAGGTGTCTTGCTGGTAGGTGTCCATGCTAATGATGTTGGCAAAATCGTGATGCGCATGATCGCAGTGATAGCATTCAACATAGTTATCAACCACCACCTTCCAACCTGCATTTATGTGCCCGTCACCAAGCATGCCTAGAGTTGGCGCTTTAAGCTCATCAAAATACGGTACGCGCTCACGGATATCGGCTTCTAAGTCAGCGGCCTGCTCTGACAGCGGTGTTGCATCGTCATCTAGATTAATAAAGACGCAATTAAGGAACACCTCTAGGCGCACCTCTTTGAGTGAGTAATCTGCTTTGTCAAAGCCCGGGCGATTGCTCGAGCGTGGCGCACCATGTAAAGCGCCTTCCGTTTTGTACGCCCAAGCGTGGTAGGGGCAAACCACTAAACTTCCAACATTACCAGTGCCTGGTGGTAGTAGCTCATGGGCTCGATGTTGGCAGACGTTGTAAAACCCTCGTAGCTGTTGATCAGATCCCATCATGACAAAAAGATTTTGATCGCAGATTTGTACAGTGCAATAATCACCGGCCTTTTGAAACGTACCTTGATGCGCAACCATCTGCCACGTACGATAAAAGATGCGCTCCTTCTCGTGCTCGTATACATCGACATCAGTGTAGAGATACGAGGGCAAGGTATACGATAGCTCGGGTTCTTCAACTAATGGCTTTTCGTATTCGCTCATGCTTTTGGTCTTATCAAGCATATCGGGCCTCTTTCATGGTCTAGCCGTAGGAATTCGCTCATGCAATTTGACATCAGGATTACATCAATTGCAAGCCAGATGACCATAAACAGCCATTGATCGCTCCTGCAGAGCCTAACTCGTAGGATTGCTCTCTACACAGCCGCCAGAAAACGTGGCAATTCGTCGTAAAGATACTGCCGCACCAGCTGAACCTTTTTCGTATCGCGCAAATCTGCATGAGACAACACCCATAAATCATTACCACTGATATCACTCGCTGTGCTAAGCGGTACTAGCATGGAATCCTTAGCAATCATATACGAAGGCAATACAGTGATGCCCATACCCTCTCTTGCTAATGCTGCGGCACATAAAAAATTATTCACCTTGGTGCACCTACCATGTTGGCTGATTCGTTTATCAAACCATTGGTAAAAAGGTGACGAAGCATAGGATTCGTTTAAGACGATAAAGCGATGTTCAGTTGCGGCTTTGGGAAACGATGTAAGACCATAATGTTTAACGTATCTTCGAGATGCAACCGCACTAAATTTAATTTCTCCTACTTTTCGGCCAATTAAATTATCCGGGGGAATTTTACAAGTACGAATTGCTATATCGGCTTCGCGATTTGATATGTCACTTATCTGATTTGCCATATACAAGGAAAATCGAATGCCTTCGTACTTACGGTTAAGTTTCGCCATAACCTTAGGCAAAACATATTGCGAAAGCGTATCAGTGGTAGTGATCACAATCTCGCCTTCCAACTGATTATCCGCACCTGATATTTCGCGCGACAAGGCTGACAGAGTGCCTTGCATTTTGATGGCCTCATCGAATAAGGCATTACCCGCAGCCGTTAAACTGTAGCCCTCATTAGTATGATCAAACAGGTGGGATTGCAGTTGATCCTCAAATGCTCGAACACGCCTCAGTACCGTGCTGTGACTAACACCTAATGATTTAGCAGCCAACGACAAAGTGCCATGTTCAGCTAGCGCTAAGAAATACCGGATATGATCCCAGTTCCAATTCATGGACTACTCCCACTAACGTTGGCCAAAGGATCAAAACTCGCTTATCTAATTTTGCACAGCTGCTGTGCAAAAATGCAAGCCTATTTCCAAGCTTTTGTCATACCCTTTTGTTAATGTTTTAGTTCACTTCCGGGATTTAGAAAAATCATGTTAAAAAAGTTACTTGTACTGTCGACCGCTAGCGCATTGCTTGCCCTTGGGTTCATCGCCACCGCAGCCGATAAAGGCCCTCATGACGACGCCATAAAAGGACGTCAGGCCATGTTCCAAACCTATAGCTTCAATATGGGTGTTTTGGGCGCGATGGCTAAAGAAAAAATGGACTACGATGCTGATCTGGCTAGCGAATCTGCAGCCAATCTACTAGCGGCTGCAAATTTTGGGCAATCTGCAATGTGGCCGGCGGGTTCTGACAACTCAAACCCAGCCAATGCTCGAACCAGAGCGCTACCAGAGATCTGGAGCACCTACCCTGCGGTTGTTGAAAAAGCAGATGCTCTAAAAACCGCTGCTGCGGTACTGGCAGAGCAAGCAGGTGGTGGTTTAGGCGCATTACAAGGTGCTATGGGAGATGTTGGTAAATCGTGCAAAGGATGCCACGACGACTTCAGAGCCGAGAAAAAATAGCGCACTTACGCAGTTAAATATGCAGGTACCATGTATTAGTAATATGCATCCATTTTAAGAAAGGGCCCGCTCTGTGTCGAGTCAAACCTCTGGGTTAATGGTTCGGATCTGGGATCTCTGGATCCGAACATTTCATTGGGCGTTAGCGCTGTCGGTTACATTCATGTTGTACAGCGGCAATACCGGCTTTCTGTTTTTTGAATGGCATCGACGTATCGGTGAGTTTATTTTACTACTCATCGTATTCCGTATACTTTGGAGCGTGCTCGGTAGCAGCAATTCCAAACTGCTACCACTCGTGGCGCACCCTCAGCGCGCACTCACACATTTAAGGCATCTAATTAGCGGCACTGTACCGCAGGAGCGCGGACACAACGCGGCAGGCGGTTGGGCGGTTCTTGCCATGTTGTCATTGATCGCTTTTCAGGCGATATCCGGATTGTTTATTGCCGACGAAGATGAACTAATAGAAGGTGCATTTTATGGTGCCATCGCTTATGACTTAACCGAGCAATTGCTGTATCTGCATAAAAAAAATGCAGAACTCTTGATGATACTACTCGGCGTTCACGTGCTAATGGTATTGTTATACCTATTCAGGGCTGGCCAAAATTTGATAACACCAATGATCACTGGTCGCTTGCGTTGGCTAGATAAAGCAAAGCCGCCTAGCGTAAGGTTTGCACCCAACTGGGTTGGTCTAGTGACCTTTGCCACATGCACCTTGCTAATCGCATGGATTCTGGGCTGGCTTAGCTTTTAAGCTGGGTTTCTTGTAAATCTGGGTTTCTTGTAAATTAAAATCAAAGCAACACTTTTTCGTCAATCAAGCAGTCACTTTTTATCAGGAGATAAGCCATGAAAGATGCGCCACACGATATAGAAGATCTAGAAATAGATGACCGCATATACGATCTCTACGACAAATACTGTCACGGATTTATGAGCCGTCGTGATTTTTTGAAAAAAGCGGGTGCCATTACCGTTGCTGGCGTGTCCGGCTTAACGATGGCGCAAGCTTTATTTCCAAACTATGCCGAGGCGCAAACCATTTCGTTTACAGACGAACGTATCAAAGCCAACTACGTAGAATACCCCTCTCCCGGTGGCAACTCTGGCGATATGCGCGGTTATTTAGTCCAACCCACTAGCACGGGCCCACACCCCGCTGTTTTGGTTGTGCACGAAAACCGTGGGCTAAATCCTTATATCGAAGACGTTGCCCGTCGGCTAGCGACTCAAGGATTCTTAGCCTTAGCACCTGATGGCTTACATCCGGCCGGTGGCTACCCAGGCAACGATGATGATGGTCGTGCCCTACAAAAGAGCTTGGATCGCACCAAGCTGATGATCGATATGCTCAACAGTGCGCGCTTTGTGCAAAATCATGAGCTATCAAGCGGCAAACTTGGTTCAGTAGGTTTTTGCTTTGGTGGTGGTGTCGTGAATTTTCTAGCAACTAAAATGGGCGATGATTTGAAAGCAGGTGTACCTTTCTATGGTAGTGCACCCCCTGCAGAGGCAGTGGCCGATATCACAGGCTCATTGATGATCCAGGCAGCAGAGAAAGATGATCGAATCAATGCGCAGTGGCCAGATTTTGAAGCCGCTTTACAAGCCAACAACGTTGATCACGAACGCCATTTGTACCCAAGTACAGGGCATGGCTTTCATAACAATTCAACTAAACGGTATAACGAGGAAGCTGCGGATCTTGCCTGGGCACGCACTCTGGCGTTTTTTACCAGCAAGCTAACTTAATCCTGTCGCCCCCGCACAAAGCGGGGGCCTATTACTGAGGGTATAGTTTTTCTATTAAACCCAAATTTTATTACACACTGGTTTTAATCAATACGTGTAATTTCAACTTTTGCAACCGGGTTTCTCCAATCGTAAACCGCATCGTTCAAGTCACCGTTACCGTGAATACCCGGGCTGATGTGCACAAATCCTTCTCCATTCAAACCTGAAAACTCGCCGCTGCCACCACAGGTCGGGCCGGGAATGTTGACACACATTTCGTCGTTCATTTCACTACCAGCATCATAGCCAAGCGCATAATAGGTCGACGTACCTCTTATGGGAAGAGACACCGTATCCAGCGCGACAAAACTATCGTTTGTTGGCAGAATCATGGCTGCCATGCTGAAGAAACGAGCGTTCGAATTGGAATCTATAGTGAATTGCAAAGTTTGCCCAGCAAATGTAAGTGGGCTGTCAGCAGGTGTAGATGTTTGAGCCATGCCAACATTTCCATTAGCAATTAAGATTTCCTGCAAATCCGCCGTGTTGCCAGTTTCAGCAAGCACCGCTAACGCCACTCTTGGTGCATTGCCCAGACTAAACAAGCTAGCCCGACGTGAATGCGTGACAGCAAGCATAGGTGTGAACTGGTTCGCACTTGTAATGTTGGTGATCTTTACTTCATATACTCGTGCGTTTGAATCTTGCGCGTATGACAGTGTAGAGCAAAGCGTCATGGCCAGACCCATAGCAACTGCCGCTAAGCGATTTTTACTTCCTAAAAACGTATTCATAATTCAAATATCCTAGTTGTTTGAACGTGATACGAGTCTAAAACGTCACACCGTACAGCTATGTCACGATTCCATAACGTTTTAATCATATTTTTAGTGCAAGTTGCGCACGTCAATGGGAATAACAAGTACTTAGCTTTTTACGATGGGCGCAGTCGCTGACCAGAATCTGTATCAAAGAAACACGCATGCGACGCGTCAAATGCAATTCCTGCATAACTGGCTGGTTCGATTTCAAAATCCTTTGGCATCTTTACAACCATGGACTTGTCTCCAGATCGAAACGTTACCAGCGATTGATCGCCAGTCATCTCCAGCGTAAAAACCTGTGCATCCAATTGGCCCTGACCTTTTTCAACGACGGTGCAGTCTTCGGGTCTAAACCCAAGCGTCACCTTTGATAAATCGGATAGCTGGTTTGTCGGTAGCGAAACACCATCGGCCGTAAATACGCCATTGGCAATTGCACCTTCAACAAAATTCATGGGTGGAGAACCCATAAAACCTGCTACGAAAAGATTTTCAGGATTGGAATACACTTCTTTAGGTGTACCAAGTTGTTGAAGCTCACCGTCTTTCATAATGGCAACACGATGTGCAAGCGTCATTGCTTCTATCTGATCGTGCGTAACATAGATTGTGGTAATGCCAAGCGAGTTTTGCATATGCTTAAGCTCTGCCCGCATATTGCCTCGAAGCTTGGCATCTAGGTTAGATAAGGGTTCATCCATCAGAAACACCGAAGGCCGACGGATGATCGCACGAGCCAAGGCTACGCGTTGTCGCTGCCCACCAGATAGCTGCCCCGGCAAACGATCGAGTAAGGTTTCCAACTCCACTTGCTCAGCTGCAGCAAGAATAGCTGCATCCATTTCAGCTTTAGGTGTCTTTGCTACTTTCAATGGGAATCCAATGTTTTCACCCACTGTTTTGTGCGGGTACAGCGCATAGGATTGAAACACCATGGCGATGTCTCGGTACTTGGGCAGCACCTGGCTAACATCCTGATCACCAATCATCAGCGTACCTGAGGTGATGCTCTCCAATCCGGCAATCATTCTTAATGCGGTGGACTTGCCGCAACCTGAAGGGCCCAGCAGCACTAAAAATTCCCCTGGTGACACCTCCAGCGACATATTTTTAAGCGCGTGAAAAGCACCGTAGTACTTATTAAATTCACGGATAGAAATACCCTTGGCCGCAACACTTAAGTCTGTGGTTTCAGCGTTCATCCCACTTATCCTTTAACAGCGCCCACAAGCAGGCCTTTTGAAATGTACTTTTGTAACACCACAGCCAGTGCAACAACCGGGATTATCATGATAATAATTGCGACCGACATGGTCCACCACAATATGCCGCGTTCACCGGCATTCATGGCAGCGACCAGTATCGGTAAGGTTTGCGCTTTTGACGTTGAAATAAATAGGGCAAAGAGGTATTCATTCCACGAAAAAATCATCACTAATAGAGTCGTTGCAGCAAGCCCCGTGCGCGACAAAGGCATCACGACTTCACGAAACGTCATGATCATCGTAGCACCGTCTAGTTGAGCACTTTCCTCAAGATCGCGAGGAATTGAATTGAAAAAATCAAACATCAGCCAAACAACGATGGGCAAATTGACTACCGCATATGTCAATATCAATGCAAGGTGTGTATCGAGCAATCTAACCGATTGAAACATCATATAGATAGGTACAACAACAACAATGGGCGCTAATATTCGTTGAGAGATAATCCAAAATAGAATATCGCCATTTTTTAATCGTACCGAGTACAGGCGACCAACCGCGCGCGCAAGAAGAAAAAACATCGCTACAACTATGGCAAGCGTTAGCCAAAGATCAGCACCGTATACACCAATAGCCACGCTTGCTCCAATTAGTAGCAGCACGAAGTAAAGTATGGTGATTAGGTTTGGCGCAAACTCGATTCGGCTCAGCGAGTACGCCGCTAGCGACCCTACAAATACCGACAACACCGTTGCCGAAAAGGCGATAACGACAGAATTAAAATACGCCCGCATAGTATCGGCAAGGTCGTACACAAACAGATCGCGCCAGGCATGCAAACTGGGTTTAAAATCGACCCAAGGAATAAAGAATGGCCCTTCGTTTACCGCCGCTGGAGTTTTGAACGATGTAATCACCAGCCAGTAGATAGGGAAAATAACAAACAGCGACCAGGCAAGCAGCAAGGTATATAGCACCACCTTGGTGGCTGGCGCCATTTCACCGATCTTTCTCGGTTCAAACAAACCATACTTCATGGCTTAGCCCTCACTCGCGCAAGCACCACAAGATTAAAAAAGGATACGCAAATAACAACTGTAATAAACAGCAGGATGTAGGCTATCGCCGAGGCAGAGCCAAGATCGAGTGAGCGCCATGCATAATACGATTGTAGAGAAACAGACTCAGTCGCAATGCCGGGGCCACCGGCCGTCATAATGTTTGGCAGATCAACAATCTTGAACGCCTCAATAACTCGAATGAGCATTACGGTTGCGGCAATGGGTAAAACCTGCGGCCAGATGATTTCGCGAAACGTCATCCACTTACCCGCACCGTCAATCTCTGCAGCCTCGTTCAGGTCTTTAGAGACACTTTCGAACCCTGCCAACATCATAATGAACACAAATGGTATCCACTGCCAACTATCAGCGATGGTAATAAAGATACGGGCAGCCCATGGGTCTGTGGCCCAGGACCAATCACCCAAACCAGCCCATTGCCACACGTTTGCGAACGGACCCTTTGATGTATCAGCCAACATTCTAAAAATATAGCCTACACCGATGGGCGTTATCATCATCGGCACAAAGAAGATAACGCGAAAGGCTCGGCTTCCACGAATGTGCTGCGAGCAAGCAAAGGCCAAGGCAGTACCGATAAGAAACTGCAAACCGCAACCGACAACAACATAAAATAAGGTGGTACCCACCGTGCCGAATTGCCGACCACTTAATAAAGTTGCGGCAAACAACCAGGCAAGAAACAACGCCATGGCAAAAGTGATTAAGCGACCAATAAAACCAACCACAGTAAAATGTGTGCGGCAGTATCGATAAAGCCACCAAAACAGCCCAAGCGTTGCTGCTAGTCCAACCACCCAAGCCAAAATTGACAATGGGCCAAAGGTGCCCAACAAATGAAACTGCTCTGAACCAAAAAACTGTTTGTCAAAGTTGCGCCAGGCAACATAACGAACCTTAAACCCTCCGCCTGTGAAACGAATGCGCGTAAATGCCATGACGAGAGAGGCGATCAGAGGGAAAATCGAAAAAACGAGAATGAGTACAACAGCGGGCGTCAGGAAGAGACGACCCATGTGTTTATCAAGCCACTGGTCCACGGAAAATGTTAGTCGCTAGTATTGGTAAAGTTTCTGAGAAAAGGGCAAGCGACTGCGCCACCTGCCCTTTTGCATTTCATAGTCACAGACTATTAGTTAGTGATACCGAGCGACAGTTTATACATTGACGCCTGTTCTTCACGACCGAAGTCTTCTGTGATTTCCTCCCAACCTTCTTCGATATTGGCAAGCGCCTGATCAACCGTAACCTCTCCAGCTAAGAAGCGCGCAACTTCACGATCAAGAACCACACCGGTGTACTGTTGCGCCCCTGGAATACGGAAATCCGATGCCATGTTTGGATTATTCAAGCTGTCTTTTATCGCGCTGAGATAATTTTCAGCTGACTCCTGACTGAATCCTGCTTTAACCCAAGCGTCAGTGCTGTCTAGCTGGGAGTTACGGTAAGGGTTATAACCCGTCCAACCCATGGTCACATCGACGTTGGACTGCTCAGCCTGATTCATATAACTGAGAAAGTCATAAGCTGCCGCTTTGACATTATCGTCTGAAGCTTTACTTACTGCTGCAGTCCAGCCACCAAACGCGGCAAATGGCGCAAAGTTCACACCATCAATGGCATGCGGGCAGATCTCAGCGTTACAAGCCACAAGCTCACCAGTTTCCGTATCCAGCACTTCCGCTGAGCCCGGCATCATAACAGCACCTATTTTATCTTTGATCGCACTGCCTTCTTCAATAGACAATGGGCCGATATCGCCCCAATCTATCGCAAGGCCGCAACGACCCGAAATAACAAGACCTCGGGTATCACCAATGTCCTGATTCAATTCATCAGCTGGCCCATACTTTCCTGTTTCTTGATAAATCTCAAAGGCTCTCTTCCAAGCAGCATTGTTGATCTTGGGCTTCATGGTGTCCGTGTCAAAGTAAAGCCCTTCAGCTGTACCCTTAGACTGAACGCGACTAGCTGCCATCGATTGAACCGCAAAGTATGATTGCGCATTACGCTTTTTGAAAATGCAAGAACCATAATCCGCCTCACCGTCACCGTTCATGTCCTTACCGTGAATAGCAGCCGCGACTTCAAGATACTCTTCCCATGTACGTGGTGGCTCGAGACCCGCTTCAGCCAACACATCGGTACGGTAGTAGAGCATTTGAAAATCACCGTCCAGAGTAATGAAATAGGTAGACCCTTCAACTTTCTGATTAAATTCGCGGAAGTACAAGGCGATATCATCAGGATTAAGTTTGTCGTCTTTCTCGATGTAGCCATCCAGATTTTCAACCAGACCACCACTGACCAGCTCAACACCCCAGCCAGATGCAAATACACCGACATCTATTGATTTCGTTCCGGTTGCCCAGTCAGTCAGAATTTTTTGAAATAATTCTGCAAATGGCACTTCCGCGACGCGGATTTCAGCACCAGTCATTTCCTTGAATTCTTCACCACGCTCTACAATTCGTTGAGCGATAACAGGACCCGGCCTGGTGAGAATATTGACGACGACGCCGTCGTATTCTTCCGCACTGGCTAAGGCTGGTGCAAGCGATGCACTCAACGCCAATAGTGTTCCTTTAAGTAGCTTAGACATGTTTCTCCTCGTGTGTTTTTGGTGGACCAGCCCGGTCAGCACAATTAGCCAATGCGACCGGAGCCGTGCGCTGCCAATACAAGTTTGGCTAGCTTTTTTATCCATCTTTTTTAGCTAACCGTATAATCCTGGCTAACCTTGTCATCACGTGAGTCCGGCATCCTCAAGCTCGATAAGCTCAAAGAAAACGAACACCTGATTTAGCCACGCTAATTGCTTCGACGAGTCGTGTCAACTATTCTGATCGATTGCAAGGCTGCAGAACACCTTAAAAGGTTGCAGGGATACCGTTGAACCGACCGCCTCGCGCGGCTCAGGCTAGAACAAAGATAGTGTCGGCTCAGCCAGACTAACTTAGACAAAATCGGAGAAGAATATGCTGCATAACATTGACCCCATCCTCTCACCCGAACTGCTGTACGCCTTAAGAGCCATGGGTCATGGCGATGAAATAGCACTGGTGGATGCCAATTTTCCCGCTGAGTCGTGCGGCCCGTCTTGTATACGCGCTGATGGTTCTGATAATAGCCAGATACTCAAGGCCGTATTAGCATTGATGCCACTGGATACCTTTGTGCCCGACCCAGCCCACTGCATGCAAGTAGTTGATGATGTGTTAGCAATCCCAGATACGGTGATTGATTTTCAGAAAATCATCAATGAAACCGCTGACGCACCAAGAGACATAATGTCGCTAGAGCGGTTTTCTTTTTACGAACGAGCCGAAAAAGCATTCGCAGTGGTGCAAACAGGCGAACGCCGCCTGTACGGAAACATCATCCTGAAAAAGGGTGTCATCAAATGAGCATTGATGCTCATCACCATTTCTGGCATCCCGCGCGAGGTGACTACGGCTGGATGCCGGAAGACGATTCAATTCTTACCCGACCCTATTACCCGGCCGATATGTCAGATGATTTGAATTTATCTGGCGTCACACAAACCGTTCTAATACAAGCAGCACCTAGCGTGGCTGAAACCGAATACCTACTCGGCATTGCCGATGCAACACCGCACGTTGCAAAAGTGGTTGGCTGGATAAACTTTGAAGACAGATCACAACTCGAAACACTCACCCGCCTCGCGGCTCACCCAAAATTTTCTGGAGTCAGGCCCATGATCCAGGATTTGCCCGACGATGATTGGATGCTTCGCGATGATGTGCAATGGGCGTATGAGGCAATAGTTGATCTGAGCCTAACGTTTGATTGCCTGGGATTCCCTCGGCACTTAAAGAATTTCCACACACTATTGACTCGATACCCTTCGATGCGGGCCGTTATCGATCACTGTATGAAACCCCAATTGCGTGATCATAACGATACGAACTACCAACAATGGGCGATCGGCATGAGCGCTCTTGCCAAGGACACCAGCGCATGTTGCAAACTATCAGGACTGGTGACTGAAAGCGATACCGATATTTCAGTTGCCGCGCTTAAACCCTATACTGATCACTTATTTAATGAGTTTGGTGCAGCACGCATTATGTGGGGCTCGGACTGGCCAGTCGTACGTTTGCGTTGCGAGTACGATAACTGGCATCAATTAGCACAGCAGCTCACGGCCGAGTTGTCTTCAGCGGATCGTGAATGTATATTTTCCGGCACCGCGTCCGACTTCTATCGAATCTAACAGTTTGCCTACTGGGGCATGGTGAATAAACACGATGAATAAACAATCTATTGGTAATACCGGTATTAACGTAACCCCTTTATGTTTTGGCACGTCGGGACTTGGAAACATGCCCGATACCTACGGCTATGAAGTGGACGAGGCCCGGGCACGCGAAACGCTGCATGCGATATTCGATAGCCCGATTAATTTTTTGGATACCGGCAATAATTATGGCCTTGGACGCAGCGAACAACGCATTGGTGATGCGATAAGAGAACGTGGCGGTTTACCCAAAGGGTTTGTGCTTTCGACAAAAGTCGATCGGGATATGGCCACCGGTAAATTTGATGCCAGCCGAGTACGACAGTCACTTGAAGAGAGCCTCACCCGCTTAGGCATCGATACCGTTCCCATGCTGCATTTGCACGACCCAGAGCATGCGCGGGATTTAAACGAAATTACCCGCGAAGGTGGCGCGCTTGATGAACTGTTTCGCTTAAAAGAGGAAGGCATCGCGCAATCAATCGGGCTTGCGATGGGTCGTATTGATGTGATGTTTCCGATTTTGCGTGAAAGGCCATTTGACGTGCTAATAAGTCACAATCGCTATACGCTGTTGAACCGTTCCGCTGATGAGATGTTTGACTATGCGGCCAGTAGTAATATCGCCATACTCAACGCGGCCCCATTTGCTGGGGGAGTGCTTGCGAAAGGCGGCGCAGTTATGCCGCGCATTACCTATCAACCTGCCGACGAAAAAAAACTGGCACCGGTTCGCGCAATCGAATCGATTTGTGCAGAGGCTAATATTGCACCTGGAGCGCTGGCTTTACAGTTTTCGATGAAACGCCAGAACATGACATCGACTATTGTCGGCATCACCAAACCTGAAAGAATTGACCAAACCTTAGACTGGGCCAATGCAGAAATACCACCGGCAATATGGGACGAAATTGAATCGCTCGGCTTTGACACAAAGGACCCCGAAGCTGACAGGGAATACAAGCCCGGTTAACGTTTAATCTTTTGTTATAGGCGAGCGTTTCAACTTGAATACAATCCCAATCAATGAGACAGTAAGGTTAGAAATAATGACTGGTACCCATGCATGAATAAGTCTCTTGACAAAAAACTCGAGCGTATTCGCTCAGGCGATTACACGCCCACGGATTTCGTTATAGCCGATGCCAAAGATGCTGACATGGGTTTTGGCGCTACAGGACCTGGCCCAGTTGCCGGATCGAGCGATAAGCTAAAATCAAAAATTGACTATCTGGCTGCTATGCAAACAATGGTGAAAAGCCAGCTAGTGGATATTATGTTGATGTCAGCGTCATCAGCAGAAGCGCTGACACAGGACGGCGTATTCGAGCAATCAGCCGTTACCCCAGCAATTCGCCTAAACGACACATCGGATATTTGGGTGGCGCGCAATAGTGCTTATCGCGAATCACCATCACGCCCATTTCGCACGGCACTACTAACTGCAAGCAGCCACATCGCCGATCTTGGGCTCTACTCGATAACCTATTCAAATGATTTGCAGCACGATATGGCGTCCTTAAACGCATACCGTGCGTTCCGAGAAGAGCTACTTGAGTCCTCTATGAGGCACTTTCTGGAAGTGTTTAACCCAGCATTCGATATTGGTATTAATTCAACTGATATAGGCTTTTATATTAATGACATGATCGTTAAAACACTAGCTGGGGTAACGCAGAAAGAAGCACCCCACTTTCTGAAAATTCAATTCAATGGTTACAAAGCCATGCAGGAATTATCCAGCTACGATCCCAAAAACTTAGTCGTCGGTATTTTAGGTGGTGCCAAAGGCACAACCCGAGATACGTTTGAACTTGTACACCAAGCTGAACAAGCCGGCGCCCGTGTTGCATTGTTCGGACGTAAAATAAATTTGTCTGAGTCACCTGTATTACTGGTATCTACTATGCGCAAGGTGATTGCCCAAGAGCTTAACCCTGCTGATGCTGTTAATGCTTATCACGATGGGCTTAAGGAAGCTGGCATAACGGCTGATCGACCTTTAAAGCAAGATGCACAAATAACGGATGAAAGCCTGCAGGCATGAGCCATCGCAGTGGCATCCTGTGCGCCGGTTGTTGGACGCTTGATCAAATTCGTATTGTTGATCATTGGCCGGATGAAGAAACTTTGGCTTATATCGTACGTACCGACAAACAAGGTGGTGGATCGGCGCACAATGTCGGCATCAATTTAAAAAAAATGGACACCTCGCTACCTGTCTACGCGGCAGGCTTAGTTGGAGAAGATGCAGCTGGGGATTTCTTGCTAGAGCAAGCAGAACAACACGGGATAGATACCACGCAATTACAACGCATCGCGCAAATTCCTACATCCTTTACCGATGTGATGTCAGTGGAATCAACTGGCAAGCGAACCTTTTTTCATCATCCCGGTGCAAACGATCACATCACGCCAGATCATCTTGATTTCAATCACTGCCAGGCAAAAGTATTGCACCTTGGGCTGTTGGGCGTACATAAAATACTGGATACGCCCTGGAAGAGTGAAGCCAATGGTTGGGTTGAACTACTAAAAAAAGCCAAGTCTGCAGGCATGCAAACTAATATAGAAATGGTGTCGATAGATGCAGAGACAAACCGTCAATTAGCCCTGCCATGCTTAGACTATCTGGATAGCTTAATCGTTAACGACTACGAAGCCGGTTGCTTAAGCAATGTCGATACTTTAGTCGACGGCGTTGCTGATGCTGACGCCTGTATGACAGCCGCTGAACACTTGTTGCGTGACGGTGCTATGGCATTCGTTGTTGTGCACTTTCCGGGTGGGGCTGCCGCCGTGAATCAGACGGGCGATAAATGGCTTGTACCCTCACTTGAAGTAGCGCCCGACGTCATTAAAAGCTCGGTCGGTGCTGGTGACGCCTTTGCGGCAGGGGTGCTCTATGGTGTACACACTGAACACAATCTTAAGCAGTGCGTGTTACTAGGGCACACAATAGCCGCAGCAAGTTTGCGCTCAGAGACCACGGTTGGCTCGGTTAAGAGCGTAGATGAATGCTTACAATTGGCGGGTGTAACGCTTGAATAATGACAGCAGGTAGCGACACTGAGCACAGTGAAGCATGGATCCCGGCCTGTGCCGGGATGACAGTGAAGGCCTACTCTCTGAGATGACAGAACTGAATATCCTAGGCCACTACTGGTCAATTAAGGGCTAATTACGGGTCAATACAAACAATGCTCGCTAACGCTGCCATATCAGTACACGCCTCCAAGGTATCGGCCAGGCGATCCAACTCTTTCTCTCTTAGCGTCTCATAGTCAAATTCGCTTACCAGATTACTAGCACCAGCCCATTTCAAAATTGCGGCCAAGCTCTCTTGCGAATCAAACAAACCATGAATATAACTTGCACGGATTTGATCATCGGCTGAGCATATGCCATCATCAACGCTAAGCCCCTCAGCATTCTCAATTTGCGCAAATGCTTGTAGGTCTGGACTGTTACTTGTCACACCCATATGTATCTCATAGCCATGCACTGACGCATCATTGCACTTAAGCTTTCCGCTTACACGGCGCAGCGCCTTGGCTTGCGTTAGTACCGTGGTGCAATCAAGCAATGCTAAGCCATCACTCTCACCCACCTGTCCCTCTACTCCTAGCGGGTCACTGATGCTCTGACCAAGCATTTGATAACCGCCACAAATACCGAGTACTTTACCGCCATAACGCAGGTGCTTTTTTATCGCAACATCCCAGCCCTGCTCCTTTAGATGTTGAAGATCTTGCCTCACCGATTTGGAGCCAGGCAGAATGATCAGATCGCAAGGAGGGATAATGCCTTCTGGCGCTACATATTGGAGGTTAACGTTAGGGTGTAGCCTTAAAGGATCAAAATCAGTGTGATTACTGATCCTTGGAAACACTGGCACGCATACCGTTATTTGAACATCAGCAGTGTACTGCTCGCTGTTGATTGCATCTTCAGCTTCGAGATGAAACGCCTTGATATACGGGACAACACCTAGCACTGGAACACCCGTACGCTTTTCTAACCATTCAACGCCAGGAAGTAGCAATTTAATATCGCCACGAAAGCGGTTAATGTAAAACCCTTTTACTCGCGCTTTTTCCGTATCACTCAATAGCTCAAGCGTGCCCACTAGATGCGCAAACGAACCACCGCGATCAATATCGGTGACCAACACAACTGGGCAATCTACCTCTTCGGCAAAACCCATATTGGCAATATCACCTTCGCGTAGGTTTATCTCAGCTGGGCTTCCTGCGCCCTCAACCAATATCGTTGAGTACTGCTGTTGCAACTTTGCATATGAATCGAGCACTGCCGCCATGGCTGTTTTTTTGTATTCATGAAAACCAGTTGCTTCAAAGTTACCAACAGGTTTGCCTTGCACAATGATTTGAGCACCAGTATCACTGTTGGGCTTAATGAGAATGGGATTCATATGCACTGAGGTTTCAACACCACAGGCTTGCGCTTGCACGGCTTGTGCTCGGCCTATCTCTCCACCATCCGGGGTGACCGCACTATTAAGTGCCATGTTTTGCGGTTTAAAAGGCGCAACCTTGACACCGCGCCTTAAAAGCATGCGCCCAAGACCTGCCACTAAGGTACTCTTACCAGCGTCGGATGTGGTGCCTTGCACCATTAGCGTTCTAGGTTTATCGCTCATAGCTAATCTAGATGTTATCTGGCAATCTTGCCATTTATTATGCAGCAAGCAGCGCTACAGAATTTGCGCAAGCGCTCTAGTTCTGACTCCAATGCACTCCATCGGCCTTTACCCAATTTCACGCCCGGCTCTAACCATAGATTATCGACTAAGAGCTCATTACTTTGACGATCATGCTTGACCTCAATACGACCAATGATTTGATCAAACTCTAGCAATGGATATACGTAGTAACCATATACCCGCTTATCAGGCGGTGTGTACATCTCAATTCGGTACTCAAAGCCAAAAAGGCGCTCCAAACGTTTTCGATCGCGCAGTGCTGGGTCAAACGGATTGAGTATTCGCAACCTGCGTGTAGGTTCAGGTGGTGCGTTAATCAATGCTTTGTCTTTTGTAAAGCAAAGTGCATCAGTAAGCTCGCCCGTTGATGACTCCACTTTAAGTTGCGTAAACTGATCCGCGTTTGCCTCACACCATTGCTTGGTTTCAGGCAAGCTGCACGCTTCCCAAAAGCGCATGATCTCACCTGGGCTTGCCATTCCTAAACGCGATAAGGCATTGCTACACAACCAGTCTATTTGCTCGTTATCAGGAATGACCTCTGATAGCAAATGCGCAGGGTATACCCGCTGTGCTAAATCGTAGTACTTAATAAAGTTCTTACGATGCGACACCGCCAGCTCACCCTTCAACCACAGATAATCCAGCGTGCGCTTATGTGCAGGCTTACTCCATATTGCGCCAGATGCAGGCTTTGTAAACTCATGGTGCTTGAAATCCTTAGAGGCTAGCGGCCCATCGCTAACGATCTTGTCGATTAGCTCAGCCTGTTCGGCATTGTTAAGCACACCCTCGCGCCACCCCGGTTTTTCGTACTGCTTTGCGCGGCGAGCGAATTGGCGTTGCCAATACGGCAAAATTTGCATCGGCAGTAAGCAAGCATCGTGAGAGAAATGCTCAAACACACCACGATGTTTATGCATAAGTGTTTCAAGATGGCTTGGCCGATATTGGGTACGACGGCTCCACAGAATATGATCGTGCGCTCGAGCGACCACACGTATCGGATCTTGCTGCAACAACCCCAGCTCATTGATGATCACGCCTGCAGTAGCCGCATCACAGTGCCCGGTTGGGGCAGAACTCAAGCCTTGCGAGTGCAGCCATAGCCATCGTGCGTGTCGATTACTGATGTTAAGCACTGTCACTGGGATGGTCTACGTCATTGATTTAATGTGATTTTGGCAAGGTTTTGTCTCAGAATTTGAGACACAAGACCCATTCAAACAGCCGCTAGACAACTATAACAATCTCGAGCCGATAAATACCTTAATATCAACTTGTTAGGGCTAGTTATTCAAACCGACCAATAATGCACAAGGAGATCACTGAATTGCAGAACAGCTTTGTCACCATTACAGGTGACAATGGCTATCAATTGAATGCCCGCTTTTGGCAGGCGGACGGTGCTCGGGCGTTGCTAGTGTTGATTCATGGTGTGGTCAGCCATAGCGAATGGCTAAAAACCATAGCAGCTCCTCTTGCACAGCAAGGCATCAGCAGTCTTGCAATCGATAGACGTGGCGCGGGTCTAAACACCTTAGCTCGTGGCGACGCTCCATCCTCAGATGCACTGCTTAAGGATCTAGACGCTGGCATGCAGTGGGCGGCTCATCAAAACCTGCCGATACACTTATGCGGATTTTGTTGGGGTAGCAATTACGTGGTTAATTACCTAGCAGACTACCCAGTCAACATTGCCAGCATGGTGTTTATTGCACCTTCGCTTTTTCCAGCGGCTTGGATTATTGAGCAACCATTTGAAGTGGGCGAATCTTCTGAGGCTACTGAAAACCCTGTCATGCCAATCGATCAGTTTACCGACGGCCCTATGTTCAAATCGTATATCAAGCCAGACCCTCATCGCTTGCGCAAAGTGTCCACCAGAATGAATAGCTGCATGCAATCATTCTCACGTGGCATTTGGATGAAATTTTTAAGGTTAAAATACCCTTGCCTGATGATCCTAGGCGACAAAGACTCAGTGGTTGATAATGACGCCACTCGTCAGGTGTTTGACCGCTTACCGATCGAACAGAAAAAACAGCTTATATTGGATGCTGCTCACGGTATTCAATTTGATCAACCGAGTGCCGCGGCAAACAGTATTGCTCAATGGGTTAAATCAGGCCATTTGCCACAACAATCACGTGACCAGTAAAGCTACCAACACCATGGACAAATCAGAAAATTTTTCCACCACTCGTCACTCATTTACTACATGGGCAAAAAACCAACTCTTTGACAATGATCACCGCGTCGCGACTAAGTTGCTTGATAGCGCCGTTGATGTGCATCTCATCAATCTATATCGCGATCTAGACATACACAACAAACTAACAAAGGCAGCCACTGCTGTTCAGCTTTCTGAAGCTTTGGGATTCTCCGATAGCGCCCATATCGCTTTGCAGCCAATGCTCAAGCGCTTGGCTAATCACCATAGCTTTATTGATGCAGATGGGCCGGGGCTAGATTGCCAATTTAAACCCAATCAACAACCCGATGATCTAAGTCATACCCTACCCGGCATCACGGATCGTATGGGTAAGCTAGGTAACGATTACCTGGCCACCCTCGAATTTCTAAATTTTGGTGCTACGCATTTTGTCAGATCAATGCGTGATGACCACGAATTTATGGATCGAGTTTTAACGGGTCAAGAAAAAGAATTTGAAGAAACTTGGCATCGCGCAACCAATACTGACCCGCTGCAAGATATACACGGCATCATGGGCGCAAAAGCGGTCGAACTATTATTTGATGGCGGTAGTATTCTTGAAGTCGGCGGTGGTACTGGCAACGGCCTACGCAATAACCTTGATGCCTTACTGAATGCAGGCAGAATAGCCGAAGTTGAGAAATACATTTTTACCGATGTCAGCATGCAGTTCATTCTCAACACCAAACGCGAGTTAGCGGCTCGCTACCCAAAAGACACATGCAAATGGCAATTGCTTAACATCAACAAAGATTGGACCGAGCAACGAGTACCCAAAGGTGAGGTATCGATGATCTATGGTGTAAACGCTGCGCACATTGCCATGCACACGGTCGATTTTATGAAGGAGTGCATTGAAACACTTAAGCCTGGTGGCATAGTCGTGTTTTCAGAACGTATCCGTAGGCCATTAGAAGAAATGGCTCCTCGCGAAATTGTTCTTAATCAGTCTTCATATCATCGCACTGCTGCTATTCGCCACCCTGAGTACCGACCACAGCATGCTTATTTGGCACGCGAGCATTGGTTACGAGCGTGCGAGTTAGCTGGCTTTAGTGAATATGATAGTTGGCCTCATGAATCCTCACTGTCGGATTACTTCCCCGAGCAATACGCCAGGGTAATTGTTGCTAGAAAGTAGATATTGATATGACAACCATTAAAACCTGGTACACCGATGTGCTTATTGTGGGCGGTGGTGGTGCTGCAACCGCTGCTACCATTGCAGCACACGAAGCTGGTGCTAGCACCATGCTGGCGGTTAAAGGCCAGTTTGGTGTGCCTGGTGTGCGCGGGGCCGGCGCCACATCAAATCCAGTGGGTGACTATTGGACTATCCGTACCATTGGCCCAAAAGGCGGTTTTTTTAATCCACCTGAGGCGATCTTATCGGACATGTTGCAAACCGGCTTAGGTATGGCCAATCAAGCATTGTGCGAAATTTTTGTCGAAGAAGCACCAGCAGCAATTGCTCGTTTGCGAGAAATGGGTATGAAGTTTCAAAGCCGGATGCTGGCTACGATGCCAGCAAACGATAACAACAAAACTAACAATATTGTGGCAATACAAAAAGCCATTATCGAAGAAACACAAACACAAGTGCTCGAAGGCGCAAATCTAACCGATCTTATTGTTGAAAACGGGATCTGCTACGGCGCGGTGGGAGTCAACGACAATGGCGAGCCGTTTATCGTGCGCTGCGGCGCAGTTGTACTGGCCACAGGTGGTGTTGGGCAAATGTTTCAATACAGCTTTAACCCACCGGGTAACACCGGCGATGGCTATGCCATGGCTATACGTGCCGGGGCGGAGCTAACAAACATGGAATACATGCAGCAAGGCATCGCCACTACTTGGCCTTCTCAAGGCATCGTCATGCTGTATGAAATGGAAGAGCCCTACCGGCTAATTAATCGCCATGGCAAAGCATTCCTACAAGACTACCTCCCAGAAGGAGTCGATTTAAACGAGGTGTGCCGACAAAAATCTTCACATTGGCCGGTGAGCTCACGCGATGACTCAATACATCTTGATCGTGCGATTAAAGCAGAAGGATTAAAAAACGACGGCTTAGCACCGGGAGTACATGCGCCGGTGTACCTGGATATGTCACGCGCTGAACGAGGCTTCTTGCCTGAGTTATTCCCAGCCTTTATGCTGGAAAAAGGGATTGATATATCTAAAGACTTGCTGCAAGTACAAAACCACCACCACACCAGTAATGGAGGCGTGTGTATCGATGAACATGGTCAATCTAACATTACCGGTTTGTTTGCCATTGGTGAAGCATCCGCATGGCAAGGAGCGGATCGACTAGGTGGCACAATGCTGGGGGGCTCCCAGGTGTTTGGTTGGCGCGCGGGTGAGCAGGCTGCTATCGTGGCTCGCCAGACTGGTAATAAAGCGACGCAAACTGAGGCTATTGATGCTGTACTACAACCACTGCATCAAGCAACAAGACGAACAGGCGAAAATACGGTTGCACAGTTACACAAAGAACTACAAACCCTTATGTGGGAAACCCTAATTGTAGAAAAGGACGAAACATCACTAGCGCGTGCGCGGCAAGGTATTGCCAAGATCACTGACAGGCTTAAAAATGATACCGGCATTACGCAGCCGATGGATCACGCTGGTATGGCAGAGATGCGTAATATGTTATGCGTTGGCAACATGATTACTGAAGCTGCTGGTATGCGTACTGAAAGCCGTGGTAGCCACTTTCGTAGTGACTTCCCAGCACGTGACGATAAAAACTGGTTAACGAATATTGTACAAACAATGGATAGCGGAAGTTTGCAATTGCGCAAGCAATGGCTCAGCGAAGCAAACGGATGGGTCGACCAACCCAACGATGTCAGAATCACACCTTGGGGATAACGATGGCTCAACAAAACAAAACAGAACCACAGCGAGTCGCGTTAGTGGCCGGTGGCGGTAGAGGCATTGGCTATGCAATATGCGAACGCCTAGCAGCAGATGGCTATATTATCGTCGCCGCAGCCCGTACCCTTGATGAGCTAGACCAGTTAAAAACCGAATTTCAAAGCCAAGGCCTCACCGCCTCTTGTTATGAATTTGATATTGCCGATGCTCAATCCGTTGATAATCTGCTTAAACAGGTTATGGCAGAGCACGGCAGAATCGATGTCATGGTTAACTCTGCTGGTACCAGCTATGTTGCACCGGTTGCGCTATCCAACCTAGAAAAATGCCAAGCAGTTATTCAGGTTAATTTGATGGGCGCATTTATTATCTCTCGTGCAGTTGTACGAATCATGATTAGACAAAAGCACGGCCGCATTGTGCATATCGGATCAATTTCAGGCACCATCGGTGCTGCCTACAATGCCATTTATGCTGCATCCAAAGCCGGTGTCGCAGGCCTAGTTAAATCGCTTGCACTGGAAGTGGCACCACTAGGCGTTACTGTAAATGCTGTACAACCCGGCACGGTACACACAGAACTGTTTGAGCAAACACACGGTGCACGCGCCAAGCTAAAGGGCATTACGCTTGAAGAGCAAAAAAAGGAAATGGAAGCCGACAACCCAATAAATCGCTTGGTACAACCATCAGAGATTGCTGGCGCAGTGGCCTATTTAGTCAGTGATGATGCAGCGGCGGTTAATGGCCATTTGCTAACAGTGGATGGCGGGCGCTCTGTTTCTTAGTCATACCCGGACTTGATCAGGAATGCCGGGACGACTAGATAAGACCTACTGACCAAGCGCCCGATTAATTATCGCGTTTATATCGAGAGTATCTTCTAGATCTCTTGGTAGCTGATTTTTTACTGGCGCTGTTGGGTATTTTCCATAACTACTAGCATCTACGCCCCACTTGGTGGTCTTGCCATCTATCTCTGATGGATCAAGCTCGTTACCGATTTGATCAGGCATCGTTAAGATATCTCTGTGTGCCTGTACTTGCATTGAAATCGCATTTTGTGTCTGCTTGGCGTTGCTAATATCAACGCTGTCATCAAATAACACAACGCTTTTAACAAACCGTTGTTCACGCAAAATACTAGACATGATGTCATGCGCCGAAGCGTCACGTATGCCAGCATTAACGGCGACGTATACGGTCATTGCAGTGGGTAAAAATACTTTCTCAACACAGTTAAACTGCGCTAGTAGCGACTTCTGTAAATACACTTGAACCGCCACACCTGTCATGGTTAGATGTTCTAGTTGCGATGGCACAATATCTTGAAACAAGGGATCGCTACGATGTGATAGCGATTGCACTGTAAACACGGGCCGATCTTGCACCCCTGATACATACCCAAAGGCTTCACCATATGGGCCCTCTGGAGTGAGCTCTTCGCTCGACAAATTTCCCTCAAGGACAATTTCCGCATTGGCAGGTATCAGCAGCTGTTCATCATGTAAGCCTTTTACAACTGGCAAAGCACTTTCGCACAAACCACCAATCACTTCCATTTCGTCAAGTGCCAACCCACCTGCGGCCAAAGCTCCTAAAGACCACAAGGGATGAGCGCCGATGAATGCGGCAATAGGTGTGTCTACGCCATTGGCCGTATTGTGTTGATGAATGCGGTCTAAATGCCCTGCAGGAGTGGCGTAAAGGGCTAATCTATTTTTACCGCAAACCATTAAGCGATGAAAACTAATGTTCAAGCTACCGCTGACTGGATCTTTTGCCACTACATGCGCAGCGCTTAGGTAGGAGTTCGTTTCTGTGTCCGTATACCGAATTGCAGGTAACTGGCTTAGATCAACTTCAGAGCCTTGCGATATGTTCTCTCTGATCGGCCCATCATTGTTAACTTCTGGTTTGATTAGATTGTCATAGGCGTGGGCAAGCCGCTCTTCTAACTCAGGCACCGTCCAGCCTTTCGATTTGGCAATACGGCTAAGTGATGCACATACGTTCTGCACCACGGGCATATTAGTATTTTCAACATTAGTAAACTCAATTACCGGCATGCGCATTTTACTAACCAGAGTTTGGTTAATCGCGGCTAGTTGCCAATCGCCTTTTAGAGGGTCTCCAATTTTTAGGTATTCACGCTTCGAGTGTTCTTTAAGGTACGCAATAAAACCGCGTAAGTCATCGCAACGATCATTCTTACTCACAATACTCTACCAGGCGCATCATCAGCAGCGCTAATCAGTTGCTGCTTATCAGTTTTACCATTTGCTTTTAACGGGAACACCGACCAACGGTGGTATTGCTTTGGAGCGCGTGCAAACGCTACATTATCTAGGCAATGCTTACGAACACTTTCAAGCGTGTTTGGGTCTTCATCCGACAATACCAGATGCGCTTCCACGCGTTGCCCATAAATTGGGTCAGGTATACCAACCACTGCAGCATCAACTACCTGCGGGCTAAGATTAAGTACCGCTTCTAACTCCTCCGGAAAAATCCGTTCGCCTGCTGACTTGATCATGGCCTGAATACGGCCTTTGATAAACACGTCCCCTTCCTCATCAATATACGCTAGGTCCCCTGTATGTAAGCGGCGTTGTTCATCAATCGCCCGGGCAGTATTTTCAGGATCGTTCCAGTATCCGTGCATGATAGTTGGGCCAGAGACTACCAGCTCGCCTACCTCACCCTGAGGGACTGCATTACCGGCTTCATCAAGAAACTCAACGTGCAGGCCTTCAGCCACATTGCCAACAGAATCCGCTTTTGTGTCTATCTTGTCCGGATGTAGTGCGGTGATTCGGGGGGAGGCTTCTGTTTGCCCATAGCTGATATGCACTTCGATATCAGGCTGCTCTTTACGGATTTGCGTAAGGCGCTCGGCTGCACAAGTACCCCCGGTTACACCAATCCAACGTAAGTTAGGCAGTTGCGCTTCTAAAAAGCCACCTCGTTCTATCAGAGCGGTGATATGAAATGGCACACCTGAAAAACCCGTTACCCCAGTATCGATTATTTTTTTTGTCACCAACTTTGGGAACATAAAACTATTCAGAAAACGAATACCAGCACCGCGTAGGTGCATGGTCACTAAAATCATCAAGCCATGAATGTAGTGCAAGGGTACAACCATCAAATAGCTATCAGTTGGCACAGTGTTATAAGCATCACCGGCCATCTTTGCCACAGAAATTAAATTAGTATGAGTAAGGCATACGCCTTTAGGCTTTCCGGTACTACCGGATGTATATACGATCGTCGCAATGGCATCGGGGTCGCTACTACGTGTATTAGATAATTCTTCACTCACACTAACAATAGAGCCATTGAGCTGTGCAGGCTCAAGTGTACATAGCGTGAGCATATTGAGGTGCTTGATAGTGCTGCGACGCTTTACATTGTCACTGATTTTGGATTTGGCTAGCTTTTCAGTTGCTACAATAACAGACGGTTCAGCATCATCAATTATCTGTTCAATGCCTTCAGCAGGTGTTTGCTCGTTAAGATAAATCGCAATTGCTTCACACTGTAAAATTGCCCAATACAGGGCCACCGAATCGATACTGTTTTCAGATAGTAAACACACGCGATCACCCTGACGTACACCATGGGCGTGTAGTCTCTGCGCTATATGCACACTAGCATTCCACAAATGCTGATAATCCGCCGACTGTTTATCATCAGCCAGCGCTAAATTAGCTGGGTGTTCTTCTGCTATCGATTGGAGTACTTGATAGAGCATCAGTGCTTATGCGCTAGATGCCATTTTTTCAACATATTCAGTGATCGCAGTCAGTGTGGCAAAATTCTCAGGCGTTAGGTCATCTGTATCGACTATAAAGCCGTATTGCTCTTCGCTCCACAACACGAGCTCCATCATCGCAACACTGTCGAGTATTTCATCTTCTAACAAATTTTGATCAGCTTCAAAATCAGGCACGTTAGGTTTAAGGGTTTTAATAAAGTTGTAAATTTCAGTTTGCTTACTCATAAACTTTTATGTCTTCTCGCGTAATACTTAAATGAAGTTTGTTTTGTAGCCAAAACCTAAAAACTCATTGAGCCGCTAGTAGCTACACGTAATTGTTCGGCTGCCATGCATTAGCTCAGCTGTGGCTTGCGGCTTTAAGTTAAATGTCTTTAGAGGCGTGTCACCCTCCACTAACTCTACAGGATCCAAGGATAGAAACTGTCGATTCTGACCCAAGCCCTCGATGTAATCAAAGCCTTTACTACGTGATAATAGCAATTCGGATGCCTGAGATAAAATGCCAGTCTCTCCAACCATAGAACCACCGACAAGCCCGATTGCATTGTCATTGGCCAGATCTCGAATCACTCGCGTGGCTCGCAAACCGCCGTGTTTGCCAATCCGTAAGTTATAAATTTGGAATCCACCGCTTTCTTGCCACAGCCGAGCACTCTCAATGCTGCAGACACTCTCATCTGCTGCGAAGGGAATGTTAAATTCACTAAATAGGGATTGTTGTAAATCAACGTAGCTGTTATCGGCGTGGCTAAACGGTTGCTCGATTGATTGCAATGCCGTGGACCTTGCACATTCTTTGAGTAATTGCCTGATACGATCAGCGTCATATAAGCCATTTCCATCTAGACGAATCGGCAACTTGCCGAGGTGCTTATCAAGCAGCTTGATGCGCTCTATGTCATCATCTAATCCTATTTTTAGTTTTACCACAGAGGCTTGTTTCAACTTGGCATCGATCGCTCTTGCGCGAAGTTTTTCAGACGTCGCGTCAAAACCGATTGTTACACAGCGGCCAAGTGGACGCTCATTAACCGGTCCGATCGCGCGGTCCCAATCGACACCATGCACTTGATTAAGCACATCCCACATCGCCATCTCTATGCCACCAAATAGAGCCGTATGATGTTGGTACATCGGCAGCTGCTGATCAATCCATTTTTCTAGTTCGGTTTGATTGACAATTTGCAGGTCTGATAAAGATTGAACAAGCGCCGTGGGTTCGCTCGATGCTTCATCCAGAATGGCGTCTACCGTTTCGCCCGTCACATACGCTCGCGGTAGGATTTCACCCCAACCGCATTCGCCCGCTTCGGTGGTGAGCTTAACCAAGATGGTATCGCCAGCCTTACGAACCGCACGCGCGTGCTCAAACCCATTTTTAAATGGTAATTGTAAGCGGATGAATTCGACGGATTGAATGATCATGAGGCTAAATAAGCTGACTTTTAGGCCACGCCATTGGGTGATGCTTATTCTATCCCTCATGATGCAAATCGTCTTGGTATTTTGTGCAAGGGCGTGCCTAGTTCACAATTTATGATACCCAGACGGGTTCGCTACAAAACCCCTATTGTAGCTAGGCTGCTGCCTTATTCTGATAGTCTTTGTTATCAACTCAATCCGCCTGCGATAACTGCCGAATGGGCATGGCTTGCCAGCTATCGATTGGATTTCCAGGCGCGGTACACAACATCGCCAAGTCCAGCTCATTTACAGAAGCGGTTCAACAAAATATCTATGCCGCTAGGATTCCTGCGGCCAATCAATTCTGATTGGTGCTGTATTGGGAGCCTGTTATGGTATAGGCTCTGAAAAGGGCATTCCAGAACGCTGGGTAACCAAACTCAATAACTCTGAAAGCCCACTAAAACATACTGATCAACTGTTGGAAAATTAAGTCAAAATACCGCAAGATGAATACATTCAACACTCATTCTATAGCTGATCGTGTAAGCCGTAGGCTTTCTAAACATTCGCATTGGGGCAAACTACCTTGCCTAGCAGTGGGCTTGGCTCTATTGAGCGCATCAACAACAAGCCTTGCACAGAGCGGTCTGTCGCAAGTCGATATGTGCCAGAAACTTAACCAACGAACCGATCGTGTGCCGGTCAAACCAGTGGCCAAACCACCCTATTTGCGATTGTTCAACGAACCAACTTTTGCCACCAAAGTTATGCGTATCAGCAACAGCGCTATAGGCTCGGTGACCAAACCCGGGAATGATGCCGCGCAAGCTTGGAACGCAGACGAAACCCGCATGATGTTGCACCACTACGACAACAGTGGCAAACACAGCGTGTCACTACTAGACGGAATTAGCTATGCCGCATTGGGCACCCTTAAATTACCAACGCTAGCGGCACAGAACGTTCATTGGAGCCAGCAAGATGCAAACATCCTGTATTACGTGCCCGATACAGAAGAGGACGCCGGCAAACTTACTCAGCTCAATATCAAAACCGCTGAACGATCCGTTATTGCAGACTTTGCACCTTACTGCGAAAAACGTGGTGTACCGGCACAAGGAGGAATACTCGCAGCCCCCTCTGCAACTGACGAACTATTCGGCTTTCGTTGTGGAATACGCAACGAAAAATCGTTGGCTGTTTCGTTTCAGGCCAGCAATAGCACGGTTAGCACATTGAATATTGGCAAAGGATCAAAATGGCCAATTAACACTGCACCAAAACCGTTTCCAAACAACGGGAATATGTTATTTAGCGACAAGATACTCAATAGGAATCTTAAAACCAGTGGCAATGGCTTGGACATCGCAAGCATTGATGCACCCTTCGCCATAGGCGCGGTCGATGAACAACAAAATCGATTCTTTCAGTCTGCTACTAAAAGGTCGCCACGCGGTTGCAAAAACGATATTTGGAATGGCATTGGTTTAGTGGTAGTGCATGGCATTGAAGACAGCAGCTGCTCATCACTGATTACACAAACAAAAGGCTACCCAGAAACTCCCAGTGGAACCTCGCTCGCCGCTAATGCCCATCAAAACCCTAGATGGCTTGCCATGACCAGCGTCGGTTACGACGATTTTGAATGGTTCAGCTCAAAACGACCCGCGCCTTTGTTATTCTCAGAGGTAGTGCTGCTGGATACGACTGCGTCTGAACCTGCCCCTTGCAGGCTTGCACACAACCGCACATTTGGCGAACAAGCGACCAACGCCACCTACGAACCCGCATTGGGAAAGGCGAGCGTTTCTTTAAGTCCAAAGGCTACTCGCGTACTTTTTAGTTCGGACTGGTATGACTCGGGATCTATTGACACCTATGTAGTGCAACTGCCAGCTTATACACAAATCGAGCTAGATGGCTTATGGGTGGATGCAAACAACACCAGCGTTACTACAGAGTTTAATCAAATTGGGGGAACAATCAGCTTCCAACGCACAACGCCCAACACACAAACCGGCGAGAGTCTCGTGGTTATCGGTGTTGGGGAAATAAGTGCCGAGCAAATAAACCTGAACTACGAGTTTGCAACTGACGTAGATCGAGTGACCAAAGGTACATGCACAGGTACACAATCTTCGGATAGCAGCGAAACCGTGTTGGTTTGCCGGAACGATGTATACGGTGTCGATACTACCTATACTTTAGTAAGGCCTGAGTAACTAAAACGAGCGTTTAACCCAACTGACAACGTCGTCCAGTACTTCGTCTCGATGATGTTGCAACATGTTTAGGTGGTCCGTAGCAGGAAAATAACTCGTGCTTGCCATACCAGCAAAGTCGTAAGCACTAAACATATCCCAAAACTGTTGACGGTAATTGTAAAAACCGGACACCCCGCCTGTATAAATATAATGCATCCGCACGCCGCGTTTTGCTAACTGCTCGAAATGCTGACCCGATTGTTCCAGGCTCCAATCAGTGTAGGCAACTGAGCTCGTCAAAATCGAACCTTGATTTTGTTTCCCCTGCTTACGCTGTTCTCTACTGTATTTGTAGCGATTAATTAGTCGCTTCCATCGTTGAAATTGCAGTACTCGGCGCAGCAAGTGATGAAAAACGTAATTAATGTAAAAGCGCTTGGTGCGATAACCCACGCCATCGATATTCAGAAGCCCCACCACCCGCTCATCCGTAGTCGCCTTAAGTGCAGTATCGTTTGCACCAGAACACAATCCTACTAGCACGTATTTTTGAATACCGTAGTTACTTTGCATAAACTCCATCGCCTTATCTAGATCCTCGGAAACGATTTGACAGTCCTGTGCATTGCCCGATCGAGTCATGCTGTCACCAAGGCCAGATAAATCCATTCTAAGAGAGGCAAAGTTGGCTGCGGCAAGTTGTCTTGCCAGATCGGTATTTAGACGGTTGGGACCCACTCGATGTAAAAAACCAGCGTTAAGCAAAATGACGCATGGCAGGCCTGCTATCAAAGAACCATCCGGGATATTACTCACTCCGATCAAATTGGAAGCCGGATCGATGTTATGCGCAGATTCCATTATCTTATCCTTCTACCAAAGCAGTAATACGACTCACCGCCGGTTGTAAAAACGCCAAATAAGACGCTTGATCGTAGTCGGACCAAAGGTTGATATCAGGAACATGATCATGTGTTATTTTTTCATTTTGCAATAGAGCATTCACACCCATATCATTTTGCATAACCACCTCCCCTGTGGTCACTAGATGCATCTCTGCTAATGTGTTTTCAAGCAAGGGATTGAGTTCAAGTGCCATAAGCTCCTCGCCGAGTTGCTTGGAATAGGTATAGCCGAAACGTTCCCATTGATTGGTTTTTCGTTGCCGAAAACGATATCGATCCAAGTTGTTCAATGCATATCGATGTAACTGATCCAAGTAGGACAAATAAGCTGGCCCGGTGCATACCGGATCAAGCATAATTACCTTGTCGATTCTTGCAAGGCTTGCTCCCAACATTAAAGGCGCGCCTAAACGCGCACCAATCAATGTTATCGTATCGATACCGCTTTGCGCTCTGAGATACTCTGCAGCGTTTTTAATGTTGTCATGCCAAACACCTAAGGACACATCAGCAGGCGTTGCATAGGAATCTCCAAATCCAGCCAAATCAAATCGCAACACATGATAACCACGCCGCGCCAGTTCAATTGCCAACATTTGGTAACCGCGATGTAAACGCATGTACTCATGTCCAATAGATGGGCAGAGCAAAACCGCTCGCTGTTTCATATGGCTGCCTGGAATATGTAGCATGCCAAACAGGCGTTGATCCTCAGCACCAAAAAACGTAGGCTCCATTAGATCAACCTCTAGTTGTTCGGTATCATCTTCGATAACATCATCGGGCTGTATGTATGCTGCGATTTGCGCTAAGTTGGCTGACAACAACATGCGAGGCAGCACCATTTTATTAAACTCACGAAATAGCCTTGCGTTAAATCGCATGCCCAATAATGACGTCCCACCACTGGCGACAAAATTATCAAAAATAGATGGATCAGGCCCGTTAAGGGTTTTCTGCCATAACGCGGCAATCGCTTTTTCAGTATCTGTGCGAGGCGCTACCCGCTGCGTTGCAATCTTGATACTTGGGTCAGGTAGGTCCTTGCGACTGATCTTGCCGTTTGGCAAGCGTGGAAAATCGTCCAGCTCCTGCAACAATTGAGGGATCATGTAATCGGGCATTCGATCATTTAGGTATTGCAGCAATTGCGCATGATTAACCTTATAACCCTGCTTCACCCGATAGTAGGCATGCAATTTATTATCACCCGGCGCGTTAACCAATGCTGCCCTCACCCCCGAAAATTGAGCAATTGTTTGCTCGATCTCCGCAGGCTCTATCCGAAATCCACGAATTTTTAATTGCGCATCCTTGCGGCCTCGGTGCTCGATAACGCCGTCGGATAAATAGCGCCCCAGGTCACCTGTTAAATACAGCTTGCCATCGCCAAACGGGTTATCAACAAATTTCTCTTTAGTTAAACCTTCTTCTTCACCGAAATAGCCCAGCGACAAACCACGACCAGCCACAGCAAGCTCTCCGATTGCACCCGGTGGCATCAGTTGTTGTGCAGAATCTAATACATAAACCTGACAGCCAGCGATTGGCCGCCCAATTGGCATATTGGCGGACAAATTTGCGCTGGTGATTTCCATCGCGGTGACATCAGCACTGACCTCGGTTGAACCATACAGGTTAAGCAAAGTACAACCTTTCGCATCATTTAGAAACTGCTCGGCAATGTTGCTAGTTAGTGGTTCACCACTCACCACGCACAATTTCATCGCAGCTAGATGGTTGGCTATGCCCTCGACGCTATCGAGCAATACTGAGAGATAAGAAGGCAATAACACTACCCGCGTAACGCCGTTCTGCTCAAGAGAATCAACGAATTGATGCGCGTTCTTAACGACATCATCTGACAAAATAACCGTCGGAACGCCTTGCAACAACCCACCAAATAACTCCCAAATGGAATCAACAAAGCTCAATGAGGTTTTTTGGCAACCCACTTCGCCAACTTCAAATGGATAGGCATCCCACATCCACTGAAAGCGATTAAGGGTGGCTGCATGCGAACCAATAACCCCTTTGGCGACGCCAGTGGACCCCGATGTAAACATCACATAGGCACCAGCTTGGTGGGCAATAGCCTGCTGTGGAACTACAGCAGAGCTTATCAAAGCCCATTGGGTGTCAAGCTCTACTACATGGCGATCTGAGGAATCGAATGCGCTATCAGTACGACTATTAGTGAGTATCACAGCCGCACCCGAACTAAGCAACATATCGTTTTGTCGATTATGCGGGTAAGACGGATCGATGGGAACAAACAAGGCGCCTGCCATCATAATACCCAGCATGGCTGGATAAACGTCGGTTGAGCGTTGCAGTATTACCGCGACGGTGTCGCCCGGTTTGACGTGTTGACCAATCAGAAAGTTGCTTACCTGCGTAGCAGCGTTTGCAAGCTCTTGGTAGGTGTAAGCGTGGTTGTCATCTTTAACCGCGAGAGCATCAGGCGTTTTTTGTGATTGCTGCATAAAAAGCGAATGCAAGGTGTTACTAGAAACGACCGGTATATCGGCTGGCGTAAACTGATTTAACAACAATCTACGGTCATCTTCATCAAGAAACGTGACATCAGAAAGCGTTGCCTGCTCAGGATGTTTAACATCAGCCAACCACTGCAGTACTGCTAGATAATGTTTGATTAATTGCTGAGCCGATTGCCTAGAAAGCAGTGCCTGGCTATGCATGATCAAAAAATCAAGCTGATACCCTTCAAAAATATGAATCAGTAACGGTACCGGGCTGTTTTCATGAATACTGACATTGTGAAACTGGATTGGCGGTTCATTTGTTGCGCCTAAGTCAGGAAATGTTTGAAATACCAGCAATGCCTCAAACAGATCTACACCCGCAGGTAGCTCACTGGCCAGATGAATTTGGGCCATTGATATTTGATCGCTCTGCGTGAGCTCGGCCTTTTCTTGCTGCGCATCGGCAAGCCATCTAAACAAAGATGTTCGGCGTGCACATTGCAAACGCATGGGCAAAGCATTAACAAACATGCCGAAAGTACGATCGTGATTATTTAGGGCATCAGTTCTGCCATTAAGCGTAACGCCAACGACAACATCGTCGGTGTTGTTATAACGAGCAAGGGTTAGCCCCCAGGCAGCCTCTACTAAAGTGCCAACGGTAACTCTGGCAGAGCGCGCTAGCTCGTTGAGTTTTTTGGCTGTTAGCGCATCCAATGAGACCCGAAAGCTACTGTCAGTATGGTGCGCGCCTCCGCCATCAATTGTCTCTGACAGTTGCAAGCTGGTGGCTTGCTCAAAACCGCTGAGCTTATCGGCCCACCGATCAGCAATATTGGAATCTTTGCTCGAATTCAACTGCGTAACATATTCACTGAACTTACCTGGAAGAGGTAAATTAGCTTTTACACCAGTAACCAACGAGCCATAAATGCTTTGCAGCTCATTGAAAAAAAGCACACTAGACCAACCATCGAATATCAAATGATGGATGTCAAAAATAACGTGACAAAGCTGATCATCTAGGCGCGCCACCGTGACTCGCATCAATGGGGCTTGATCGAGTGCGAACTCATCTTGCATACTGGCCAGGGCAAGCTCATCTAGCTTGGCGTTCTGCGTGTCGGCAGCCATTCCACGGAAATCGCGTTCGCACCACGGCAGTTCCACGTGCCGCTTGACAACTACCGCAGGCTCGTCAAGGCCGACGTGCAGGAAAAGACAACGTAGGCTTTCGTGTCGGTCTACCAGCAATTGCAGCGATTGACGAAAACGGGAGAGATCAAACGCGCCAAGGACGTTATCGCGAGATTGCGTTCGGTACAGAGCATCAGACTCCGATAGGAGTATCTGGTACAGCAGCCCCTTTTGGGCTTCAGTTAGCGGGTAGACAACCTCAACGTTATCGAGTGGTTCCATTGTCATTTAATTAACGTCCCAGTAAACGTCAGGCCTTGCTACCGACTTACCTGCTCTAAAAGAAACGTCGAGATGATTTCCTGTATCTGCGGATCTTCCCAGAGTTCGTGACGAGTACGTAGCGGTGCGTAATCCACCACATACGACAAACTACCGTTATTGGTGTTCATAAATTCACCGCAATCTCCTTGGTGAAATGATGCCGTGTACCACGGATCTTGATCAGATACCAACGTGAGTACTGCCTCTGAGACCGGTGCAGCTAGCCCTTCAAATTCTGACCAGCCAGCATGACAGCCCCAGCTTTCAGCCACGCGGGCTTTGAGATAACCCATGGGATTTTCTTTATTGGTGTAGGTGGTTACTACTGCAGCACCTTCGCTTAGCCCTGCCAAAATCAAGTTGTCTTTATCAGCCCAATCAAATTCGCGCGCCTTGCTTATAGCGTAGCCCGCGTCGTATTGGCGGATACTTAACGTTGGTCTGTACAAACCTGATTCTTGCGTATTAACGTTACAAGACTGAGGATAAAACGTGCGGGCAAAACTTAAGGGCGCAATAACGACAAAACCGTTTGATGCCAACCAGTTGATCCTAAAGTTGGTGCCACTCCAAAATCCGTTGCAGCCGTGCATCCAGATAACGACGGGATAAGTTTGATCGGGTACAACCTCTCCTGACTCTAAAGCATTAACAGTGGTTTCTATGATCGTGCCATCAATGCTCGGTACTCTGACCATGGCCGCCTGCCAGGTAAGCTCCATCTCATCAGTGGATCGATGTAGCAGCTCTTCGGCTGTTAGATTGGGTTCTGTACTGCCACCCGTGCTACAGGCCACATTCAACAACGTAGCCATGGATAGAAAAAAGCAAAACCTGACGTTCTTCATGAACTGGTTAGCAGAATATTGGCTTAGCACTGTTCACCCTCTTAATCGCGTATGCTGTTGAACCATATCGGTATACAATCTCGGTAAGTATTAATAGACGCGATCTGCTATACGATTCGCATCAAACAACAGCTCAAATTAGTCGATAAGCCAACTAAATTTTCGTGTCAGCCCATGTCAACTCATGTCTACCAATAGCATACTAGGGCATGTCCGAAACTACGCCACCGCAGGCCTAGTTTCTGCCTTCGTTGGTATTTTGTCGTTCCCAATTATGACACGAAACCTGTCAGTCGACGACTACGGGATCATCGGCCTAATTACGGCTAGCATCACCCTAGCAGTAGCCTTTGGCAAGCTAGGTATTCAGCACGCAATTGTGCGCTACTACGCAGAAGCCATGCATAACAAGCGCGGCAACATGCTGATTTTCAATTCCACCGTAGTCACTCTATTCTTATCACTATCTGTTATCACCATTTTGCTATGGCTCACCGCCGGCACATTTGTAATACCTCGATTTATCGAACACGAGGGGATCACAAAATACTTTTGGATCGTGTCGTTGTTCATTATATTGCGTATGGTTGGCAGCGTGACCTGGAACATGTTGCGCGCTAGACAACACAGCGCAGATGTTAGTAAGAGCACCATCATCGGCCGCTGCTCATACCTCATCATGCTGCTATTGCTATTAGCCTTTGAAAAAATATCGTTAACGTTCTTGCTCAGCGCGTTCGTGCTGGCCGAGCTAGCAGCCGTACTGTATGCCACACGCGCCTACAAGCCATTCTGGTCATACAGCCAATCAGCGTTTTCATCTGAGCTAACTAGGCGACTGCTACGCTTTGGCTTGCCATTAATGGTGCTGGAATCTTTATCACTATTGTTGCGCTTGATCGATCGCTACATGATTGGCTCGTTTCTTGGAGATAAGGACCTAGGCCTATACTCCGCTTCTTACAATTTATCCTCATATTTAGAGGTGGTAATAACCGCAAGCTTGGCAGCAGCCATACGCCCTATGTACACACAGCTATGGGAAACTCAAGGAGCGGATGCAACGAAGGCCTTTTTATCAAAATCACTGCATGTGTATCTAATGCTCGGCATACCCTTTATTGCATTGTTTATTTTGGTTGCACCCGATATATTGGTATTTCTAGCCAGTGATCGCTACAAGTCGGGTACAACAATCATCCCCTACATTGCCACTATTATTCTGCTCGATGGCGCGCTAATATTTTTATCCGCTGGCATGTACTTTCTCGGTTCAACCAATACAATACTATTTTGGGGCATCGTTGCAGGTGTGGTTAATTTTACTGGTAACTATTTTGTTATACCGCGCTTTGGTATCGAGGGTGCCGCTATTGTTACGCTGTGTGCATTCTTGGTTTTTTGTACCGGTTTTTTAAATAGCTCTTTGAGGCTACTAATGTTTGATATCTCGTGGAAGAAACCACTATTAATCTTAGCCTTATCCCTAATTGTGTTTAGCTTGTGTAACCAAGCATTTGTTGATGGCATCTTGCTAAATATGGTCGTCAAAGGCGCTCTAGCCGGCAGTTGCCTGCTGGCTCTGCTACTGCTGATCGATAAAGAGGTTAGAACCTGGCTGTTCGCGCAGGCTACAACACGGCTGCAACGACCTAAAGCGTAAAAACAAGCTTAGCTCTCGCCTTTCAACATGGCGGCGATGCGCGCCATATCATCTTGAGTGTGCTGAGCAACCTTTGGAGCAGTAGCTGCTTCTACCGACCCTGATGCGCGGTTCGCTTGTTCGCTGATCTGATCTGAAGCTTGTGCACATAGCCGTATCGTACCCAAATTAAATATATCCAATATCGTTAACGTGACATCACGCTTTTTACACGCTGACATTATTTGCATCGCTGATATCGAATTACCACCTAAGTCAAAGAAATTAGAATTAACGCTGAGCTTTTCTTTACGTAAGGTTTTTTCCCAAATTTCACTTAAGGTTTTTTCAGTGCTTGTCGCCGGTTGATTTTCAGGTAAGTCAAACACGTCCACATTAGCCCTTTCGGCAAGATTGGCCGAGCTAGCGTGTGGGTCGGGCAACGCTTTTCGATCAATTTTACCATTGGGCATTCGTGGCATAGCATCGATAATCATAAACGTCGATGGCACCATATAAAGCGGCAGTTTGTCGCGTAGTAACTCACGTAAGGTTAGCTCATTCGGTGTGACATCTTCGCTTTTAGCATCCGGCACCATATACGCTGCAAGAAACTCATTGTCAGGCTCGCTGATCAACTTTACAACCGCATGATCAATCCCGTCCGCATCTGCCAACACCGACTCGATTTCGCCGAGCTCAATACGAAAACCACGCAGTTTGACTTGACTATCAATACGTCCGAGGCACTCTAGCTTGCCATCTTCAGTCCACCGAGCTAGATCGCCGGTTCGATAGACGCGCTCACCAGAGTCTGGATACAGCGGGTGCGGGATAAATTTCTCAGCGGTGAGCTCATCTCGATTAACATATCCTAAGGTGACGCCATCACCAGCAATACACAGCTCACCCGAAATAGACATAGGGCACAAGTTATCACTCCCATCAAGAATGAGAATCTGTGTGTTGGCTATCGGCTTACCGATACTGATTGGCGCATCGGCATCAATTATTTTATCGCACGTGGACCAAACAGTCGTCTCAGTTGGGCCATACATATTCCATAAAGCGCTAACCCGAGGTATTAGAGCGGCAGCTAAATCCCGCGGTAAGGCTTCACCACCTACTAACGCTTTAAATTCTGATAAGTTAGCGGCCGTCCCCTCCCACTCGGCAGCTAATAATAAACGCCATGTAGTTGGGGTTGCTTGCATGGCTGTTATGCCCTGTTCAGCAATACGTTTGGCTAACTCGTGACCATCAAATGTAAGGTCCCGAGAAGCGACATCCACACTGGCTCCGGTGATTAGCGGCAGAAATAACTCAAGCACCGCAATATCAAACGACACGGTAGTAACCGCGAGCAGTTTGTCGTGCGCCTGCAAGCCTGGGGTTTCCTGCATGGCATACAGAAAATTAACCATATTCCAACGGGTAATTCTGACACCTTTGGGCATACCAGTTGAGCCAGACGTATAAATAACGTAAGCCAGATCATCACCACTAGGCCTAACCTTCGGCTGAGCACTGGCATTAGGATCCTGAGATGCCTCAGCCACATCTGCCCAATTGATATCCAGATTTAACAAAGGCGCAGTATGCTCACCCGCTGCCGCATCAATATTTGAATTAGTGATCAACAAGGACACATCCGCATCTGACAAAATATTATCAATACGATGCTGTGGGTAATCCGGATCAAGTGGTAGGTATGCTGCCCCTGCCCTTTGTACAGCCAACAGAGCGATCAACAAATCAGCGTCTCTAGCCAAGCACACGCCCACCAGATCATTTGCAGCAATACTTCTAGAGCGTAGATAGATGGCCAGTACATCAGCCCTTTCTGTCAGCTCTCGATAGCTCAAGGATATATGCCCAAAGCTTGCAGCCAATTTTTCCGGATGCAACTGTGCCTGTTGCCACACCAAATCAGCAGTGTGTAAATCTTGCGGGAAGTCTCGCTCAGTATCATTGAATGATTCAGTCATCTGCTGAATCTCTTCGAAACTCATCATGCCAATTTCAGACACTGTCGCCGTTGTGTCAAGCGATGTGATCGAGCTGATAACATTGGTAAAATGAGAGATGATTTGCTCAACCGCATGTTCAGCAAAAATCTCCTCGATATACATCACCTGTATTTCAAAAACATCTCCTGGAAATACTTCGATAGTCATCGGAGTCGGGCTGTTTTCATGCACAGTACGATCTTTAATCTCTAACGGAAAATCATCTGAGATTGTAAGCTTAGGGACATTTTGAAATACCAATAGTGAATCAAACATCGGCATATTGGATGGCATTTCGCTCGATTTTTGTATATCCACCAAAGATGAGTTCTCATGCTGAATCAACTCTATTTGATCTTGCTGAATAGTTTGGACCCAGTCGAAGAGTGTGGTGCCACCATCACATTTGATACGCATTGGCAGTGAGTTAACAAACATTCCCACTGTTGTTTCATAATTTTCAATACCCGAAGAACGCCCAGTAACCGCAAAACCAAACATAACGTCGCTTGTATCGTTGTACTTGGATAACAGCAGCGCCCAAGCTGCTTGAACAATAGCATTAGGGGTAACCCTACACGTTCTAGAAAACTCAAACAGTCGAGCGGATGACTCCTCATCCATTAACACATTAAGATTAGCGCGCGCATAGAGATCAGCTGCCTTATCTGTTTGTTGTGAGATGGGCGTTGGCAATTTAAAACCTTGTAGTTTGCCGCGCCAAAATGACTGAATCGCATCGCTATCCTGCGCATTCAAGAAGGCCACATGATCCCTAAAACGTCCAACATCCATCAATCCATGTGCAACACCTTTAGTCAGGGCGAAATAGGCAAGCAGCACTTCATTGGATATCACTGCCAGAGACCAACCATCCATCAAAATATGGTGCCAATCTAGAATAAGATGAGATACCTTGTCGTCGATCATCACCAAGTGCACTCGCATCATCGGCTGCTGATCAATTTCCACAGGCTGAGCAATCGCCGTGGCGGCTATCGCATCGCAAGCAGCTTTGGAATCCTTCAGGCTCTTGTCTTTAAAATCATGAAATTCAAGATTAACCCGCCCTTTCGCGGTAACAAGCTGCATTGGCTCATGTAAACCTTCATGCAACACCACGCTACGAAGCATGTCATGTCGATCGGTTACAATCTGCCACGCCTGCCTAAATAGATTAATATCCATGGCGCCGTGCAGGTCACAGCGTATTTGTGCCACATATAGCGGCGCTTGAGTGCCTTGCAGCAATAAATGAAACAGTATTCCCTTTTGCGTTGCCGTCAACGGAAACATATCGCTAATGTTATCCGGACTGCCTAACACCGGAAAGTTACGCACCAGCTCATCTAATGACAGCGGCCCTTCATCATTAACAAACAACTCCGCACCCGAACCTACACTGAGCTGATCAGTGGGATTAATAAGGTGTTGTACAGGATTGTTATCGATCTCAATCGCGATCTCCGCAACATTGCCTATTTCGAGAATCTCTTTTAGAGTCAGTGCAAAACCTAGTTTTCTAGCACCGACCATAATGCGCATTGCGGCAATAGAATTACCGCCTAGATCAAAAAAATCTGCATGAATGTTGACTTGCTCCAGACCCAGCGTGGTTTTCCAAAGCGAGACCAGCGTTTTCTCGGTTGCCGTTCTTGGAGTGGTATCTTCCTCAGAAAACGCGCTCTGCTGGGGCGTTAACATGCCTAAAGCATGGCGGTTGATTTTTCCGTTAGACAACAATGGCAGCTGCATGATGCGCACAAGTTGAGGCACCATGTAACTAGGCAATCGCTCTTGCAAAGATCTAAGCATGCCTGGCTCGTCTACATCTGTTCCAGAGGCAACCACATAAAAACCATACAGCTGATCGTTGCTACCAACATACAAAATGGCCGATCTGACGTTGTCAAATTGGAGCATCGCATGTTCAATCTCAGCGGACTCAATGCGGTGGCCACGAATCTTTAACTGGGCATCGCGTCTACCATGATGCTCGATTAAACCACTATCGTTAAATCGGCCTAAATCGCCTGTTTTAAATAGCAAGCCACTGGCGAATGGATTGCTGACAAAGCTCTCTCGGTTTAGTTCTTCACGATCAAAATACCCACCCGACAAGCCTGCACCAGAAACACACATTTCGCCTACCGAACCAAGCGGCATCAGTTTCATTTGATCATCAACAATGAATATGCTTACGCCATCAATGGGCCGCCCGATTGGCATTTTTATAGCAAGTTTGTCGTGAGCGACTTCATCTGCCGTCACGTCGGCTGTTACTTCGGTCGAACCATAAAGATTAAGTAGTTTAGAATGCCCTAGCTTGTGCAAAAATCCGCGGGCTACATGCAAAGGTAGCGGCTCACCACTGACAATGCAGTATTCAAGGGCGCGAAGCCTATTGGCAACATCTGCATCGCTGTCGAGCATCACTGACAAAAATGAGGGCACGACAACCAAACGGCTGATCTGTTCGGATTCAAGCACATGGATAAAAGCAAAGATGTCCAGCACCGTTTCATCTGGGATTACAACAACCGGTACGCCCTGCAACAAAGGGCCAAACAACTCCCAAATCGAATCGACAAAGCTTAACGCCGTTTTTTGGCAACACACTTCGCCAGACTGAAACGGATAATGCCGCCACATCCACGCAAATCGATTAAGGGTAGCGCCATGGGTACCAATGACCCCTTTAGGTAAACCAGTACTGCCCGAGGTGTACATAATGTACAGGGCATCGCCTAACGGGGCCGATGTTAAGAATTCATCGCTATAATTTGCAGTAATGCCATTTGCAGCGTCAAGCTCATCCGCCAAGCCATCCGTAAAAACCAATTGAAATTCGTCTAAATCAAACTGTGGGTCGGTGGCTTGGTTACTTAATACCAACTTGGCACGTGAGTCTTTCACCATATAGGACAAACGCTCAGCGGGGTATGTTGGATCCAGGGGCACCATTACTGCACCCACTTTCATCACTGCGAGCATGGCAGGATACATGGCTAGCGAGCGCTTAAAACATATTCCAATCGCATCACCTGGTTGAACAGCCTGTTTTTTTAGAAAGGCAGCGATCGCACTAGATTGGGCATCGAGCTCTGAGTAATTGAGCTGTTGATCAGCCGTTTTTATCGCAATGGCATTAGGGGAGCGTTTGGCTTGCGATATAAAATGGGCATGCAAGGTATCGGGTTGAACTAGTTTGGGAGCAGGCCCTGCTCCCCTGTTCAGCAACGTTGTGCGCGTCTGATCATCTACTATTTCGAAACCGCTAACACTTTGATCCGGATCTTCCAACAGAGCGTTTAGTACCGTGTTAAAGGTATCGCAATAGGTAGCTTGATATGGACTGCTAAAGACACTGCTGGCAAGATCAACCGACAGCGTAAACTGACCATTACCGGAAAAATCGGTAATATTTAAATCAAGCTGAGAGTTGGAGTCCGAATAGCCAGGGTAATGCCAATGCACTTCCACTGGCAAATCAGCAAATTGTGTAATGTCTGCAGAGAGTAAGTTGATACTCGATGCATAAGCAGACTGACTTTCTTTAGTTTGAACACCTGGTTCGATATGTGAGAACGACAGCATCGATTCGCGCATGACACGACGCGCCAAATCTCTGAAACTATCAGAACAACTCAAGGACAAGCTAAGAAAACCAATACCGGTAAACATACCCAATGTGTCACGATCTTGTGTAGTCTGCCTGGCATGTGTTGGAAACCCAAGGTTAAGCTCAGTTTTGCGATGTAAGCGATAACCTGTCACCATCATGGTAGTAGCCATAAGCGCAAACAACGACATATCCCGCCCGATGGACTTAAAGCCTGGCAGCGTTAAGGTATTTTCTATCGCCAATCGTTGCTTGCTATTAAGCGTAATTAATACTCGGTTCTTAGCATAGGAGTGATCAAACGCTTGGCCAAAATACTGCGGTTCTTCTACATCGAGTGCAGATTTATTTTGCCAGTAGTCACCTATTTTTCTTCGCCGTTCACTACCTTCAAGATCATTTTGAGCTTTAATGAAATCGAAATATGCAGGCAACTCAACCGTAGCCGTAGCTGCATGCTCAAGCTGTTTATAGATGGAAGACAACTTACCTAACAATAACGCGATATTAAATCCATCGCTGCTAATGTGATGCTGACACCAGTAGAAAACATAAGTGTTATCAGGCAATGTCGCTAACGCGCATTCAAACATTTTTTTGCGTGGGTCAAGAGGGAGCACGCCACGACTGGCAATCCATTGATCAAGCTCCTTCTGACTTGCCATCGACACAAGCTGGCAATCAGCCTTTATCGAAGCTTGTCTAACTTGCCGAGGATGCTCAGTCTCTTCATCAACGATAACGCTCTGCAAAATATCTGATGCACGAACTAGGGCTTCTACCGAATCTACAAAGCGCTGGGGATCTAGATTGCCTGTAATTGAGTACGTCGCCATCAGATTGTAAAGCGGTACATCTTTCGCGACGGACTGTGCTAACCAGACTAGGTGCTGGGCGCGGCTTAGGGGTACGGTGTTTTGGTCACCGTTTCCTTGATTGCCGGATTGGGTCGCGTTTGACAACGTCATCAGCCTTCTAAATTAGCCTGTTAAGTTTTGGTCGATAGAGTATCGGCGCAGGGGCCGATATTATGGGGATAATCGCAGGTCAGATCTATAGAGCATGTCGCCGTCACAAAACTTTATCAACTGGCCCCACAGTATTGCTTAAGTCGATTTTAGACTGAGAAGTTGAGCAGAGG
This sequence comes from uncultured Granulosicoccaceae bacterium, assembly GCA_937958675.1. Taxonomy (GTDB): domain Bacteria; phylum Pseudomonadota; class Gammaproteobacteria; order Granulosicoccales; family Granulosicoccaceae; genus Granulosicoccus. The sequence continues at coordinate 58,701 of CALGND010000114.1, forward strand.
CTATATGTTTGTGGCAATCAAGACGACTGGTTAACACTTCTGACTTAACTTGCTCGTCACTGACACCCACCGCTTTGTTAGCCACTCGGGCATGATGCAGCGCGCCGGGCGCGACGCGATAGGCTGCCATCGGCCCCAGACGACCCGAGCCACACTTATCAGCATACTCGCTATTCGCCTGCTTGAGCGCGATATCAAACGCTTCACACCAATCCAGAGTGGCGGCATCCGAGGCGGGTTCAGTGCCATCACCGACCGCCCAGTCAAGCATCACTGAGTAATGTGGGTTCTGCCCACTAGATGGATAGCACAAGTACTCCAGTGGCGCGATGCGCATTAGTGTTGAGGCCTCATTTGCAGCGTGCAACACATGCTGTTCAGTCAGTTTTTCGCCAGTGATACTCGAAGTCTTACCGAAACGATACAAAAATTCTATCAGCGGCACCTGATTAAAAAATCCGCTTACCGAAACGCAATCACCAGTCCGATACCGGTAGAGCCCACCACCGGTTGTCACCACCAACTCATATCGCTTACCTATTTCGACCTGCCAAGCAAATTGTGTTGACGCCTGAGGGTCATCGACATCAGATTCATTAATAAATTCGAAAAAATGCGACGTATACGCTAAGACCCCACCGCTGACAGAATCTTCGACTGGTATCGCCATCATGCATTCACTCGATTGGCTTATGTAATCGCGAACCGGTAGATCGTTAACAAAGGGAGCGAGTTGCTCAAAGTAAGGCTGAACAATATTCGATCGCCAACAAACCACCAGCTTTAACATGGGCCAGATATCTAACAACTGCGGTGTGTGGCAATTACTCAAAGCAGCACTAAGCCTAGTGGCGGCAGTAACATCGGTGCGTAGATAGGATTCTAGTGTCTGCTTGCCCTCTACGTTTAAGTGCATTAATAACTGCTTATCGCTTGTCCCCCAAGTACCGTTTGTTAACCCCTCGATCAGTTGTGAAGAATGCGAGCTTAATACACGGCAAAATTGCAATAAGGTGCTTGGGTTAAGACACATTATGCAATGCAATTCGGATTGCATTAGCAAACGCGCTACAGCGTAAAGGCGTGCATCAAGATCACCAACCAATCGCAGCTCAGCAGGCAGAGGCCAACGCGTGATTGAATTGATGCTGCGCCCCCGACGCGACCAGAAACTGGATTCGGAACACACTTCAATACCCGCTTGGGCAGGCTCGGCTTGGCTAGCATCGATAAAGTTACTCACCAATGTACCGCTTGCGACTTCTGGATAGTCGCGATAAATCATTCCCCAAAAGATGGCAAAAGCAGCCACTTTTTGCCGCATTAACGCAGGCGTTACCGGGATTAGCTTGGGCTTTGATGTTGAGCCACTTGTTTTAAAAAACGCTAGGGTGCGATCTGCTGTTAGGCTATTAGCATGATTCTCTATTCGATCCACCCAAGGGCGAAGGTTCTCATAGCTAGCCACAGGCACCTGATCAGCATATTCTTCGGCCGTTGCAACACTGCACGCTTGGAGTGAAGCTGCATAATCCGAGGACACAAAGCTTTGCAGGATCGCAGACAGCACATCACGCTGACATTGCTCTAAGTCTGCTGTATTGTCTGTGAAGAAGTCGAGATGAGGGTTTGAAGTCAATGCATTACCTGAGTTTAAACTAAACTAATCGTTATGAATCAACATCCCGCTCAGGCTCCAAACAAACCTCAACCCATGTTGCCGCCTAAAGACAATCACGTCCATGTTTGGTTGATGTTCCATGACAAATTGCCAGTGCCACAGCAATTGAGCCCTAGCACGCTGCTAAGCAAGCAAGAGCAAATGCGTCAACAGCGCTTCGCAACACCAGAGCTACGGTATCGTTTTCAGTGCAGGCGCGAGATGTTAAGACGTAGTCTGACATTATACCGCCCTGATATCCGTGAGTCAGACTGGATTTTTAGCCAAAATGAATATGGCAAGCCACAAATCCACAACACTCAAAGCCAAAATCAGCTCTATTTTAATCTATCGCACACCAGTGGCTTAACCGTACTGGCAATATCAAAGATCGAAGAGTGTGGCATCGATATCGAGAACACTACTGTAAGGAAGCCAAACAGTTATCTGGATATCGCTGATCGGTTTTTTACCGAGCCAGAATCAGCACAAATTAAACACGGCTCTGCTCATGAACAGATTCAACGCTTTTTCGATTTTTGGACCCTCAAGGAAGCGTATATCAAAGCGGTTGGAAAGGGTTTGAGTCTAGGGCTTGACCGCTTTCAGTTTGTAATTAAACCCGATACGCCCATCGCTATCGAGTTCCCTGCCCCGGCAATTGATCAAGCAAACACCTGGGCGTTTCATCAGGAAACAATCGGTAAAGACATGCGCTTGGCAATTGCTCTACGCGCCCACCCATCGGTGCCGATATCTTGTGAGTTTTTGCAGTACCGTGTTTAATAATCAGTGGCTAATGCAATCGTGTTAACTGATTTACACATGGCAATACCCAAAAAAAGCCAGCTTGCTGAATACGCAAGCCTTCTCAATATAACGGAAAATTTATGGTGACTGTACGAGCACGGATCGATCAAGGCGCGAAGCGCAGCTAATCGCCGCCCTGAGTTTAAGTCAAAAGTCGATCTGCCCACATCGTGATTTCAGTTTCCAATTTTGCTGACTGAGCCAATTGCGCAAAATGACTATGCGAATACTCTCCGCTAGCCAAGCTTACAAGTGTTCCCAATACGGACCCGCGATGCGCATTCTCACCCCCCAGATTTGCATTAACCAACAAAGCCTTATGCGGGTCTTGGAAGTATCGCGCCGCTAGAAAACAAACGCTGGGCCATGAGTCTGTGATGTAGCAAGCCAAGGAGTATCTGCCACCCACTACATCTGTATCAGGTTTATTAAGTGTTAGATCCTGTTTGATCTTTGTGCCACCACCAACAACGCTAGCAGCGCTAACAAACCAGTCTTGCTCCACAGGCTCACTGGCGTCACGAACAAGCAGTTTGTGCATTAATTCAACGTAGCTGTCTACCACCAGCAAGAGCAAATTATCGGGATGCGTGAGGGAGACGTGTTGTCGGCATAGTGCCTGGACTTCTACTAAAGCAAGCTTTGGAAAAAGCGCCAAGGCAAGAGGTGCTAAGGTCACCAACGCCCCCATGGAGGGTGTGTCATGCGTATGTGCGCCACATTGATTTGCAGGCTTTCCAGCGGTCAAGTTGGAAAAGAACTCTCGGTGATATGACTCCGCGTAAGTATCGGGATGCCTAGCAGGTTCGGCGGTCATAAAATCAATATAAATTTCTAGCCACCTGTCACAATCATAAGCTTGTGACTGCGTTATCCAGGTCATCATCAAGCGCGCACAATATGCGTTTAAGGTGTTTTCTCCAGCAGCCATGCCGTGATGATAATGAGTGTTAGGTTTATCCCAGTATTGTCTGCGGCCTTTAAGAATAATACCCCCAACAATCTCAGGCCGGGCGGCAGCCGTTGCTGCGGCAGCCGTCGCTGCGGCTCTTCCACCTTTACTAGTTGAATGTAAAGACATTATCGAACTAGGGTGTTGAGTGGGTGCGGCGAACATTCTGTCTACCCCATTTGGTGGAAAATCTCGAAGTATGTCCGCGCGACGATAGTACCAATGTATCGGCATTGCCAACGCATCACCGATATATAAAGAGGCAAGCGATGCTAAGCAGCGTTGACGTTGAATACTGGATTGAGGCATATTTATTAATATCGTTTTGGGGCTGGAAGTCATTGAGGCGGCAATCGCCGCCCCACTTGTCGCACTACCTTGTCAAAATCATATTAGATCTAAAGTTTAGCCTCGGCTACCTCGCTCACCCTTTTTCTTACCATGGCCACGCTCGCCTTTGGCTTCCTTGCGGCTTTCACGCACCTCATCGAAGCCTGCACCTTCCGCATCACTGACCACACCGTCTTGATTAACATCAAGCTGCGCCTCGATGGCTGCACGTCTGCTGTCGCGCGCAGCACGGCGCTCGGCTCGTGAGAGTTCACCATCGCCATCTGCATCAAATGCAGCTAGTTGCGCTTCCTTACGATCAGCTTTTGCCGCTTCGCGTTCCGCCTCTGAAAGTTCGCCGTCTCCATCTAGGTCGTATTGAGTAAGTAATTCAGCTTGTTGTGCATCTCTTGCCGCATTGATCTCGTCGGCTGAAATCACCCCATCGCCGTTGTCATCTACCAAGTTATCTAGCATCGCCGCGTTAGTACTAAAAGACACTAGGCAAGCTAAAAACAGTGGAGCTAGTGTGAAATTCTTAATCGTATTTGTTTTTGTAGTTTGCTTGATCATGATTGTTTATCCTGTATGTTGATTAGCGTCGTCAAACTTGATGTTTTCCGATCCGCCTGCATACAGACTATCGGCCTCAACAGTGCAAATAATGTGTACAAATTGCGTAAAAAACGGGGAACGCTATACCTCTTCAATAATCTCAAATTTATACCCAATGCCATAGACAGAATGTATACAGTCGACAGAATCATTGAGTGCACTGAGTTTTTGCCGTAACTTTTTGACGTGGCTATCGATAGTTCGATCACTGACTATCCGTCCATCGGGATAGATACGCCCCATCAACTGCGCACGACCAAAAATTTGCCCTGGTTTGTCACTCATCACCTTAAGCAATTGCAATTCAACGGCAGTCACAGCGGCCTCTTGCCCGTCGATACTAACGCTAGCGCTGCTTTCATTTAATACGAAGCGTGAATCAAGTTGTACAGCACCTGATTGTGTAGTACGTCGCAGTACAGTTTTCACTCTGGCGATCACTTCTCTAGGGCTATAGGGCTTACAGATGTAATCGTCGGCACCAATTTCTAGGCCTAATAAGCGATCAATTTCCTCCACCCTGGCCGTTAGCATAATAATGGGCACATCCGATGACTTACGTAGCTCACGGCAAATGCTTAAGCCATCCAAACCTGGCAACATGAGGTCAAGCAGTATTAAATCAGGCAGGTTATTTTTAAGGCTATCTAGTGCGTTGTTGCCATCACGATATACGCAACTGGTATAGCCTTCTTTTGTTAGATAGTTTTCTAGCAATGACGCTAGCTTTGGCTCATCTTCAACGATCGCTATATGCATCTCAAAATCCTATATGGCCTAATATTGCTAGACGGGCAACCGCACAGCTATACCCAAACCACCTGAGCTTGAGTGATACGCCATTACTTCGCCGTTATGCGCTTCGACTATTTTTGCAACGATGGCGAGCCCTAGGCCAGAGCCACCACTGCCGCGGTTTCTCGATTCATCGGTGCGATAGAGTGAGTCAAATAAGCGGGGCAGCTGCTCATCTGTAACACCAGGGTACGAATCAGCCCAATCCAAAACAACATAGTCTGATTCTTTTCTCAAAGTAATATCCAATGAGCCACCTTCTTCCGTATAGCGAAGTGAATTTTGCAATAGATTATCGACCAGCTGTACAAGCCTTTGAGTATCAGCGCGCAGCATCATAGTTAAATCACTACCATGCAATTCCACGACTAAGCCGCGTTTTGCTATTAGCACCTTGCTTTCCTGCAATCGCTGCCGCAATAGTTCTGCAAAATCAATCGACTCCATTCGATAGTTAAGTGCACCTAAATCCGACAAAGACGATTCATGCAAATCATTTATCAATCGACTTAAGCGTACCGACTCAGCATGCAACGATGCAATCGCCTGTTCATCTGATGGGTTGACTCCATCTTGAATCGCTTCCAATTCGCCCTGTAGCACCGCAACAGGTGTGCGTAATTCATGCGATATTTCCGCCGTCCATTGTTGGCGCGCGTTGAGATTTTTCTCGAGCGTCAAAGCCATCTGATTAATGTTTCGAGATAAATCACCAATTTCATCACGGCTACGAGTATCGATACGATGCTGATACTCGCCTGCGGTGATGTTTTCGACCGCTTTGTTTACTTTTAAGATGGGCTTTACAATGCGCGAAGCGATGAAGTTTGCTAGCAGGATTGACAGTATCGACATCGCAATGGCTGCATAAACATAACTACGCTTTTGCTGTTGCGAAAAAACTTGCTCAATCTCGCCTGGTATACCTTTCGGTTCTCGAATTCCCAAATACCCTACCACTTGCTCATCTACCCCAATAGGCAGCAACACTAGTTTTCGGTTGGGATTTTGAGAGCCGAGAATCGTTTGTTTGTCGTTATCCAACAATATCGGATTTGGCCTAGATCGCTTATCTTTTCGTCCTCCAGGCTCACCGCGAGACCTCGGCGGTCCTTCGCGTAAACCTGAACGAAGCATTTTTTGTAGCGCTTTGGGATCATCTTGAATCCAATCCCAGCTTTGCTCAGCTGCGTAACCATCGGCTAGCTCGTCAATGACTGGCAGCAAGCGCCGCGTTTCGTTTTCAACTACAAAGTTTGAAAACCCACGATCAAAGCTCCAACTGTTGTACCCCGCCATTAGGGCAATTAACAACATGCTGAACAACATGAGAATTAAAAATAGCTGGTTTCGAAGGCGCATAGTTAATACTGATTTTCTACCAATTTTATAGCCTTAGCGGCAGCTACTCTATTATTATCCGACATTTCCTCATTGTTTGCACAAATGAGGTTATGCTGGAAAACCATGATATTTGACCTGACATCACCGCCTAAGGACTTTACAGACAACCCTTACCCTATTTATCGTCAACTACGTGATGAGTCACCAATACTGGCACAAGCCGACGGCAGTTTTCTAGTCTCAAGCTACTCCTTACTCGACAGCATCTATCGCGATACCACCCGCTTCTCATCTAACAAACAAGCCTTATTTGGCCCTAAATATGGTGACTCACCACTGTATGAGCATCACACAACGTCACTCGTGTTTAATGATCCACCGTTACATACCCGAGTGCGTAAAGTTTTAGCAGGTGCTATGACACCCAGCGCAATAAGCAATATGGAAATAGGCTTAGTGGAACTTGTGGACGCGTTACTGGATAATTTGCCCAAGCACCTAAGCAATGGCACGGTTGATTTGATTGAACACTTTGCATCAAAGATCCCCATCAACGTTATTGGCAATCTGTTTGACATGCCCTTCGAGGATCGCGGGCCGCTAAGGGATTGGTCCCTAGCCATACTAGGCGCACTTGAACCGACGCTGACACCCGAGCAGGAACAACAAGGCAACAACGCCGTTACTGAATTCTGTGACTACTTAGCAATGCTTGCAGCGCATCGTCGCAAAAATCCAGGCGACCCAGATACTGATGTATTAACTCGCCTAATGTTTAGCGACAAAGGCGAACTCAGCCAATCTGAGCTATTGCAAAATTGTATCTTCATCCTCAATGCTGGTCATGAGACCACAACCAATTTGATCGGCAATGCATTAGGGTGTTTACATGAACACCCTACACAGCTACAGCGACTACTGCTATCACCTGATCTAATTAACACAGCTGTTGATGAATTCTTACGCTATGAAAGCCCCAATCAACTAGGCAATCGTTTGACAACATGTGATGTCATTTTAAACGACACAGCAATAAAGGCTGGCACTAACTTACACTTAATGATTGGTGCCGCCAATCGTGATCCTGCTGCATTCGATCAACCAGAAGCATTGCAGCTAAACAGAAAACCCAACCGGCACCTAGCGTTTGCGGGTGGCCCTCACTCTTGCATTGGGCTGAACCTTGCTCGCATGGAAGGCCGTATTGCCATCGGTCGCTTTATGCAACGGTTTCCAATGTACAAGGTTCGCTCCAGCACCCGGTCGCCGCGACTACGATTTCGCGGCTATACAGAATTACTGGTTAGCTTGACCGCGGGCTAGCTGTATCAGCGTACGTGGAGATGATAAACCTTCGCAAGGACGAACCGCTTCGAAAAAATGACACTACCAACGCTGCGGATCGGCAGCGTTCCAATCATCTCGCCAATCCACGGGTACAGTTTCATCGTGTAACAAACATTTAGGGCTTATACGCGGATAGAGTTGCTCGTAGGTTTTAATCTCAGTACCTTGCACGCGTCGATTTATATGCTTCGGCTGTAATTCGTCCAAGCTGCTCAAACCAGCAACTCCAAGCAATTCAGTTAAGTTTTCGACCGTAGCACGATGAAAGCTAGCAACACGTGTGGCCTTATCACCTACTACTAAGCCTTTGGTGCGAGCTGGGTTTTGAGTGGCAATGCCGGTGGGGCAATGATCGGTATTGCAACTACGAGATTGAATACAGCCAAGCGCCATCATCATGCCACGAGCAGAATTAACAACATCCGCACCCAGCGCAACTGCGCGCAAAAGATGAAATGCAGAAAATATTTTTCCCGAGGCAATGATCCGTGTTTGATCGCGAAGCCCGATACCAATTAACGCTAGGTTGACAAAAATTAGCGCATCCCGTAACGGCGTGCCGACAGAGTTTGTCATTTCAGTAGGCGCAGCTCCCGTGCCGCCCTCGCCACCGTCGACAGTAATGAAATCTGGCACTTTGCGAGTGAGTAGCATGGCTTTACAGATAGCCAAAAATTCATCACGTCGCCCAATGCACAATTTAAACCCTACAGGCTTACCACCTGATAACTCGCGTAGCTTTTCAACGAACTCGAGCAATTCAACCGGTGTGCTAAAAGCCGTATGAGCGGCGGGAGAAATAACATCCTTGCCCATTGGCACTTTCCTGATCTCCGCAATCTCTGCGGTGAGTTTGGCTGCTGGCAGTATCCCACCATGACCGGGCTTGGCACCTTGCGAGAGTTTGATCTCAATCATTTTTACTGATTCGCCTGAAGCAGTTTTTTCAAATAACTCGGGGTTGAAATCCCCGTCATCTGTGCGGCATCCAAAATAACCTGTGCCTATTTGCCAAACCAAATCACCACCGGCTTCTAGGTGATACGGGCTTAGGCTTCCTTCGCCACTGTTGTGATAAAAATTACCGATCTTCGCGCCCTTGTTTAGGGCTCGAATCGCATTGCTGCTTAGTGCGCCATAGCTCATGGCAGAGATGTTTAGGGGAGACGCCATATACGGCTTAGAGCAGCGTTCTCCACCAAAAAGAACACGTGGATCAGTGTCATGAATATGTACTGGCACAAGCGAGTGGTTCATCCATTCGTAGCCTGCTCGATTCACATCGAAAATAGTGCCGAACGGTCGCGAATCTCGGTCCCCTTTTGCACGTTGATAAATTAAAGAGCGAAACTCCCGAGCGATTGGCGCACCACTGGTGTCTGATTCAACAAAGTACTGCTGGATCTCTGGTCGTACCGCTTCGAGCATATAACGGAACCTCCCGATAACAGGGTACAGGCGGCGAATGCTGTGCCTTGTTTGGAACATATCTATCAGTCCTATCACAACCACTGGAATGACCAATAACATCAGGCAAATCATCACCGGCCACAGCATGGCCAAGCCGAGCACCACAATAGGTGCAAGGACTGCAAATACCACGAAGTAATGACGTACTAGCATGTTTAATCCCGAACGGTTGTTTTAGCAATTCTGTGCATACAGCTGATGGGCCAGTTTGCCAATGTGTGGGTTTTGTGATACCACCGCGCTATCGAAGTTCACTCTGCAACGCAGTTTAACGAGTATAGCCACCCTTGCAAAAGATCCCTCCTCATATGAGCTGCCATGAGCTGCCATGTGGAGCCATGTGTTGCTCTTGGGCCAAAATACTGCTAACTGGGAGAGAGTAAATAAACACCCCAAAGGGTATATGAATTTGTAGCGAGCGGCAATTGATTTGATATAGTCTCTAACCAACTTCTTGCCGTGTTTACACCCATGACCAATCAAGCATCCTCAATCAAACTATTCCACGATTTGCACGTTCCTGGCGACCCGATCATGCTCTACAACATCTGGGATGCAGGGAGCGCTAAAGCTGTAGATGATGCTGGCGCAAAGGCGCTTGCCACCGGTAGTGCCCCAGTGGCCATGGCGCAAGGTTTTGCCGATGGCGAGCAATTTCCACTGGAACTAGCGCTTGCCAATATCGAGCGCATATTAGAAGCAACAGATCTTCCCGTTTCGATGGATTTGGAAAGCGGTTATGGAGCAGACACAAGCACAATCGAAAATACCGTCGAGAAAGCAATCACAACTGGCATCGTGGGTTTCAACTTTGAGGATCAGATTATCGGCGGTAAAGGCTTGTACGACATTGCTACACAAGTTGCTCGCGTAAAGGCTGCTCGCACGGCTGCTGACAGCGTCATAGCATCAACCTTCATTAATGCCCGCACAGACATATTCCTCAAACAAAAACCCGATACTCACACAAGTGAGATGTTAAATGATGCAATCGAGCGGGCTAATGCATATGAGCAAGCAGGTGCGGACGGTTTTTTTGCACCTGGCCTTGCCGATGAAAGATTTATAGAAACACTATGTAAAGAAGTAAACCTACCTGTAAATATTATTGCGCTACCTCATGTGCCTGTAAAAGCCAAGCTCATTGAGCTGGGCGTAGCCCGTATCAGCTATGGACCTGTTCCTTACAGAAAAATGCTCAACACGCTTGCGCAATGGGCTAGCGATGAATTTGCGTAAGTATCTGCGTACCAATGGATCGCTACCCGGCACCGGCAGCTAAGCAGCGCTTCGATACGATAATCAAGCGCAGTCGCTTTATCACCACAGTACTTGCTGTGCCGGATAAACGAGCTGCTCTTACTGCTATTCAAACGGTGCGCGACGAATTTCCTGATGCTAATCATCATTGTTGGGCAATGGTTGCAGGCATCCCTACGGATGTTTATCACCAAGATCAAAGTGACGATGGTGAACCCAAAGGCACGGCCGGAAAACCCATGCTCAACGTCTTACAACACTCCGGCTTGGGCAATACTGCAGTGGTGGTTACGCGCTATTTTGGTGGCATCAAACTCGGTGCTGGAGGATTGGTGCGAGCGTATTCTCAATCTGTTAGCAACGCTTTAAGCGAGCTTAGTACCGTCACAGCGTTTATCAAAACAGAAATGACTCTGCTACTACCCTACTCACAACTGGCAACGTTTGAGCATTGGCTAAAAAGCACTGACACCACTGTCGTTAAAAAAGAGTTTAGCGACACATTGCTGCTACAACTCGCTGTACCTGAGTCAGATACTGGCGCACTGCAGCTAAGGGTCAATGAACTAGGCGGGGAACTTATCCTGCTTTGACCTTTCAAAACGGCAACTCAGTGTATTCCGCTAACGTTCAGTTAAGCCTGTTACGATTGGTGTAGAAATTTGGAGACCGCCCTTGAATACAACCCCAAATACAACTCCGAACATAACTCCAAACATAACTATGAAATCCCTAAACAGACCACGTACAGCTCGAATGAATTTGTTACCTATCGCAGTAGCCGCCATTGTCACTCTATCCGCTTGCGCAACGGATGACCCAAACCGGCGCACCAAAATCGGTGCCGGGATAGGTGCTGTTGCTGGCGCTGTAATAGCCAAACAAGCTGGTTACGACAACGTACTTATAGGCGCTGCCATTGGTGCATTGGCTGGCGGTGCAGTGGGTAATTATCAAGACAAGCAGCAAGCGGCACTAGAAGTCGCACTGGAAAACGAACTACTAAAAAATCAAGTTGATGTCCAGAGGCTTGATAACGACGTACTACTGGTACGCCTCAATAACCAAGCGTCATTCGATGTTGGATCTGCGCAAGTTAAACCCGCCTTTCACTCGACTCTTGACAAAATTGCCAGCGAAACCTCAACCTACGACAAAACCATCTTGCACGTGGTGGGTTATACCGATAGCGACGGCACAGACGCCTACAATCAAAAACTATCAAACAGGCGTGCAAACGCTGTAGCAGTCTATCTACGTAACGATGGCGTGATACAAGAACGATTACGCACCGAAGGTCGAGGAGAAACGGAGCCCCGCTTGCCCAATACATCGCTTGCTAACAAAGCCAGCAACCGTCGCGTTGAAATTTATATCAAGCCCGTTGTTCAGGGCGACGAGCAGCGTGCGCTTGATAGGCCTGTTGGGAATAGGTAGTTTTCGCCCAGAACGCTACTTTCGTGGGGATAACTAGCTTCGTGGCGATAGGCATTTGCGGCGTCGCGACGCCCCAAATGCGATCAGGCACATCAAGATCAAACTTGGATCGAACTTGCCGTTGCGATCTGCGCTTACGCTGCAACCATTACCACCATCCAATCCTGTGAAAACACCTCCAGCCTCAGCTGGATCAGTAAGCGTGTCGGCGTTAGTCGAATTCAAGTCGGTCAAGCTTAGTGGTGCGAAATCAAATGTACTCACACGCCCATCACCATTAGTATCAGCATCCAACGAATCAACAATACCATCTCCATCGGTATCAGGCAGGTGACTAAAATCGGCGTCAGCTAAGTCATCAATACCATCGGCATCGGCATCGTTTCCGCCTGTTAAATCGATATCTACTAAGTCAGGAATACCATCCCGATCATGGTCGCTTGAATCATCGGCCATGCCATCATTATCACGATCTACCCCGCCTGAGGCGCTTAAATCAAATTCACCATCGTTGTCACTATCTAAATCAAGATGATCACTTGTGCCGTCGCCATCCGTATCTGCCACACTAAGTAGCAATGCTTCCATCGTATCGTCGCGCCCATTTTGATTGTTGTCAACAAAGCGATCAACTCTACCATCGTCATCTTGATCAACTGACATTGCGCCAGATTCAAGAAGATCAGACAGACTATCGTTGTCGCTATCTAAATCCAAGTGATCCTTAACACGGTCATTGTCATGATCAGGGATCGGTAACGGTGTTTGCTGGGTGAGATCATCCGCGCCATCCCCATCGCTATCCGTAAACTCGTCCACACGGCCGTCACCATCAACATCTAAACCGCCCGCTTCATATGTATCAGTCAGACCATCGTTATCACTATCTAGATCAAGGTAATCCAACACCTTATCGCCATCAGTATCAATTGCACGTTCATCTCTGTCTAGTATTCCGTCGTTGTCAGAATCTAGGTCCATTGAGTTGATGATACCGTCACCATCACTATCTATAGCTCCCTCAATCGCATCGATGATTCCATCGCCGTCTGAATCAGTGTCTATTGCGTTGGCAATACCGTCACCGTCAAAATCAACAGCGTTGCTAGCCGCCGCTTCGATCGAATCATCGATACCATCGTTATCTGAGTCTTGGTCAAGGTAATCTGGTGTGCCATCAGCATCGCTATCAGCAGGCTCAAGCTGCAATGGCCCTGCTTCGATCAAATCAGAAATCCCATCATTATCTGAATCCACATCACGATAGTTGGGCGTCCCGTCCAAATCAGTATCAACGATACCTTCGAGCCGATCACTTATGCCATCAGCATCACTGTCGAAATCCTGAAAATCTGGGATGCCATCTGTATCGGTATCAGTTACGGCATGCGAGCTCAATGCACGATTATCATCAATACCATCATCGTTGGTATCAGTAAAACTATCAATTAATCCATCACCATTTGTATCGACTCGACCCGCTTCAACAAGGTCAGATTGACCATCGTTGTCACTATCTAAATCAAGTCGATCGACAACACCGTCACCGTCCGTATCAACAGTACTTTCAATCGAATCGTAAACTCCATCATTGTCACTATCAAGATCCAATGAATCCACTACTCCATCACCGTCGCTGTCTATAGTGCCTTCAATAAAATCTGAGATACCATCTGCGTCTGAATCGACACCCGTGTCTTGCCCGGTACTGCTATCGCGGTAATCTGGAATGCCATTAGTGTCTCGATCAACAGCACCTTCTACAGAATCAGGGATATTGTCATTATCGGAATCCAGATCAAGGTAATCGACGATACTATCGTTATCAGTATCGATTAAAGCACCAGTACCACTGGTTTCTACACTATCGCTAATGCCATCGTTATCGCTATCAAGATCTAAATAATCAGGTAGGCTATCTCCATCCGTGTCGGCGACTTCCAGCGCATCATCAACTCCGTTATTATTAGCATCTGCACCGCCAGTCACATCGATATCAATCGCATTGTCAATACCATCAGAATCCGAATCCACACCAGAAAGTAGCACACTACGACCTTCTATCGAATCGCTTATACCGTCGTTATCAGAATCAATATCCAGGTAGTCGGCAGTACCATCGCCATCTGTATCTAGCACTCCTTCCAATACATCAGCAATACCATCGTTATCGCTATCAATATCTAAATAATCAGGCGTGCCATCAGCATCTGTATCAGTAGGTTCAAGGCTATCGCTTATGCCGTTAGCGTTCACATCTAAACCCTGCACCACGTCAACATCAATGGAATCATCAATGCCGTCATTGTCGGTGTCAATACCGAGCAATATTGGAGAATGGGTATCCTCAAGTTGGTCACTAATGCCATCGTTGTCGCTATCGATATCTAAATAATCAGGCGAGCCATCAGCATCTGTATCCGTGGGTTCAAGGCTATCGCTGATGCCGTTAGCATTCGCATCCAAACCCTGCACCACATCAACATCTAGGGAATCATCGATGCCATCATTGTCGGAGTCAAAGCCAAGTAAGGTTGGAGAATGCGTATCCTCAAATTGGTCACTAATACCGTCATTATCTGAATCAATATCCAGGTAATCGAGGATACCATCGTCATCTGTGTCCGCTGCACCTTCAACTAGATCAGCAATACCATCGTTATCACTATCAATATCAAACATATCAGCGATACCATCGCCGTCAGTATCAATGGGCGCACTAGGGCTTGGCCCTGCTTCTACTACATCATCAATTCCATCTAGATCAGAATCAGAGTTGAAACCAGAATCCGAGTCTATGTAATCGGGAATGCCGTCTCCATCGGTATCAGTTGTCGCTTCAACTGAATCAAACACGCCATCGTTGTCGCTATCTATGTCTCGAAAGTTGAATTGACTATCAGCATCCGTGTCAGTAATTGGTAGAGGAGTGATGCGTATTGTGTCGTCAAGCCCGTCCGCATTTTTATCCAGAAAGTCGTCGGCGACACCATCTCCATTTGCATCAACTCCACCCGCCTCAATAAGATCGACCAAGCTATCATCGTCAGAATCTAGATCAAGGTAATCCGGGGTTAAATCGTTGTCGGTATCAAAAATCGGTAACGGATTGTTAGCAACAGCATCATCAATCCCATCACCATTAGTATCAACAAAACCATCTAGCCGCCCATCTCCATCAGCATCCAGCCCACCTGCTTCAATCGCATCACTGATACCATCGTTATCACTATCTAGGTCGAGTGAATTGGGTACACCATCATTATCAGTATCGAGGAGCCCTTCAATTGAATCGGGCACGCCATCGTTATCATCATCAAGGTCGTCAACGTCACTTACACCATCTTGGTCTGAGTCGAGCACCACTGCATCCACAGCATCTACAGACATCAAAACGCCACCTAAACCCCCACCAAAATCAGCACCACCGTAGGCACTGATGGTATTGGTGTCGAAACCTGCCATCGTCACTAAATCAACTATGCCATTATCCACATCGCTTTGCTGGATCCCACCATCAAAATAGGCAAGCCCAAAATAGAGCTGACCAGCAGACAAACCTAGATCGGAAAACGTCATGATAGCGCCACCGAGAAATTCTCCGCCCTGACTTTGGTAGCTAGGGTTTCCACCGAGGGAGTACAGACTGCCCCCAGTTACTGTGCTAGTGCCAGAAGTAACCTGATCGGCTAGAAAGTTCCACGTAAAAGATCTGGTTTGACCATCGATTGTGGCATGTTGCATATTAGCTGTGGCGATTGTCAGCAAGGGTCCAAAGCGAGTCGGGTTACCATACAAGTCCAACTCCAATATGGCAGCAACCTGTGCGGGGTTATTGGCACTTTTTTCGATGTATATGTGCCCACCTTCAGTTAACAAGGCCGCGTTCGCAGGTGTCGTCACACCACGATCATAGATAAAATCGACACGTTCTATGTTTCCAGGAGTTTCAACCGTAGAGTTGGGTGCATTAAGAAAGACATCCAATGCGCCACGGTTTATGGTTGTTCCACCAAGCAACTTGGTAACATCAAATGCGCCTCCAGTCCCGGGGTACGATGACACATAATTTCGTGAGCCTGTACCTGTCGTACTGACCTCAGCAAACATCTTTGATCGCAAACCACCCGCCACTAGAGCGTTATCAAGCGTTCTCGCAATTACGCGGCTTTCATCTTCGAGCACGACAAAGCTAACGCCAGAGATGGTAGTAACGCCGGTAAGCTTAAGATCA
>CALGND010000115.1 GCA_937958675.1 uncultured Granulosicoccaceae bacterium
TATACACAGAAGCGGTTTAAATAACCCCCCGTTTAACTGTGTTTTATACCAAACGGCGATAGTTTTGCTAAAGACACAATGCGGTAACCGCAATGAACAAATTTTTGGTAAAAATACTGCTCAATCAAAATATAGATGTGATTTTTTGCACGTTGTGAGTGACAAACGTCTTTTTATAAACGAAACAATCCGAATGACTTTACAGACAACCCTGAATGTTTCGCAACAGGAAAACCGAACAAAAAAAAGGCCTGGGCAAACGCCCAAGCCTTTTGATCTTCATAACTACCGCGATGAAACTAACGAATAGCTACAATTCCATACTCAATACAAATAATTATTCATTACAAGATTGGCGCGATAACCAAACTAACAATTGCCATTACATTGATAAGAATATTCATTGAAGGGCCAGATGTATCCTTGAAGGGATCACCAACGGTATCGCCAACCACTACAGAGGTATGAACGTCGGTGCCTTTACCACCAAGGTTGCCTTTTTCAACGTACTTCTTAGCGTTATCCCAAGCACCGCCTGCATTGGCCATCATTAGCGCCAACAACACACAGCTCAACAACCCACCAGCGAGTAAACCACCTAAGCTTTCAGGGCCAATCAAAAAGCCAACAAGCATAGGTGAAAACACTGCAATACAACCCGGCAGAATCATCTTCTTGAGCGCAGCCGTCGTAGCAATGTCAACACAGCGATCGCTGTCAGGTTCAGCAGTACCCTCTTTAAGCCCTGGTATCTCTCTGAACTGGCGACGTATCTCTTCGATCATTTCCATCGCAGCATCACCCACGGCAGTCATTGTTATTGCTGCGATCAAAAATGGCAACAAACCGCCAATGAACAAACCAATCAGCACCATTGGATTATCCAAGCTTAACGAAAAGTCTGGTTGGTGGACCTTCATGGTTTCGACAAACGCTGCGATGATTGCAAGCGCTGCCAATGCGGCTGCGCCAATTGCAAAGCCTTTACCGATTGCAGCCGTAGTGTTACCCACTTCGTCTAGGCCATCAGTGATTTCACGAGTATCTGTTCCAAGGCCTGCCATTTCAGCAATGCCGCCAGCATTATCCGCTACCGGACCATAGGCATCCAAAGCCATCGTCATACCCACAGTAGCCAGCATGCCAACCGCTGCAATGCCCACTCCGTACAAGCCAGCCATCCAAGTTGAGATAAAGATGATTGCACATATAGTCAGCACTGGAATAACAACTGACTCCATCCCTACCGCTAAACCGGTGATTATCACTGTCGCACTACCTGTTTTACCCGACTCGGCGATACGTCGCACTGGACCCATCGCTGTGTAGTACTCAGTCACTAGACCGATCAACACGCCACCTGCAGTTCCGGCAACCACTGCCAACCAGACTTTCATCGAGATGCCCATGATGACAATCAGTAACAAGGCCGCCACAATCATCGCGATAGCAGAAATTTGATGCCCGATGCGTAAGGCCTTCTCTGGTGCTTTGTCAGCATTGCGGCGCACCACTTGAATACCTAAAACAGAACAAAGCAAACCGATACTAGCCAAGCCTAACGGTAAGAACATAAGGCCTGATTGAGTACCACCTAGTGCCTCAATGCTTCCAGCGCCTGTTGCCGTTAATGTGGCTGCAATGGCGATTGTCGCGATCATCGAACCACAATAAGATTCGAAGATATCGCTACCCATTCCTGCTACGTCGCCGACGTTGTCACCAACGTTATCCGCGATAACACCAGGGTTGCGCGGATCATCCTCTGGAATACCGGCTTCGAGCTTACCTACCAAGTCAGCGCCCACATCGGCTGATTTAGTAAATATGCCACCACCTACACGAGAGAACAGCGCCACGCTGGATGCACCCATGCCAAAGCCGTGAATCGCATGCGCACCGGCTGGATCACCGCCGAAAAACAGATACATCAAACCTAAACCCAGCAAGCCTAAGGATGCAACACATAAACCCATAATAGAGCCGCCAAAAAAGGCAACGGTCAACGCTTCAGATGCACCCTTATCGTGTGCGGCTACGGTCGTCCGGACATTGGCCTTGGTAGCTGAGAACATACCCAGATAACCTGCTAAGGCCGAGGCTGCTGCACCAAAGATGAACGATACGAATGTGCCAAAGCCTAAGCCTGTGACCAAAATCAACAGTAATAGCACACCGGCAAAAATGGCCAACATCTTGTACTCACGCTGCATAAACACCATCGCACCTGAATGGATGGCGTCGCCAATGGTTTTGATCTTGCCCTCACCTTCTGGGTAATCGAGCAGCATCAGATAGATTCGCCAGGCTATAAACAAACCTGCAAGACCAAATAATGGGGGGAGGAGCATGTACCAACTCATATATATTCACCTTTTACCGGGTTAGATTTAAGAGTATTAATAGGCGCAACTACTGTGAATGCGCTTCGCAAAAGTCACCGCATATTAGCCCATTTGTACGCTAAAATTCCACTATTACCGGCAAACGAACATGCTTCTGGCCGCTTCAACACCCCAGCGTTCCCTATTTGGAGCCAGATTTGCAAGTAATCACCAATCACCTGCTACAGACAAATAAACTCCACTATGAATATCAGCAACATTCCTATCGGCGCTAATCCTCCGGACGAAGTCAACGTGATCATCGAAGTACCAGTAGGTGGCGAGCCCATTAAATATGAATTGGACAAACGGTCTGGAGCCCTGTTTGTTGATCGATTTTTGTACACTCCCATGCGTTACCCGGGCAACTACGGCTTTATCCCCGATACGCTGTCAGATGACGGCGATCCGATTGACGTGCTTGTGTGCAATACCCGCGCTCTCGTACCTGGCGCAGTCATAGCCTGCCGCCCAGTGGGCGTGTTGGTGATGGAAGATGATGGTGGCCAGGATGAGAAAGTGATTGCTGTGCCAGCACCGCATATCACTCGTCGCTATGATGACGTTCATAATTTCGACGATCTCCCATCGATCAGCCTAGAACAAATTCAACATTTTTTCGAACACTATAAAGATCTTGAGCCTGGCAAATGGGTGAAGATTCAACACTGGGCAGACGCCAAAACCGCTAAGCAGTTTATTCAAGAAGCAATTGACCGCGCTAAGCAGGCGTAATTACAACGCTCCCGACCAAAATTGATAGCAAAGAAGAAACCCGGTAGAGTCACGCTCTACCGGTAAACACAAAGGTGTTCAGGCATGCTTCCAGTTCTGGATATATCTGCCTATTTGCGCGACCCACATAGCAGTGAAGCTCAGCGTTTTGTCGATCAACTATTAGAAACCTGTCACGGCCCTGGTTTTTTTTATTTATCTGGGCATGGCGTAGACCAACAGCTAAACGACAATGCGCTCTGCGTAGCCAATCAATTTTTTAACTTACCCGACCATGAACGTGAAGCCATAGCCATAGGGAATTCGGCAGGATTTCGTGGATACACACTGCTTAAAAACGAACGCACCAATGGCCGTATCGATTGGCGCGACCAAATTGACATCGGCCCCGAAGAGCCGGCACCGACACTCTCCCCTAACGACCCACCTTGGTTAAGACTACGTGGCCCCAATCAATGGCCCGCTAGCTTGCCGTCAATGTCGTCCACTATCGGCGATTGGATGCAACAATTAGAACCCATTGGCTTGGCATTGATGAGAGCGCTAGCCTTAGGCTTGGGGCAAAGCGAGAACTACTTTGACAACAAGATGTCGCCTGAGCCTTACACGCGAGTCAAGATTATTCGTTACCCCGCCCAACCCGAACACGGTGGCAGTGGGCAAGGGCTTGGCTTGCACAACGACACTGGGATCATCACTATGATTCTGCAAGACTCCATCCCCGGTTTACAAGTGATGAGCGAGGGCGAACTAATTGATGTGGAATCTCGGCCAGGTACGTTTGTTGTCAACCTTGGTGAGATGATGCAAGCAGCCACTAGCGGATATTTACGAGCAACAAAACATCAAGTGGTCAGCCCGCCACCAGGGCAACAACGAATTTCTATTGCCTACTTCGTCAACCCTCGCTTAGATGCTCGGTTCGAACCTCTCGACCTACCCCCTACTCTAGCAGCGAAAGCCATCGGAGGTCAGAATGCCGATCCTAACAATCCTGTTTTTGCCACATTCGGCGCTAACACCCTTAAAACCCGTATGCGATCACACCCAGATGTAAATGCAACGTTCTACGCTGATGTGCAATTGGAGGATTTGGGTTGAGCAACAGTGTTTAATCAAATGGTGCGCTGGAGTGGCCCACAGGTTTGGGATGCTAAGAGCATAGGCTCGACTGACGATTGGGTCGTTCAGCTATCCGATCATGAGATAGATGAACTTCACGTCGCTGTGCAAGCCTCCAAACAATTAGATAAACCCCTAAGTAGTTTGACTCGCGGTGATTTTGCATTCAAACAATTGGGCGATCGGTTATTGGTTTTGAAAAATGACGTTCTTAACGGTAAAGGTTTCACGCTATTGCGTGGTCTACCCTCATCGCAATGGAGCGATGAAGAGTTAATCATAGCTTATTGGGGCATTGGTCTATGGATCGGTGATCCAGTGTCGCAAAACGCGAAGGCTCATCTGCTTGGCCACGTGATTGATCAACGCGCAGTCAATTCAGGCGACACCCGTATCTATCAAACCAATCAAGCACAGCCGTTTCATTCTGACTCCTGCGACATCGTTGGCTTATTGTGTTTACGCGCAGCCTTAGAAGGTGGTGAGAGCGCTATTGCTAGTTCGGCCGCTATCCACAATCAGTTACTCGATACTAACCCAAACGCACTTGAACAACTCTACGGCACATTCCAATGCGATCGCTATGGCGAGATACCCGAAGGCAAACTCCCCTACTATACAGTGCAGGTATTTAACAACATAGATGAGCAACTTGTTTGTTGTGGCATGGATCCGGATATTCGTTCAGCGCAACGGCTAAACGATGTCGAACGATTAACAACTGACCAACTAAGCGCACTAGATCAGTTTCAAACTACCGCCCGCAAACTCTCTTTACGGATGTCTCTAAAACGTGGAGACATACAACTACTGAACAACCTAGTTGCAGTGCATGCTCGTGAACAATTTGTCGATTATGAAGACCCGGACAAGCGTCGCTATCTTGTTAGGCTTTGGCTATCATCAGCCGAAGGTAGACGGCTGCCTGAGTTTTTACGCGAACGTTGGGGGAATATTGATGTGGGCAGTATACGCGGCGGTATTAAAGTACCCGGTGCAACGCCAGTGGTGTATCTCGACCCTAATCAATAACAACGATAGGGTGTGGATGAACCGCGTTATACAAGTAACCGGCTGTATTGAACGGGACCTTCTCAGGCTGAACCTGCCCAGATGCATCAATCGCTTTAGTCATTAAAGAGTGCTTTCCAGGCATCGCCTTCCATTCAATTTCGAATCGCACCCACCCATAAATTTCATTGTCACCTATTAGCTCGGCATTAGACCAAGAATGACCGTTATTATCACTCCATTTAACAGCGGCTACCCTCTGCCCTGGCGAACGCGCATAGCCATGCAAACGATGTACGCCACTGCTGAGTCGCGCAGGGCGTTGTAGCGCCAATGCACTTTTTATATTGAGGGTCGTTAGTGGCTTACCCTTGGAAGGTGTGTACTGCTTAGCCGGCCAATCATCGCCCATCATTACGTAAGATTCAGTATTGCGCCGAACCCAAATTTTTTGGCAGCTGACTTCAATATCTTGAACCCACTTAATGCTATAAGCCCCTATCCAACCTGGCACCAACACTCTAACGGGATAACCGTGATCAATGCCCAGTGCTTGGGAGTTCATCTGCATGGCCAGTAATGTGTCAGCGTGTAATGCTTTGTCGATGGGCATCGGCAATCGCACACTACCTTCCATTGAATCCACTTCCGATCCGGTAGCACATACTTGAATGGCACTACGCTTAACACCGGCCTTACGCAGCACATCAACAAGCGATACGCCGCGCCATTGCGCCATACCTACAGCACCAGTCGACCAGATAAGTTCAGCGGTACCTGGCGGTGTTTCTATAGGCTTACCATCAACTTCTTCAAAAAAAGCACGGTGGTTGCCTGCGCATTCGATTACTGCCGCAACATCACGCTGTTGCATTGCTTGTAGATCTTGGTAGTTGAGCGTGATCTCATTCTCTACTCCATCACCCCAAATCCGTAAGGTGTAGTCTGCAATGGATATCTGCGGCGAGGAGCCACTATTACAAACAAAAAATCGTTCAACGGGTGTTAGATAGTCCTTTTGATACTCCAATGGAAGCTCTAGCGAGGATCCGTGTTTCACCATCACGTCAGTGTCTTTAATGTTGATACGCTGCTCGCTTAGGCACTTCGCAAAACCCTAAACGTTCAATATCGTGCAAGAACACCTGACGAAGATCTCCGCGGTTTTCAGCATTCGCTGCATGCACCAACAGGTGGTAGAAAACGTCACGCTGAGCATGGCTAGCACCCATCATCTGTAACTGGTGGCGTACTCCACCAAGCTTACTTAACACTTGCGCGTAATCTTTAGCTCTATGCGCCAGGATTGCCTCACACACTGGAATTCCGACAACCTTGTACGACAAGGCAACCGACCCAGTTTGATCGGGAGTTGCAAATTGCTGCTGCATGTTAGCCAATAAGGCTTTGGCGTCTTTTAAATTTCCACTAGCACTCAACACCATCATGTCATGAATATTACTAAACGCACTGCCATGATTAGTAATACGCTCAGAGCACAGTGCAGACAGCTTTTGCCAGTGCATCGACACATCGACGCCATAGAGCTCCAAGCGCATCAGCAATGATGAGTAGTTATTGATATCGATAGTCGCGGCAGGCGATGCTTTAACTAAGGGTGAATTAAGATTCCTGACTTCGGTATCCAACAATTCTATTATCCGATCGTACTCACCTAACTCCAACAAGAACAAACAAAAATGCCACCATAAATGATGGCGCATTTGATTAGCATGACCCCAGTTACCGCTTAGCCCCTCCAACCACTGAACGCCATCGTGTATCTGGCCTTTCATGACGAGTACATGGGCGACGGCATGCGCACCCCAGACATCGGACGAGTCAATCTCGACAGCGGCTCGGCCGAAATACTCAGCTTCATTAAAGTACCCGGCTTCTTCATTGGCAAAGGCACGCAGCGATAATAACGGGCCAAAATCCTGGTGAGATTCACTCCAAGTTGGAGCGGCACGCTCAACGATATCGCGCATCCACTGAGGTTGCCCTAACCAGAATATTTGTTCTTGCACTAACACATGTAAGAACAAATCATCTGGAGCATCGTTGAGTAATTGTTCATAGATAGTGGCAGCCTCCACACCATGCCCAGCACTAGCGATACTCACGGCCTCCAACAAACCAGCATCGTAGCTTTCACTCGATGGCAATAGCGCACGACTTTGCTTAATAAGATCGGCGATGTCATTATCAAAGCGCGCATCATTAGCACCGTGCAGCATGCTCGCTTTAACAATTAACGGAAGACAGTATTTTGGATCAGCCTCGATCGCCGCATTGATGTGCTCCATAGCGTCGGCACGGAACCGACCCATCTGGCTCATGCCAGTTGCACAAAGCTCTACAGCTGATAGTGATGATTGATTGCTCATACTTACGATTATAACTATCATTAGCCACACTCGCACTAGTAATCACTACTTGGAATCACTATGGGCCAGCCCAATATCATCTTGTTTATGGTTGATCAGTTGACCTCATTTGTGCTCAATAGTTATGGTGGTAAGGTTTGTAAAACACCCCATATTGATGCGCTGGCGAAACGTGGCACCGTATTTGAAAATGCTTACTGCCCTTACCCATTGTGCGCACCATCCCGATTTGGGATGATGGCAGGCAAACTACCTTCACGCATAGGCGCATATGACAACGGTGCCGAGCTGCCCGCTGCTACGCCCACATTCGCACACTACCTACGCCGCGCCGGTTACTACACGTGTATATCGGGAAAAATGCACTTTGTTGGGCCTGATCAATACCATGGCTTTGAAGAACGCTTAACAACAGAAATATACCCTGCGGATATGTCATGGACACCAACACCAGATTTTCGCGATTTTAACAAGGACGAAGAACGTGGCTATACGTTTGGAGTATCCACAATTGACACAGTTAGAGATGCTGGCCCAGTCGCTCGCTCGATGCAGATAGACTACGATG
>CALGND010000116.1 GCA_937958675.1 uncultured Granulosicoccaceae bacterium
AGATCTCAATTGCCCGCCATAATGATTGCTGAGGTAGGGTTACTCGTAAGCCGCTTCGTATTTATTGTTGACACTTGTAAATAAAGTACGTACTTTATGGCGAATGCTAAAGCTTGCGATTGACATAGGGGGAACGTTTACCGACATAGTGTCGGAAACCACGGACGGCTTGTCATCAATCAAAGTACTTACCAGTCCGAATGATCCAGAGACCGCAGCATTGGAGGGCGTCACGATACTACTGGAGCGTTTATCCGCTGGCTTCAGTGATGTTGACAGTGTTGTACACGGCACCACTCTGGCAACTAATGCTTTGATCGAACGTCGCGGTGCTAAAACAGCATTCGTCACAACAGCTGGGTTTCGCGATGTATTAGAAATGCGGAATGAAAAGCGCTTCGACCAGTACGCATTAAACATCGAGCTACCGACACCATTGATTCCGCGGCCATTGCGCATTGGCATTCAAGAGCGAACATTGGCAGATGGCAGCATCATGACACGACCCGATGATGCGGAAATCGACGCTTTGTGCCAGCAACTTCTACAGCAAAAAGTTGAAGCAGTTGCGATCGGCTTTTTGCACGCCTATCGCAATGATGCCAATGAGCAATACGTTGCATCGCGGTTACGCAACAGCTTGGGCAGCGATGTGACCATCTGCCAAAGCGCAGAGGTCGCTGGTGAAATTCGAGAGTTCGAACGCTTCTCGACTGTTTGCGCTAATGCCTATGTCCGTCCG
Source organism: uncultured Granulosicoccaceae bacterium (assembly GCA_937958675.1). GTDB lineage: Bacteria > Pseudomonadota > Gammaproteobacteria > Granulosicoccales > Granulosicoccaceae > Granulosicoccus. Next base: position 743 of record CALGND010000116.1, read on the forward strand.
TTGATGACACACTACCTTGGCCGGTTGGAATCTGAGCTCAAACACAGAGGGTTTCGTGGTTCGTTCCTTATGATGTTATCTGATGGTGCACTGACGACACTTGATCAAGCTAGGCGTTTCCCCATCCGCTTAATTGAGGGAGGGCCTGCCGGTGGTGTTGCTTTGGGTGCTCATGTTGCCAGAGAACTACAATCTGATAGCACACTCTCTTTAGATATTGGCGGCACGACTGCAAAAATATGCTTTATCCAAAACGGCAAACCGCAAACCTCTCGTCGCTTTGAAGTGGCTCGTGCTTGGCGTGATGTTAAAGGCAGCGGTCTACCCGTAAAAGTGCCAACAGTTGAGTTAGTGGAGCTAGGAGCAGGTGGTGGGTCGATCGCTAGCATCGATAGTTTAGGTCGATTAAAAACGGGGCCTCAAAGCGCAGGTTCCGTGCCTGGGCCTGCATGTTATAACCAAGGCGGTAAACGAGCTACAGTCACAGACGCCCACATCGTGACCGGCGGTATTGCTGCTGAAGGCTTCGCCGAAGGAATGATTGAGCTCGCGCCCCAACTAGCCGAAGATGCATTGCGAGATGAAATACAATCAGCACTGAATTTTAAAACTGTGACAGACGCAGCTGCTGGTGTTATTGAGCTGGCCAATGAAGCTATGGCAAATGCTGCGCGAGTGCATGGCATTGAGCTCGGGCTTGATGTGTCCAGTTTTGACTTGCTGGTTTCTGGCGGCGGTGGCGGTATACACGCTACTCGCATAGCCGAGAAGCTCGGAATTAGGCGGATTATTGTGCCAGCACACGCGGGGGTGGGATCGGCTGTTGGATTTCTGCGGTCACCTATTGCATTTGAGACCGCATTGTCAGTCATAGAATCTATCGCAACGATTAACTACGAAGAGCTGAACAACCGTCTGCAAGCTGCCGTGAAATACGTGCATGATGTTGTTTCCAAAGCTATTGAACCCACTAGTATTTCGACGTCGGTCATGGCCGAATTGCGTTATCGCGGGCAAGGTGTAGAGTTGTCTATTCCGTTGCTGCACGATATCGATCTACCCTCGGCGGTACAGCATGCGCAAATTCAGTTCATCGTTCAGTATCAGGCTATGTCGGGTTTTACCTTAAAAGATATAGACATTGAACTAGTGTCACTCAGCGTAAGCGCAAGGGGGCCTGAGATGCACGGCGGTTCAACCAAACAGTTATCAACAACACCCATCCCAACGGCTAGTAACGTATCAACACGCCAGGTATATGATCAAAGGGCCAAGTCGTTCAAACGATCAGCTGTAGTTCCGCGTTCGAGGCTGAATGGTGAAATGCTTTTTGGCCCGCTGGTAGTATCTGAATCGCAAACCACCACGCTAATACCCGAATCTTGGTCTGTTCATCAAGCCGAACAAGGACACTTGATACTGGAGAGGCGCTCTTCGTGAGTAATTCATCTTCAGTAAGCGCTAGTGAAGTGAACGCGCTGGATTATGTCGCGAATAATGTTTTATGGAACCGCCTGATATCGGTCTGTGAGGAGCAGGCCAACGCGCTGATGCGGGCAGCGTTTGGCGCTATCGTACGTGAGGCGGGCGATTTATCTGCTGGTGTGTTCAATGCCGAAGGTGAAATGTTAGCGCAAGCTGTTACAGGCACTCCGGGGCATGTCAACACGATGGCTGCATCTGTTAACGCAATGTTGAATGTTATACCGGCATCGACATTAAGTTCAGGCGATGTGCTGGTGACCAACGATCCTTGGTTAGGGGCGGGTCATGTGTTTGACTTCGTCGTTGTCACGCCTGTATTTATTGATAAGGAGATCGTCGCCTATTTAGCATCCACCAGCCATGTGGTAGATGTAGGGGGGTTGGGTTGGTCAGCCGAAGGGCGTTCAGTTTTTGAGGAGGGAGTCACCATTCCGGTTATGCATCTTCGTCGAGCTGACTCTCTCAATGAAGATTTATTACGTATCGTGACCACCAATTCACGTGTACCGCATGAAGCGCGTGGCGATATTTTATCGTTATTAAGCTGCAATGATACCGGTGCAAAAAGGTTAATTGACTTGATGCGTGAGTATTGTCTTAACGACTTACGCATGCTGTCCGAATTTATATTCGAGCGCTCAGAACAAGGGACTAAAGCGGCTTTACGGCAAGTACCTAATGGCACATATCAAAGTGATCTCACCATGGATGGCTATGATAGCCCGATTAAATTGTGCGCGCGTATGCTCATCAGTGATGAGCACATAGAGGTGGATCTTTCCGGCTCGTCGCCAGCGATAAGAAGAGGGATTAACTGCCCCTTGAATTACGCTGCCGCCTACGCAGCTTTTGGTATACGGGCAATGTTGACACCACAGGTACCCAACAATCAGGCGTCGCTAGATGCAATCCGAATTACCGCACCGCCAGGCTTGGTGGTAAGCGCTGAACGTCCTGCCCCCGTGTCTGCGCGGCACGTGATTGGTCAAGCACTTCCGGATCTGATGTTTGGTTGTCTCGAACAAGCGTTGCCCGGTCAGGTATTGGCAGAAAGTGCAGGTGCTCTATGGACGCTATCGTTATCAAGCACAGGCGACACGCCGTTCACGTCATTAAACGTAGTTTTAGGTGGCATGGGAGCGCGTCCGTCGGCCGACGGACTATCCACAACGGCCTTTCCTTCAGGTGTCGGTGCTGTACCGGTCGAATCAGCTGAAGTTGCTGCGCCGTTGATCTATCACTCCAAAGAATTTATAACCGATTCCGGCGGTGCAGGCCAGTACCGCGGTGGCCTCTCCCAACGCTTGGAAGTCGGATCGAGTTTGAACGAAGACCTAACCTTGTCTGCTGCAGCCTTCGAGCGATTAAATGAAGGGCCAGCTGGTAGGCACGGCGGGCATAGTGGTGCTGCGGGTCAAGTGTTCCTGTCAAACGGTACCAAGATTAAACACAAAGGTATTCACAGAATTCCGGCGGGTGAAACGCTTGTTTTGCAAACGCCGGGTGGTGGTGGGTTCGGTGATCCCATGCATCGCGACAGATCAGAAGTTGAACGCGATCTGGAATACGGACTGATCTCTGCTGAGGCGGCCGAACATACTTATCACCTTGATAACAATCAATCTGGTAGTAATAAAAAATAGGAGCAAGGCTATGAATATGATGAAATCGGTAATCGGCGTAGCAGCCGCGCTGTGCTTAGGAAGCACCGCAGCAGTTGCTGAGACAAAATGGGATTTAAGTACCGCATGGGGCGCCAATAATTTTCACGCTCAGAGTGCAATACAGTTTGCTGATGCGGTACGAGAATCAACTGACGGCTCGGTGGATATCACCGTGCATTTGTCTGGTGAGATCGGTGTGAAAATCACTGAAAAACTCTCGGCGGTCGAAAACGGTATTGTACAAATGGCGGATATGTTGCTGTTTCTACAAGCTGGCGAAGCCCCTTTTCTAGGTGTCGATACATTGCCGTACCTCATTCAGGGGCAAGACGAAATGAAAGCTTGGCTTGAGATTGCTGGCCCAAAGTATGATGAGATTTTCGCATCCCACAATCAAAAAGTACTGTACTACGTGCCGTGGCCATCGCCTGGTATTTACACTAAAGACGCAGTGGTTAGCGCAGATGATATCAAAGGGCTGCGGGTTCGAGCCTTTAACGCCACCTCGTTTGAGTTTTTAAACAAGCTTGGCGCAGCGCCAGTCGAGCTGCCATTTGGCGAACTCGCTGCTGCGGTTGCGGCCGGTACTGTAGACGGTGCCGCCACGTCAACATCAACTGGTGTCAATTCTAAGCTGTATCAATTCACTTCTCACTTTAATCCATTGAACTGGTCAACTTCGCCTGATGCCGTTACTGTTAATCTTGATGCATGGAATGCGCTGAGTGATGACGAGCGTGGCATTATTGAAAAATTGGCTAGTGACATGGAAGCCGATTTTTGGGCCGTGTCCGCAGAAGAGGACAGCTCAAAAACTAAAGTACTTGAAGAAAACGGTATGACAGTGTCAAACGCTGATAGTAGTTTGAACGCTAAAATGGCTGAAGCGGGTAAGCAAATGTGGGAAGCGTTCTATGTCGATGTACCTGATGCAAAAGCCTTGGTCGAGGCCTATACTGCCAAAGTGGGCAAGTAATGTGCGGTTGCTTGTTATTGCAGTAATGTCAGTATTCACGGCAATTGAACTGTCGAGCGCGTTGATATTATGACCCGAGTGTTATCGTTGATTGATAGCCTGTCTCGCTTTGCGGAGACGACGGCAGTGCTATTGATTTTCGGTTATTGCGGGTTAATGCTTGCTGAAGTGTTTGCACGATCACAAGCGATGAGTTTTTCGTTCTCGTGGGAGTACAGTCAATACGCTATGGCAGCTATTTTTGCGCTTGCGTCAGGCCCGGCGATTCGAACGGGTGTGCATGTGCGCATTGGAGCGCTCAGTGAACATTTGCCCGTAACGGCTGCTAGGTGGTTAGACATTGTCGCAAGCTTGCTTGCGCTTTGTATCGTTTCATTAATCGTTTGGGCGATGTGGGAAAAAGTCGGTCGCTCTTTTGATCGCAATATTTTAGCCACCACGGTTACTAAAACTCCCTTGTGGATACCGCAGTTGTTCGTACTCTGGGGCTTCGCTCAATTGTGGCTCGATTGCGCCGCTCGCTTATATCGGCGCTATGCCCACATGCCCTATGAATGGCGAGAGCTAGACAGCGACGCGCGCGATGTTTGATATCGCCGTCGTCACTGTGCTGTTGTTTACCGCCTTGCTTGCAGGTTCTGTCTGGATTGGTTTGTCATTGTTTGCCACAGGGTTTGTATTGCTTTCTGTGTTCAAACCGAATATCCCTATGGATGTTTTTGCCAGCGGTCTTGTTTGGGGGTCGTTGATTCCTAAGCCCCTGTTATCGCTGCCACTATTTGTATTGATGAGTGAAGTGTTGGTTACTGCGGGGCTTGGGCGATCATTGTTTAGTGGTTTATCGCCGTGGCTTGGTCGGCTACCGGGTGGTTTGTTACATGTCAATGTGGTGGGTTCCACTTTATTTGCAGCGGTGTCTGGCTCGTCGGCTGCAACAACAGCGATAGTGGGTAAGGTGAGTTTACCCGAGTTGCAAGCGCGTGGATACGATAGGCAATTAGCCATGGGTTCGTTGGCGGGGGCGGGGACGCTAGGCTTTCTTATACCGCCATCGATCATCATGATTATCTACGGCGTCATCGCCGAACAATCCATCGTAGAGTTGTTTGTTGCGGGGATTATCCCGGGCTTACTGCTAGCATTCTTTTACATGCTTTACATCGCCTTGCATCAGAGCTTTAGTGGCACCCAACCGGTAGTCGCCAGGCCGACTTTGCGCGAACGAGCTAGTTCATTTAAAGATATAGGCCCAATCGCTTTTCTAATCGTAGGGATCATGAGCTCGTTGTATATGGGCTTAGCCAGTGTTAGTGAGCTGGCGGCACTGGGGGTATTGGGTTCGGTCTTTATCGCCATCGTTATGGGACGATTCAGTGTTGCCGCACTGGTCCGAGCGGGCAGGCGAGCAGTACGTACCTCTGCGATGATAGGATTAATTATTGTTGGTGCTGCGCTACTCAATGCAGCGTTTGGGTTTCTCGGTATTCCCAAAGCGGTGGCTACAGTTATTTCATCTTGGGAGTTGACACCGTTTGTATTGATAGTAGTGTTGCTTGTGTTTTACGCAGTACTGGGCATGTTTCTCGATGGCACGTCTATCATTGTCATGACATTACCAATAACGTTGCCGCTTATCACTGGTGCCGGTTATGATGCCGTTTGGTTTGGTATTTTTGTAGTGGTGGCGGTTGAGATAAGTCAAATAACACCGCCAATTGGCTTCAATCTATTCGTGATCCAGTCACAGACGGGTGAAAGTATTTCAACTATTGCAAAAGCGGCTTTGCCATTCTTTTTTATACTGCTAGCATTCGCGTTATTATTAGCGGTTTTTCCTAGCTTAGCCCTTTGGTTACCGAGAACATTGCAATGAGTGCGCTGTATCGACAGGTTTGCGATCAAATATTGGATCAAATTTCTAGTGGCCAGCGCAAGGTGGGCGATCGATTACCACCGGAAGCTCAGTTTGCAAGTGAATTAGGGGTTAGTCGTTCAACGCTTCGATTAGCGTTTACTGAGTTGGAGTCCAGTGGTGTGTTGCGTCGCCGTAAGCGTGCAGGCACTGAAATTATTGCCGCAAAACTTCAACCTAAATTCAATATGTCTACGTCTAGCATAAATGAGTTGTTGAGTATTGGGCACGATACTGTTTTCCATTTAGACAGCGTATCAACGGTACATGTCGATGAAGTTGATATGCTGCAAGAACATTACAGTGAGACTGATCATTGGTTGCAAGTGTCGGGCTCACGCACTATCAATAATGAAACCACACCGTTCGGCACCAATCAGGTTTATGTACCCGCTCGCTTTGCAGGCATAGAACCCATTTTAGCGACCACAGAATTTTCGGTTTTTCAAGCAATAGAGCAAGCCTTTGATGTTTCCGTAAGCCGTGTTACGCAAGTGACCAGTATCGTTGAATGTCCTGAGCGTGATGCTAGCAAGATGGGCATCGCTGTGGGCACTGCAGTTTTTCAAATTGATGCGGCGCTGTACGTAGAAGATAATATTTTAATGGAGGTGTCTAGTGCGAGATTCGATCCGTCTCGTTTCCGTTTGAATAGCGATGTTGTTATAGATTAAGAAGATCCATACAGTACGGCAATGCCTTTAAACACATCGTATGATCAGTTAGACGATTGGATCTGACCTAGATAGCCGCCAGCTAAAACCAATGCAATCCCAAAACGCTGTTGTCAGTTTTCGCCCTAATGGGGCCACCTAGGCGAAGTTGGTAACTATCACCATGGGTTTTCTTGCGTTTCGTTAATTGCTTCATAGTCAGGATTACATGAATATATAATGGAACGTTGTGTTCCATTATATATTCATGTAATCTGCTTAACATTGTTTAGCAGTGAAGATTTTTGATGATGATCAGTTACTCGCCAGCGAGTCGCTTTAGCCCGCTGTAGTTCATGCGTGACCGTAGAAGAGAAAAAGTATGACTATGGAATATGACTATATCGTCGTTGGTGCCGGATCAGCAGGTGCTGTAATTGCTGGGCGTCTCAGTGAAGATCCCGACACCCGGGTGCTCTTGCTCGAAGCTGGGCCGCCGGATAAATCCTTCTGGATACACCTTCCCATTGGTTACGGCAAAACTATGTGGAGCAAGAAGTACAATTGGTGTT
>CALGND010000117.1 GCA_937958675.1 uncultured Granulosicoccaceae bacterium
CACAGCATCGCCGGCTGTCTCAGCTACTGCATCGGCAGCACCTTCAGCTGCTTCTGTAGCACCTTCCACTGCGTCTCCAGCTGTCTCAGCGACTGCATCGGCAGCGCCTTCAGCTGCTTCTGTAGCACCTTCCACAGCATCACCAGCCGTTTCAGCTACTGCATCAGCAGCGCCTTCAGCCGCTTCTGTAGCACCTTCTACTGCATCCCCGGCTGTTTCAGCTACTGCGTCAGCGGCGCCTTCAGCGGCTTCTGTAGCACCTTCAACGGCATCGCCGGCTGTCTCAGCAACTGCATCAGCAGAGCCTTCAGTTGCTTCAGCGGCACCTTCAACGGCATCACCAGTTGCTTCAGCGACTGTTGTGCCAGCTGCATTGACGGCATCGGTTGCTGTAGTGCTTGCGTCATCTTTGCTGCCAAAAAAGCTAAAGCCCAACCAAGCCAGCAATACGGCGCCAGCGATTGGGATGAGTTTTTTCCAAAAAGGAGATCCGTCGCCACCGCTTCCACCGCCGAAATTACCTGAAGCAGAAGAGGCCGCTTTACTTGCTGCTGCACTAGCCGAACTTGCAGCGCCGCTGGCCGCATTAGTGACTTTGCCAGCTGCGTCCGAAGCAGATTCGGTGATGCTACTTAGAAAGCCTTGAGCACTTAACTTATCGCTTAGACCAGCTGGCATAGCTGAGTTGATGTGTTGTTCTTGGCTTTTCATCATTTTTGTTAGGCCACTAGCATTCAGCCCGTCACTGGTGACTTTCTTTTTAAGCACACCCATAACCATTGGTGTAAGCGCGCCAAGCATCGATTTGCTGTTGTTTTGGCTGATTCCAGATGCGCCGGAAACAGCACCCGTTAGCGCACTTAAGCCACCTTTTCCAAACAATGAGCCAAGCGCCGCACTGCCAGCATCAGTAGTTGAGCGGGCTTTATCGCCCCCTAGCAAGTTACTCATGTTGCCAAGCATGCTGTCATCTTGGTTTTTGATGGCTTTGAATAGTGCTTCAGCACCACTAGGAGTTGATGCTGATTGAGACAAGCCTTTCAGCAAGCCTGGTACCGCAGCCCCTAGTGCGGCATCTGCTTTGCCGGACTCTCCGCCGAGCAATTTGCCAACATGACCTTTTACTTGGCCCGTTAACTGATCTTTTACCAGATCAACAAGATTGAAAGACATTAAATTCCCCAATGTGTTCGTGATTTATGAATGATTTGCGCAGACGGACTTAGCTACCTGCAGTTTCCGCCTGATATGGGCAGTCTACACCGTGCTTCGTGCTTCGTTAATGCCCAGCAGAGTAAACTCCTGCAAATTTGCGTAAACAGCTGCAATTTCGGTAGGTATCAGCACCAAGGCTGAACTTGTGTACAAAAATTGAACAATTCGAGACGCTTGATAGTCGTTTTATGAGCACTTTCTACTCACTAATGCCGTCGCTGTTGCGTTATTATCGCGGCATTACCCGACCCTCGACGCTTCAATAAATGGAATCACTACTCTCTGGACTGCGCGCCGCTGGCGAGCCTACGCGACTGCGTTTGTTAGCGCTATGTGCTCACGGAGAACTATCCGTTGGTGAACTCACCACGATTTTGGGCCAAAGTCAGCCGCGTGTGTCGCGTCATCTAAAGCTCATGGTAGAAGCAGGCCTGTTGCAACGATTTCGCGAGGGTGCTCAAGTCTATTACCGAATCACTGAGGATGGCGACGTCACCACTCTAGCGCGAACACTAGTGGATTTGCTGCCAAGCAACGATAGCGAGCTCAATAACGATCTTGCCGGGCTTGATGCGATTCGGCAGCGACGCGCAAAACTTGCCGATGCGTACTTTGATGAGAACGCTGCCCATTGGGATGAAATAAGACAACTACATGTGGCCGAGGCCGCTGTCGAAGCAAGATTGCTCGATATGGTGGGTAGGCAAAGAATAGAAACGCATGTCGATATTGGCACTGGAACCGGTAAAATTCTCGCCCTGTTATCGGAGCGAGTTGAGCGCTGTATTGGTATTGACACCAACACAGAGATGTTGACGTTGGCACGAACGTACCTTGAACGGGAGAACATAAAAAATGCTCACGTTCGTAAGGGTGATATGTATGGCATGCCGTTGGAAGACAGTACAATGGATCTAGCGACACTGCATTTAGTTTTACATTACAGCCTAGAGCCTGCCGAGGTAATAATGGAGGCGGCCCGTGTGTTACGAGACAATGGCAAATTGATTATCGTTGATTTCGCCTCACATCAAGAAGAGCAACTTCGTTCCGAACATCAACATCAGCGATTGGGATTTGGTGATCGCGAAATCTTGCAATCCATGCTGCAAGCTGGTTTACAACCGGGGCCGACTGAAGCATTGGTTGGCGATCCAATTACTGTAAAACTTTGGCAAGGCATCAAACAACCAAAGACGCATTAATTCTTTTGCTTGTGCGTTCAACGATCTTGTTAAAAACAACTGACTGATAAACGAAACTAATCAATGAACGACAAAAATACGCAAAAAATTGGATTTGTCAGTCTCGGCTGCCCAAAAGCGCTAGTGGATTCTGAACGCATCCTCACTCAGCTACGCACTGATGGTTATGAAGTCGTTCCGGAGTACGACTCGGCGGATATGGTTGTGGTCAATACCTGTGGGTTTATCGATAGTGCTGTGGCTGAATCGTTGGATGCAATTGGTGAAGCGTTAAATGAAAACGGTAAAGTTATTGTCACTGGTTGCCTTGGTGTAAAGCCTGAAGTTATTCAAGAACAGTTTCCGCAGGTGCTGGCCGTAACGGGGCCGCAAGCGTACGAAGAAGTGGTAGGCGCTGTTCACAGACACCTGCCTCAAACCGCTGAACACGACCCGTTTACTGAATTAGTCCCCGCCCAAGGTATTAAGCTTACGCCCAGGCACTACGCCTATTTAAAGATATCCGAAGGCTGCAACCATCGTTGTAGTTTTTGCATCATTCCTTCAATGCGTGGTGATTTGGTCAGTCGTGATGCAGGGGATGTGATGCAAGAAGCCCAACGCTTAAAGCAAGCCGGGGTGCGGGAGCTTTTGGTGATTTCGCAAGACACCAGCGCTTATGGTGTAGATATGCGATACAAGACAGCTTTCTGGAATGGTCGACCGATTAAAACTAAGTTACTCGATTTGTGCGAAGCCTTGGGCGAACTCGGCATTTGGGTCAGGCTACACTATGTATACCCATACCCGCATGTCGATAACATCATCCCACTGATGGCTGAAGGTAAGATAGTGCCTTATCTTGATATTCCATTTCAGCATGCGAGTCCGCGCATATTAAAGTTAATGAAGCGGCCTGCTGCTGCTGAGAATAATCTAAAAAGAATTCGTGCATGGCGAGAAACGTGCCCCGACATCACTTTGCGCAGTACGTTTATTGCAGGTTTTCCTGGCGAAACCGAGGAAGAATTTAGCGAACTACTGGATTTTCTTGATGAAGCTCAACTTGATCGCGTGGGATGTTTTGCTTACTCGCCTGTGAATGGCGCTGCTGCCAATGACCTCCCGGACAGCGTGCCCGAAGAGATAAAGCAAGAAAGGCTACAGCGCTTTATGGAAAAGCAAGCTCAGATTAGTGCGCAGAAGCTACAAAGCAAAATTGGATCGCGAAAAATTGTGTTGATCGACCAGGTCAACGATAACACTGCGATTGGACGCACTACTGCCGATGCACCTGAAATCGATGGTGTGGTTGAAATTGAGCTGGGTGATTTTGAAGTATTTGCCGGGGATTTTATCGAAGTCGATATCGTTGACGCTACTGATCACGACTTACGCGCCACAATTCCAGACGAAGGTTAAGCTAGGAGTATCGATACGGTTGCTACTCGGTTTTAGCTTTAACCACCAAACGTAACATCACGTTTGGCTGTTGATATAGTCACTGTAAAGCCTAATACGACATCCATCAGCGAGGCCACTGTCGCGATCAAAAACGTGGTGTTGCCTAAACGTGGCACCACAAGAAACTCAATCAGAAAAACCACAAACACTAATAGTGACAAGGCATGATCAATGATGGAGATGTTTGATGTGCGTGTGGCCTTAAAGGTCTCTATGTAGAGAAAGAAAATGCTGGCCAGGATAAACGCATCACTAACGGTAAGAATGATTGCGCGACCAGAAGGCAGTAAAAATTCAAACAGTATGACGTTGATCAGAGATTGATCAACGGGCCCTGACATCATGATGACATTAGCTGCAATCAATACATATAAAAATAGCGGGATGGAGAGTATGAGCCGCATTGAGGAATTTGTTAATTATGCCTATGTTCAGTATAGTGCTTAGTCAACAAATATCCTCATTTATCGAATTTTCATCCTTTCGTTACATTATCTGGTGCCTAAATAACAGATGGATGCAGCGTTATTGCTAGTTGCGAGAACTGAAAAAAACCACGTGAATAACCTTAGCCTAGCTGTCTTTACCATTTAGTTGCTTGAGTAGTAACTGCTTAGCAGCATTTACCTTAGCGGCTAGGTAATTACTACCACCTTTGTCTGGGTGTAGTTGGCGCATCAGTACTCTATAAGCCTCCAAAATCATTTTTTTATTGGCGTCGGTTTTAACGCCCAAAATGTCGCAAGCCTCACGTATCGATAGTTCTTCATTGGCTTGCGCGTTGCCAGATGATTGCTGATAGCTTGAGCCAGACCATTGTTTGCGCTCGCGGCTAATGTAGGTTTGCAGAAGCTGTAACGCTTCTGGGTCTGATTGCTCGCATGCTTGATAAAAATTTAGTAGGTCATCGTTATTCAGTTCGCTTAAGCGTTTGCCGTTGTATGAGCCTTGCAATACTGTGCCGTCAATTTGTCCTGTTTGACTGTCCATGGTTAATAAGAGGCTAGAGGCTCGTAGTGTAGAGGACGCCATACCTGGGATTTGCAAGCCCAAATTTTTTGCAAGCCAAGGTGCATACCTAATTAATAGGGGTGCGATTCTCATCGCTTGCGTGAGCGCTGCGCCAATCAAGGCAAAAAAAGCTGGTGCGCGCATCATGGCAACCATTGCAATTAACAGTAGGCCAGCGGCGATGAGTCCTAGTTGGATTTTCCCGGCCTTGCCTTTTTTTAGTAGTTCTTTCGCATAGAGCACGTATATGAGATACGCAGCAAGGCCAACGGCAATAATGATGAAAAATCGAGTCATGAATGAGAATTGGTTATCACGAGGCTCAATTGTACCGAATTGTGGATGCTGAGCGCAGGTTTGGCTGCAATGCCCCTATAGGCAACGCTGCTAGCAAAAATGCTCTTTAGGATCAGTCAAACAGCGCAGATTGTTCGTTAAAGAGCTCACTGGCCAGCAAGCCGCCTGGAGCATCGACATGATCATAAGTCAGAACCGTGTCTTTGGGCACATCGTGTTTTAATGTGCAGCCTTCGAGTAGGCTCATGGGTACGCAATTTTCTTGCTTAAATATGGCGTTGTTCTCCGCCATGCCATAGGCATGAAATCCGCCGATTCCGTCTAGGACTGTGCCAGCTTTTAAGTCAGTTTTGCTTGCCGCCATGACTTGTACAACTGGGCCGCCAAGCGGCTTTGTCGTTGCATCAGAATAAAGCGCAGCGCGTGCAATTGAGTTAGGTGTTTCTAAATGGGGGAGATGATACGGCACGTAAAACGAATAATAAGGGCCTTTGCCCATCTTTAAGTAGTCCGCATACTGCTGTAAGACTGGGTTTTCGTTGTAGCCAATAATAAATACCCCCGGGCCGGGTTCGGCACCGAGTATGTAGTCAACCGAGCCTTTCTCCAGTTGTGCTTCGCTAAATTGCTCAATCGCTTGTGTAACGTGATCGCAGCGCGGCCCATGCATGCCACGTGTATCAACTCCAAAGCCGGTGGCATTGGCAAGCACAGCTGTTTCCATTGATATTTTTGTGCCGTCAGCAAATGAGGTGATCATCTTCACCCCTTGCTTGTGCTGGTCGGCAAATCCTTGCTGGGTTTCAGGGTTGCGGTAGCGGTCTTGTAACCCTTTTATATTTCCTGCTAGCCGTGGTTCGTATCCAAGTTGCTTAACCCAGCGGAATAGATTCATGGTCACGCCAGGTTGGTCGCCGTCTACGTTGGTAACGACCACGCCCGCCTGCTTGGCGCGATGGTGTAGCAGAGGGCCGCATAAAGCGTCTAGTTCTGCATTCATCAATACAACGTGTTTTCCATTCTTTATGGCTTCTGTAACAACGGCCGCGCCAAATTCAACTTCGCCGGTGGCTTCAACAATGACATCAATGTTTTCAGCTCTACAAATGGCCAAGGGATCTGAGCACACGGCGTAATTTGATTGATTTATCGCATGTTCCAACGACTGCTGTGTGTCCACACGGCTAAAATTTTCAACACCTGCCTGGGTATAAGCCTGATGCGCTTTAGATTCGGTGCGGTTATAGATGGCGGATAGTCGCATTCCATTTTTGTAAGAATGGATTATTTGTATTGCGAGCCCGCGACCCATATAGCCAGCCCCGATAAGGCCAACACGAATGGGTTGTCCCAGACGCTCTTTCTCTAGTAAAGCTTGGTCGACAAGAATCATGTGTTCGTGTTCATTGCTCTGTAAGCATTAATAGAAAATGATAAAAAACGCGTGATATTGCCGTTAAGCAGCTGACGCAACGTTGCCATCAGGTTTATCGTTCTGGGTTCGCGGCCCCAACCCGATGCCTCGATACTGATCGAAATCAGCTGGATTTAACATGCGTCTACCGTCAACCACCAATGGTTGTTTGTTCTGCGCATTAAGTACATCTGCTAAGCCATGAAATTCTTCCCATGCGGTAACTAGTAATACAGCATCGGCTTGGCTGGTGGCGTCTTTTAAGTTCTTAGCCATTGAGATTTCACTTGATGCGATCTCTGGCGGCAAGCTGTCGACTATTGGGTCGTACACAACTAATTTAGCGTTTGTATTCAGCAATTGCTGAATCACTGATATCGCTGGTGATTCGCGTGTGTCATCTGTGCCGGGTTTAAAAGCCAGGCCTAGTATGGCAACTGTTTTTCCGGTTAAGTCTGGCATTGACTCGTTCAGTAGCTGTACAAATTGTTCTGGTTGTTTCTTGTTTGTATCAATAACCGCATCAAGCACTGTAGAGCCGACTCCATGCTGTGCAGAGAATTTGCGAAGTGCATTCACATCTTTTGGAAAACAGCTACCACCAAAACCACACCCAGCGGCTAAATAGCTAGTGATTTCTGGCGTGATTCGTTCACCACTAGGCATTATTGGCGATAGTCTTTTGTCAAGACAAACGCCGGCAAGTACTGACGTAACATCAGTATCGGGAAGTGCCTTGCAAAGGTTTCCTATCTCATTTGAAAACGAAATAAGCGTTGCTAATAATGAGTTACTGGCGTACTTAATCATTTCTGCCGTCGTATTGTTCACTCTTACTTTGTCGGTGTTAGCAAAGCAGTCGTAAATTTGTGCAAGTTTATCTTGCGCTTTGGTATCGTTACCGCCAAGCACAATACGATCGGGTGTCATGAAATCTTCTACGGCTGTACCTTCTTTTAAAAATTCAGGGTTCATGCCTAGGCCAAAATCGACGCCTAGTTTTTTACCGGACGTTTGTTCGAGAAGTGTCGCAACAGTATTATCAGTTGTACCTGGCACTACTGTGCTCTTGACCACCACGAGATGATAGGAACTGGAGTTTTTCAGTGCGCCGCCAATGTCGCGGGCGGCTTGTTCGATTTGTGTCAGATCGATACTGTCGCCGTCGAATGGAGTGCCTACTGCGATGAAGCTTGCCTCACTAACGGCGATAGCATCTTCGATTCTGTCAGTGGCTTTGAGGCTTTTACCGACTGTCTTAGTCAGTAATTCAGGTAATCCAGCCTCAAAAATAGGGCAATTGCCTTGATTGATTAACTTAACTTTGTTCGGGTCTGACTCAACGATCACAATTTCGTGACCATGTGCTGCCAGGCAAGCACCGCTTACCAAGCCCACATAGCCACCACCGACGATTGCAATACGCATCTATTCTTCCTCTGCAGATTGATTGCCTGCATACCAAGTGAGTGCCCGTGCGACTCCATCCTCCAAGGAAACAGATGGTGAATACGCAAGCTCTGCTCTGGCTCGATCGATATTGGGGCATCGACGATGTGGGTTGTCTGTCAAGTAATCAGCGTCCGCACTAGAGGCAAATCGTAAACTTCCTTTATAGCCCAGAACATCTCTCGCTGCAGTGATGTTGCGTTCAGCAAACTCTCTAATCGATATCTCCGGTGCATCGTTGCCGATATTGTACGACCTACCGGGTTTCCCTCTAAACAGGACTTTGTAATAGCCAATGACCGCATCGGCAATGTAGCAAAAGGTTCGAGTAGGTGATCCGTCGGATAGCAGAACTACGTCTTCACCGCTCAAAACATTTCTTGCAACGTCGCAGGGTAAACGCTTATCGGTAAGCTTGAGCCCTGGTCCATAGTTATTGAAAGGCCTCACTATGGTAATGGGGAGCTCCAGCTGTTGGGCAAAATTTACGCACAGCGTTTCGCCGTAGCGTTTTGATTCGTCGTAGCACGCGCGCGGGCCTGTGCATGAAACACTGCCTCTGTATTCTTCTGTTGTCGGGATGTTGTCTTTATCCGGGTCACCATAGATTTCGCTGGTTGAGAAAAACAGTAGGCCGCTTACCGGCTTATTCGTCCCTTGTCGTTCGGCCACATGATCAAGCAGCTGACGCAAACCGTTAACATTCGCATCCATCACAGCGATCGGGTTTTCTCGATAGTATGTTGGGGATGCTATGGACGCAGCGTGGACTATAAAATCTGCCGTGAGCATTTCGCTTGTTAGCGGTTGGGTAATATCGTGTTGCAAGATGTTCAGTTCGTTACAGTCGCTCAAGGCGGTAAGCCATTCAGGCTTACCTCTAGCAAATGAGTCGGAGATCACACCCGTGATAGGGGCTAAATTAGGATTGGCCTCGTTCCAAGCTATTAGGGCCTGGACCATGTAATAGCCCAAGAACCCAGCGCCACCAGTGATAAGGATGGTTTTGCCGCT
>CALGND010000118.1 GCA_937958675.1 uncultured Granulosicoccaceae bacterium
TGGTGAGTGCGTATATGGGCTTGCGGCAAGCCTGGCTGCAATACTGTCTATTTTCGTTATCAATTTAACTGCGGCTGAAATGGCATTGACTCCAATGGTTGGGTTGCTTGAATGTACTTCAAAGCCGGTGATTTCGGTACGCATTTCATAACCACCTTTGTGCCCTGTGATCAGTTTCATCTCAGTGGGTTCGCCCACGATGACAATCTCTGGTCGATAAGGTATCTGCGCCATGCTTTTGATTAAGACTGGCATACCCAAACCGCCTATTTCTTCGTCATATGAGAATGCGATATGAATGGGTTTGCTTAGCTTTGCCGATTTAAATAAAGGCACCGATGCTAATACACTGGCTAGAAAGCCTTTCATATCAACCGACCCGCGCCCGTATAAACGATCACCTTTGCGTGTGAGTTCGAAAGGGTTGGTCGACCAGTTTTGGCCCGTGACCGGGACTACATCGGTATGTCCGTTAAGTACAACACCGCCATCAAGCTGTGGACCAATGGTTGCAAAGATGTTTGCTCTTTCGCCATCGTCGTCGTAGCTTAGTGTACTGTCAATACCATGTTTTTCGAGATAGCTTTGGATAAAGCCAATAATGGCATGGGTGGGTTTACCTGAAACGCTTTCGAATTTAACCAAATTGTCGAGAATGTCAATCGCGTTGCTTAGTGTATCGCTCATAGCGTAGTGGTCTATTTTTTAACGATGAGTTTACGCGGAAAATTGGCTAAACACTCTGGCTCGCTATCTCCAATCACAATGCTTTCTGTTATCTCAAAGCCCCAACCATCCATCCATAGGCCAGTCATAAAGTGAAAGGTCATATTGGGTTGCAGTTCGGTTTTATCCCCAGGGCGTATGGACATAGTACGCTCGCCCCAGTCTGGTGGATAAGAGATACCGATTGGATAACCTGCGCGATTGTCCTTTTTTATACCGTGTTTTTCTAATACATTAAAAAAGGCAATTGCAATGTCTTCGCAAAGGTTACCTGCTCGTGCTTTTTCAAGGCCCGCTTCCATGCCTTCTAGAACAGCCTCTTCTGCATCTAAAAATGTGTTAGTGGGTTGGCCTAAGAAGATCGTGCGTGATAATGGGCAATGGTAACGACGATACGCTCCGGCAATTTCAAAGAATGTCCCTTCACCTGATTGCATAGTTTTGTCATCCCAAGTCAGATGCGGTGCATCTGCAGCTGGGCCTGATGGGAGTAGCGGTACAATGGCAGGGTAATCACCACCAGCACCAACTTCGTCGTTGTAGCGTAAGCTTGCATCGTATATATCGGCAACTAAATCGCATTTACGAATGCCGGGTTCGATGTTGTCAACAATGCGCTGATGCATGCGCTCTACGATTTTGCCGGCAGTGCGCATGTATTGTAATTCGGTTTCTGATTTAATCGCGCGTTGCCAATTCACTAACGCTGTGGCATCACTAAATTTCGCGTTGGGCAAGTGTTGTTGTAGTGATTGATATGCTGCTGCAGAAAACCAGTAATTATCCATTTCTACGCCAATGGACAAATCATCCCAAGACCTAACTTTTAATTGCTCGCTGAGGTAATCCATTGGATGGCGTTCTGTAGATTGAACGTAGTGATCGGGATAACCGATGATGTTGTCGTGCTGCATAAAGCACGTACGCTTAGCGCCATTACCATCCTGCGATCGACCATACCAGACAGGTTCTCCGTGCAGCGCTACCAAAACGCACTGATGGACATAGAAAGACCAACCATCGTAGCCTGTCAGCCAAGCCATATTGGATGGGTCTGACACGATTATCAGTTCTATATTGCGCTGACTCATCGCTGCGCGAGTTTTGGCGAGTCGAGCGGCGTATTCGTCACGCGAAAAATATAACGTAGGCGTTTCGGTCACGATGCTTTGCTCTCCAATTTACTTGATCTAAGCGTTTGAGATAATGCGGCCATTATCGACTTTTTTAGTAGCGATTGTCATCATCTGTCGCGTTTGGGCAACTGATTTGACGTGCTTGGATACTCAACGGTGATCGGGCAATTGACAAGGCTTGCAATTATGCGCAACCTAGCACCCAATATTATCAATATTAGTCCGATCTACCCATGCTAAAAAACGATCACCTCAGTCAATGGGATCACGAACACTTTTTTCACGCATCTACCCATCTGGGGCAATTTGCCCGCGGAGAAATAAGCAATCGCATTATTACTGGTGGTGAAGGTGTTTATATTACCGATCGCGAAAACAATCGCTTACTGGATGCCTTCGCCGGGCTCTATTGCGTAAACGTGGGTTATGGTAGACAAGATATTGCAGAAGCTATTGCGACTCAGGCGCGCGAGCTTAGCTACTACCATTCCTATGTAGGTCATGGTACTGAAGCCTCCATTACGCTGGCTAAGATGATTATAGATCGAGCGCCCAAAAATATGAGCCGTGTGTATTTCGGTCTAGGTGGTTCAGATGCCAATGAAACCAACATCAAATTGGTTTGGTATTACAACAATGTGCTTGATCGTCCTCAAAAGAAGAAAATCATCTCAAGATGGCGTGGTTACCATGGCTCAGGTTTGATGTCTGGTTCCTTAACTGGGTTGGAGCTTTTCCATAAACAATTTGATTTACCCCTTGCGCCTGTGCTTCATACAGAAGCGCCTTATTATTTTCGTCGCAAAAATGAGTCCATGTCTGAAGAGGCCTTCTCAGCAGACTGCGCTCAGCGCCTTGAAGCGATGATAAACGAGGAGGGCGCAGATACTATCGCAGCTTTTATAGGCGAGCCAGTGTTGGGCACTGGGGGACTTGTGCCACCACCTGCTGGATATTGGTCTGCTATTCAAGCAGTGCTAAGTAAGTACGATATTTTGTTAATCGCTGATGAAGTGGTGACAGGCTTTGGAAGGCTTGGCAGCATGTTTGGTTCTGATCACTATGCTATGGAGCCTGATTTGATCACCATTGCTAAGGGTTTAACATCAGCTTATGCACCGCTGTCCGGCACAATCGTGAGTAAAAATATGTGGGAAGTACTTGAGCAGGGTACCGATAAGTTTGGTCCTATTGGCCATGGCTGGACGTATTCGGCGCATCCAATTTGCGCTGCCGCTGGTGTTGCCAACTTAAACTTAATTGATGAGTTAGGATTAGTTGAAAATGCAGGCACTGTTGGTAAATATCTAAACGATCGCTTTTCAGATGCATTGGCTGGTCATCCTAATGTAGGTGAGGTGCGTGGCGAAGGCATGCTCTGCGCAATTGAACTAGTAAAGGATAAACAGAATCGTGAGTTTTTCGCTCCCGAGCAAAAGATAGGACCAACCGTAGTGGCTGGAATGTTAAAACGTAATGTCATCGCCAGAGCAATGCCACAAGGTGACATTATCGGACTATCGCCTCCGTTATGTATCACAAAGGCAGAGGTTGATATTGTTGTTGATGCAACGGTTGCGGCGCTTAACGAGGTGCTAGTAAGCTAATTTGTAGTCTCGGTATGGCACCGTCAATTGTTAGCCGTGCAGTGGGTGTGTTAAGGATACCCCTCAAGCACAATTTTACCTTTAGCTTCTCCGGATTCAATTAAGCGATGAGCCTCTAGTAAGTTTGCTGCATTGATTGGGGAGATAACCTTGGTTAAGGTGGTGCGTATATTCCCTGCATCGACCCTATCGGCAATCCAATTGAGTAGCTCATGCTGTTTAATCATGTCTGGCGTTTTGTGCATGGCTCGAGCAAACATAAATTCCCAGTGCAAGCTTGCTGCTTTTGTTTTCATTGCAGCCATTGGCATGGGTTGCTCGGTATCATCAATCGACACGATGCCGCCCTGTGGTCGTATTAATTGAACACAGGCATCCCAATGCCGCATATCGTTAAACACGGCGATGTGATCAACATACTCAAGCCCTAGTTTTTTCACTTGTTCGACCATGTCGCCGTGATGGTTGATTACGTGATCAGCGCCTAGTTCTGTAACCCATGCTTCAGTCTCGGGGCGTGATGCGGTGGCTATGACCGTAAGCCCTGCTTGTTTGGCAATTTGTATCCCGATTGAGCCCACTCCGCCCGCTGCACCAATAATTAAAAGTGTGTCGCCTTTGTTCGCGCCATCTCGATCAATACTTAGCCGATCAAAAAATGCTTCATAGGCGGTGATGCTAGTTAGTGGAAGTGCGGCAGCTTCGGTAAAGTTAAGAGAGCTTGGCTTTTTACCGATGATTCGTTGATCAATTAATTGGTATTCAGAATTAGCACCGGGTCGTGTGATATCACCGGCATAAAATACCTCATCGCCAGGTGTAAATAAGGTGGCATCAGGACCAACTGCTTCGACAACACCGCTGGCATCCCAGCCAATTACCCGAGGAGGATTTTCGATGGTACCTTCTGCAGTGGTGAGTCCACGCCTTACTTTGGTATCAACAGGGTTAACAGCAATCGCTTTAACAGCGACTAAGCAATCTTGGCCAGTAGGGGTTGGTTTGTCTGACTCAAAGTCAACAAAGGCCTTATTATCTTCAACGGGTAGATAATTAACTATTCCGACAGCTTTCACGTATGTGGCCTCCCATGATTAAATTCGGCCCTACCCAGTGGTGCGGTAGTAGACCTATGCTTGAGGCATCTAATATACACCTAAAAATTGTTGTAAAGCTTGTCATTGTGATGAGCTTAAGGCGTATATTTGATTGACAGCTAAAAAGCGCTTAACCAGTTTGAAGGGGGGATATAGATGAGCTATGGGCTTTATATCGGCAAGAACGTATCACAAACGGGACATGCATGGATTGGCGGCTATGGAGATGAGCCTTCGAGCCATTGGTTGGAAGTTGAGCCACGTCGCCAATATGAAAGTGATGCGTCAATAACTGTCGGTGTGACCAGTGAAGCTGATCTGCCTGGTGCACTAAGTGAAATCCCGCAAGTGAGCGAAACCTATCGCCATATTAGGACGAGCTATACCCACTATTTAGGTGTGCCCGCACCGTTAACCAATGGTGGGCTTAACGAGTTTGGTGTTGCGGTACGCGACATTTGGTCAACGTCGAGGGCTGAGCTGATAGCGATGACACCGGCTGATCAGAGTGGACCTAACTACAGCGACCTTGCCCGCATCGTATTGCAAAGAGCCAAAACCGCGAGCGACGCTGTTAATTTGATTGGTAAGCTGATTGCAGAGCATGGATACTCTAGCTATGGCGGTAACTCGCACCTCATCGCTGATGAAAATGAGGCTTGGGTTGTTATCGAATGCGCTGGTGGGCAGCGCTTATGGGCAGCAGAACGCTTGGGCCCTGACTCCATACGTGCGTCTCGCCCCGGTTATATTGAAGTAATACCCGTCGCTAGCGACTCTGCTGATTACCGTTATTCGCCCAATTTGGTGTCGTTTGCTGTTGCGCAAGGTTGGTTTGTCGAGGGTAGCGAATTTAATTTTAATTCAATCTATGGTGATGGCAAATCGCGGTGGGCGGGGGTAGCGTGGATCGAGGAGGAAATGCTTGGACGTGCTAGAGATAAAGGTGGCATCACATTAGAGGATATGCTCTGGGCCGTTCGCACGCCCATATTAACGGGTGATACAGCTGGGTATGGACAAGTTGTGCCTTTAGTTGACACCCCGTATGTTGCTTGTCGCTATTTATGGCATGCGTCAATTGGTGCGATAGCCGCGCCCTTTGTGCCTGTGTTTATGGCACTAAAGACAGTACCGGAAGAGCATCAACAACATCGTTATTTAAGCGAAGGCGAATCTGCCCGTTTTATGGATAATCGAAAGCTAGTTGAAAATAGTGATAGTGTTTCTCTTGTATCGCAGGGTATTGAATCGACTCGATCAGCTTGTGCCATCTACAAACGCTTGTTGTACTTAATTGTACAAAATCAAGCGCTGTTTCTAGATGACACTATCGCGCTATGGGAACAATTAGAAGCAAGTTTAGCTACAGAATGCCGTAGTCAATTGGCAGCGGCCCATGCGCTTGGAGATGCGCATCAAGAAGAGCTTGCGGCGCATCAACTGAATTATTTTTGTCACACCGAACTCACTAAGGCCTTGAATCTGGCTGAGAGCTTGGCCACGGCATATGAAGCACGTACGCGTTTAATGCGTGGCATCAATACAGAATCAAATCATTTGAGTTGCGAACAACTTTGGTAGGATTCCATGCCTTAGCTAGGTATGCTTGCGGATGGTCTCTAGCAGTATTTGATTAACCGATCGCTTACCGGTCCTAATGGCTCCAATGCTGTTATGTAGGTGCTTATGATAACGCGTCAGTGCGTTGAAAATACAGCATCAAACAATGTAATATGATCGTCAGATTAATCACGTAAACAATAGACGAGACCCCACCTTTGCTGAGATTCGATTTAGGCAGCCATAGCTTTAAAATAAGTACCACGTCAGTAGAGGCCCAGCGATTGTTTGATCAGGGCATTAATTGGTGCTTTGGCTTTAATCAAGAAGAGGGCCTAGCCTGTTTCAAAAAAGGGCTTGAACACGATTCGCACTGCGCTATGTTGCATTGGGGAGTCGCTTATGCGGCTGGTC
>CALGND010000119.1 GCA_937958675.1 uncultured Granulosicoccaceae bacterium
AACAGCTGCCAGCCCTAGCAACGCCATAAGAATCCACTGGTACTCACCATGTCCATTGAGTAAGTGGAAAGAGAAACGCCACGACCCGGCGTGGCTTAGTGCAGCGACACGAGGGAGCACACCATGCTCGGAGTAAAGCAGGGTAAACAACTGTGAGCGTTGGATGAGATCAGAAAGGATAATCAATCCAAAACAGACCCGAACCATGGCGAGAGTTCGCAAATCGATACTGAACATCTGTTGTATACGTTCTGATAGCAGCATGAATCTTTTCCTGTATCCACTAGAGCGGGAATCACGAACCGCCTCAAGCTCCGTCTATTTTACGACCACTTATACTGAGCCTTATGAGGTCTACGGGTGTAAAATATCAAAGCGATATTGTAGCCAACAGGAAGCATTAAACACGCATCGCCACCAAACTGCCACTACTAAACGTAGTACACGATGTTTTTTACATTTAAAAAAGCGACCAGTACTTTGGCTAACGGTGATCTGGGTGGAACGCTCATACTTATTTGTCGCAGAATTTCGGAAGAAGAGCTGCTGGCGGATCTTTAATGGTGTGTGTGGTACCGGGTTGAGATTGAATTGGTGGCTCCAAACAAGCACCCTACGTCAAACCGACAATCGAATGCGCAGAATAACTTTCATGGTTATAGAAATCACGTGTTTTTTATACGCAATAGAAACGTAACTCTTACTACACCACTACATCTGTAATAATTGTGCGCTGACATTCCCTAGAGTGTCCGAAGCTTTTTTTCTAGAAATATTCTACTGGCACTATTTTGGGAACGTTGTATTGCTATTTCATACATTTTTTTTGCTTTATCGATCTGCCCCACTTGACTCAGTATTCCTGCGTAAGTGGCATAAAACGGTTGGAAGGTTTTTAGTTCACTTTCCAAAGCTTCAACTTTACTCAGTGCCAGTTCGGCTTGGCCGATCTCGGCTATAGCAATCGCCCAGTTCAATGCGATGATTGGCGTGGGTTCATGCGCCCACAGTGATCCGTACAACAGTGAAATCTGTTTCCAATCGGGTACGCTCCCCATCATATGGCAATCGGCAATAGCCGCTTTTATTTGATAAGGCCCAGATCGGCCACGCAACACTGCCTGAGACAATATTTCTCTTGCTTCCTCAACTTTGTGCATGTCCCACAGTGAGCGATTTTGCTCAGTGGGTGGTACCGTTGCACCGTCGTTACCAATGCGTGCACTACTTCTGGCATCAGTCAACAAGACAAGGGCTAACGCGCCTTCAATCTCTGGATCATCCGGTCGCAATCGATCCAACAGGCGCAATAAAAATATCGCTTCTGCACAAAGATCCCTTTCACTAGTATCCTCATTGACATAACCCGTAGTGAAAATAAGGTAGATGGTTGAGAGCACTGAGTCCAATCGTCCAGACCAATGGGTTTGATCAGGAATTTCAAATTCGATACCTACTTCTCGGAGTTTTTCTTTAGCTCGAGAAATACGTTGAGCCATGGTTTTTTCTTTGTCTAGAAAGGCTGCGGCAATTTCCCTGGTTGTCAGGTGACAGACCGTGCGCAGCGTTAAGCCAATACGCGATTTTTCTTCCAGTACCGGATGACAACACGTAAAGATCAGGCGAAGACGCTCATCCGGAATGGGCTCTTCATCGATCGTTTCAAAATGTGATGCACTGATTATCATAAATTGATCTACCTTTTTACGATCACGCTGGACAGCGCGTGCATTATCAATCCCTTTGTTCAACGCGACCTTCATCAACCAGCCAACCGGAGAACTTGGCAGGTCGGATCGACCCCAATGCGCCATGGCAGATATGCAGGCCTCTTGCAAAGCGTCTTCCGCCACCTGCAAATCGCCTAGTCGTGAGAAGAGCCCGGCAATCAACCGCCCCCGATCGTTTCGCAGAACATCTTCGATGGCCTTATTGATCGCGATGGGGGTGGTGTTTGTCATGAATTAGCCTGCAGGGTTGTAGTCCATCATGGCGCGAACTTCTATGGTTCCGAAAGTGGCGGAAGGTATCAGCTCTGCATACTTGATAGCGCTGTCTAAGTCTGGTACGTCTACAATATAGTACCCGCCCAAATATTCGCGTGTTTCGGCGAAGGGCCCATCCATCGTCTCGGTTTTACCGGCTTTGATGCGTACGGATGTTGCTGTTTGGGGTTGGTTAAGGCTTTCACCGTCAACCAGCACACCGTCATTTTTCATTTTTTCATTAGCCGCAAAAAATCCTGCCATCATAGATTCGAATTCAGGCGTACCGTAGTCAGGCTGCTGTTCAGGATTGTTGTAAATCAAAAGCATGTATTTCATTGAGTATTCCTTGGTTATAGATTGATAGAGTAATTAAATGTTCGGATAATCTACTTAGAAAATTAAAGGTGTCATAGACCGAGTAAATTTACGGCAATACAAATCATGAAGTTTAAAGCGGCAAGCATATTCGATCCATTTCCTACGTATCGCAGTATATGCGCAGCATTATCCTTCTTTAAACCGAATGGGTGCGCTGCTCGACCCAGAAGCAACAGCGCTCCCCCGATAAAAAGATACAGACTAGGCGCACCCATTCCTTCAGAGATCATCATAAGAATCAAAAGAAAGGAACTCCACTCGGCACAATTACCATGTTGGCGAATGCGAAGAAGCAGATCGGTATCGCCTCCGTCACCAATGGACTGTGCAAGAGCACTACGTTTTGACGTGACACGCATCCACAGGATCATGTAGATAACAGCTACTGGCAAAGCAAATATCGGGGTTACAGTGAAAATCATAGAAATAGCCTTTTGTTGTGGTTTGTATCTCTAGGACGTCGGCCAATACAGCTTTTCTACATCTTCTAAAAAATAATTTGAATATTTTATTAATAAAGCCTCGATCAGTTGATATATACATTTAATTTCAATAGCTTAGACGAGATTAATCGAACGCATTTAGGCCTAGCCAGTGAAGGCATCTCTTGGCAGTAGCTGTTCTTTTATCACTCATATTAAAACGATTTTGATAAACCAAACGATATCTCATAAGTAGTATCAGTTCCGTTTGCTGCGATCAACGGACTATCACTCATATTAGATCCATAGAATTCAATTGAGCCCGACCAATGCACTATCCAGTCGGACCTCAAACTATATTCAAGTCCGAACGCTGTCGACACTCCTTTGAAACCTGCATCCGGCTTATAAGCACTGTAATTCGTTACCTCAGCGATCGCTTCACTAATCCCCACTTCGGTAAACATATGCTCCGCATCGGCAATGCTTATGTCTAGATCCGTCTGCAGAGATAGCTTTGGTGTTAATAACCTTTGGTAGCTTGCACCTAAAAAACCGACTAACCCTTTACCACGATCAAGCACGTCTATCTGTAGCCCACCGCCAATGACCACCTCCCCCGCTCGCCAAAACAGTATAGTTTGTGCTTCTACTGTATCTTCGACTTCAGGGAATCCTAATAACGCTGGATCATCAGCATTATCTCGACCGAACTCATACTCTAAGTTGGTTCGCAACTGCATCTCAGGGCCAATGAGCCAGTCCACCCCAATTTCTCCAAGGGAGATAAAATAACGGTGACCATTGCTTGAGTGATAGCTTGCCTCTAAATTTAGGTCAGCCTCAGATGTATACACGTCAGAACCGGTATAAACCGGCTCAAACTCAACCCCAATCCCTAAGTCATATGACCAACCTACACTTGTGCGGTTTTCTGCACCGACGTTAGATGCACAAAACAGTAGAATGGGACTTGCAGCGACAACGGGTAATACTCGGGATAATGTGAACATAGTAGTGCTCCTTTGAAGATGTACCATTTTGTCCGCAGAGGGCTCAAATCAGGAATCCGGCAAATGACTGAAACACCACAAAATCAAAAACTTACAGATCCGTTACAGTCAAATGTCTTACGTCATCGTTTGCGGGGCTGGATCGACAATGAGCGAGCAATCATCACATTTGTGCTCTGTCTTTTACTTGGTTTCGCAATGTATGATTTCTTCGAAGATCGCAGCGATGGAGCGACAAGCAGTGACCTACTTGTTGATGTCAGCGACATGTTTTTACCCGTGATGCTGCTACTGTATATTTGGCGCTACACACCGCTTACCTTATTAAAGGCAAACCGCTCGCTGGAAAGTACCGTCTCTGCGCAGCGCACAGATCTGGAACGATGGAAAGGTCGCGCCGGTATCTACCTAAAAGGCTTAAGCGAATCGATCGATCAGCAGTTTCATCAATGGAAGCTCAGCAAAGCAGAAAAACAAATAGCGTTGCTGTTACTCAAGGGATACAGCCTAAAAGAAATCGCGATCGCGCGCGGCGTATCAGAGCGAACCGTTCGTCAGCAAGCAACACAGATTTATAAAAAAGCATCAATCAGCGGGCGGGCGGAATTATCTGCTTTTTTTCTTGAAGATTTAATGATTCCTGAACAAGATGTAGATGATTAATTTGGACGTAACGTGTGAAATATAGGTAACCTATAATCTCATCTACCACACGTAAACCAAAAAGTCCAATGACACCAAACAGTCAATCCATCCGTATCCTGATATTTAGCTTACTGCTGTGTGTTACTGGCACAACACAGGCACTTTTACCGTTCGAGCATACTGGGAATCTCTACGTCTCCATGTGGTCTGCAGATGAGATCGCTGTTTTTACACCAGATGGCACGCCGGTAGAAAGATTTAGCACGACAGGTTTAGATGGGCCGCGAGGGATTGCTTTCAATCCTGCAAATGGCGAAATTTGGGTGGCGGGTGAATTCAGCAATGCGATACATATTTTTGATCATAACCATCAGTTTCTTAGAGTGCTGGAACATCCTGAATTTAACGAACCGGTCGGCGTGACGTTTTCTTCCGAGGATGATGTGTCCACTGATGAGCAACTAGTCTTTATCAGCAACTCTAATGGCAATGAGCTCATGGTGTTTGAGCAGCAGGGCACGCTGTTACGTCGGTTTACCACCCCTTCCCTGCAAGATCCAAACTGTTCCGCCTTTATGGCTGATGGCAGTCTATTCGTTGCTAACCGCTTGGGGAGCACTTCTGGCAGTGTTGGCGCTGTATCGAAATTTGATACCAATGAAGAGTTTCTATTTGATTTTACAACTAATGGCATACAGAGCTTAATGGCGGTCGCTCGTGATCCCAATACTATGCCTAGCGACATCGATGACACGCTATGGGTAACCTCTGGTGGTGGTGATACTGGCATCTACGAATTTGATCAAAATGGAAACTTACTTACATCACTGCTACCAGGCGAAATTGATGACGGTAGCGCTATTGTCCCCCAGGGTATTGCCTTTGATGACAACGGTGATTTTTATGTTGTTTCCTATCGAAATGAAGTGATTAAGTTTGATGCAAGTGGTAACTTCCTGTTTCGATTTCCGACAGGAAACGGCACAGCCAGAAGTACTGCATTTCAGGCGTGTCAAACAGAAACTACTTCTCAACAGTGTATTCCGCTTGGAGCAGATATAGTCGGCACCGATATGGGCGCCACTGGTGAAACAATCGATACCAATGCGAATTCTAGTGGTGGTGGTTCTATAGGCTTGTTGTCGTTAGCATCACTTTTTCTTGTACTAATTAGGCATATACGGAGCACATATAGAAGACTATATGTTGAATTTGTACTGGGACGCTGCACAAACTTAAATTAAAACAATGATAAAACTGCTCATCGGCCTATGTGCTGGTGTCACATAAGCAGTTGAAAAGCAGTAAGCGCATTCGTGTAGTGTTTTACTTGTTATCTGACGCTTTATCGGACCTGAAGAATTAGAAATATTGCATGAGATGCTCTTGATTATTGGCATATCAATTCCATCAGGTCTCATGACGACCTAAACTGCATCTCTTATTTTAATACCCTGCTCTGCGCAACGCATTAACAGTGGACTTACCCTCCACGCTATTCCATCTTCATTTTGTAGCTTCTGCAATTTTAAAACGATGTCGCTAACGCCAAGCGAATCGGCGTAATGCATTAAACCGCCTCGCCATCGCGGGAAACCATAACCAAAGACTGTAACCAAATCGATATCAGCAGCACTCCGAGCTATACCTTCGTGAAGTATGTCGGCCGCTTCATTGATCATAGCCAACAATAAGCGTTCTCGGATTTCATCTGCGTCGTAATCAACACGTTTGATACCTGCAAAGTGAGCCTCTTCAATACCAAGGTCTGCAACAATAGGATCATCTACTCTGCCAGTGCCATCAGGGTACCGATACCACCCTGCACCAGTCTTACGGCCAAGCTTGCCGAGCTCTACCATACGATCAGCAATGGGGATATAACGCCTCTCAGGGTCACGAGTAGCATCTTGTCGTCGGCGATTAGCGTGTGCTATATCAAGCCCCGAAAGATCTTGGGCTGTATACGGACCCATAGCGTAACCAAATTCAACCATGGCTTCGTCAATATCCCATGGAGTAGAACCATCCATGAATACTGTGTCAGCCGCCTCTCGATAACGGGCTAGAATTCTGTTGCCAACAAAGCCATCACACACACCCACGGTTACCGGGATTTTGCGGAGTCGTTTTGCAAGCGTGAAGCAGGTAACCAAAGCAATATCAGAAGTTTCATCACCCCGAACAACCTCAAGTAATTTCATGATATGTGCGGGCGCAAAGAAATGCAGCCCAATAACCCGCGTTGGATCAGAAACTGCGCTCGCAATGTCGTTCACATCAAGATAAGACGTGTTACTGGCCAAAATTGCATCGGCCGGCAACGCTTTCTCAAGCGCTGCGAATACAACGCGTTTAACATCCATGCTCTCAAATGCAGCCTCTATCGCTAATGTTGCATCAGAAACACTTGAGTAATTCGTTGTGGCATTAAAGCGCGCCAGTCGAGTGTCTGCACCGAGTCTGTCAATAAGTCCACGCTTAAGGCTAGCTTCTACGATGCTATTGACGTTTGCGTTAGCACGTTGCACACCGGCATCATCAGTCTCCAGTATAGTCACAGTTAATCCTGCATTAAGTAACGCATAGGCGATACCTGAACCCATGGTACCGCCGCCAACCACCGCTACATGGACTAATTCAGCACTATCAGTAACCACATCCGCTGGTAATTTAGTGTTGCGTTCAGCGAAAAAAAGATGCCGAAGCGATTTTGCTTGATCTGAGTCTCTAAGCTCGAGAAAGGTTTGGCGCTCTATGGCTAAACCTTCGTCAATAGGTAAACCAATCGTTGTTTCTATAACGTCTATTGCGCGTCGCGGTGCATGTTGCCCTGGGCTTTTCAACGATACTTGTTTACGTGCGCGTGCAAACACTTCGGGGTCGGCAACTGGCGCCGGCAAATCTTGCGCTGGCACGACACACCCTAGCTCTTCTGTATTCACCATAAAAGCGCCATGCAGCGCATCATCGTCAATATCATGGATAAGGCCTATATCAAGCGCAGCCTGAGCCGTTAGCGGTTTACCACCTGATATTATTTCTAGCGAGTTAGCAAGGCCTACTACATGTGGCAGTCTTTGCGTACCGCCGGCGCCAGGTATCACGCCAAGGGTGACTTCCGGAAAACCGATGCGAGCACTGGGTGTCATAATTCGCATACGGCACGCCAATGCTATCTCCGCGCCGCCACCAAGTGCAACACCATCAATCGCTGCAACCCATGGCACGAAACTCTTATCGATAGCATTAAGTACATCGGGTAGATGAGGCTCCACCGGGGGTGCGTCGAATTCTCTTGCGTCCGCGCCAGCAGCGAACATTCCACCACGACCATGAACTATGACACGCTCAAGCATTAATCTCTCAGCCCAGCCAACGGCTTCCAAAAGACCCTGACGTACCGAAAGCCCGATAGCATTGACGGGGGCATTATCTATTTCAACGAAGCCAACGTTATTCTCTTGACGAGTGGTGACGCTCATAGTAGTTCTCTGTATTCTTACTTAACGACGCCTAGTGCTATTTGCTTTACTTAAGGATTGTATTAGACACAACAAGCGCGCATAGCTCCGTCAGTGTAGCCTCAATTGATTTACCGCTAGTATCTAGTTGAAGATCTGCCTGGGCATAACTGGACTCTCGCGCCTCTAGAATCTTTTGCAGCTGTTCCATCGCTTGCGGGTTGCCTTCCATCGGGCGCATATCGCCTTGCGCTCGTACTCTGCCCATATGCTCAGCCGGAGTGGCTTTAAGCCAAACAGAATGAAATCGATTTAGCAATTGGGCGTATGTTGCTGATTCTTCAACTACGCCACCTGCAACCGCTAAAACCAGCCTTGTGCGACTAGCAATAATTGCGCGCAAGGTGTCGGCTTCAAGTTTTCGATAGCCCTCATCGCCGTACATGGCAATTATTTCTGCAACTGGAATTCCTGCCGCTTGTTCGATTTCGTGATTAAGTTCCACGAATGGCAATCCCATTGACTCGCTAAGCTTCGCGCCTAGTGTGGATTTGCCCGCGCCACGTAATCCAATTAAGCAAATTCTTTCAGCTTTTTGTTCTCGTAACTGATCTGGGTCGAGCAAACTTAACACCGCTGACCGGGTTGTGGCATCTGCACGACGATAGCGCACTATAAGACGTGCTATGTCTGTCGTGAGCGCATCGTCAGTTGTGATCAACCATTCAATCGGGCGCTCTAGTGCAACGGCGATTCGTTGCAATAATCCGATAGAAATATTGCCTTCGCCACTTTCTAAGCGCACGATGTAGCTGGGTGACACACCAGATAGCTCAGATAGTTCTCGTCTTGATAAACGCTTTGCTTTGCGAGCAGCGATAACACGTTTACCGACTTGATCAATAAGAGCTGCAACCGAATCATCTACAGTATCGTTGGCACTCGCCTCCGCAGGTGTACCTTCGGATTGAAGATCCACGATTTTTTTATTATTGTTACTCATCACTTATTTGTCACTAATACGTTTCTACGTGGTAGCGGCCATCTTCTCGCATCACATCACGCAAGGCCTGCCATGACTCCCCGGATGCTTCAGCAATATTAGCGAAGGCTTCTTCAACACCTTGTTCCATGTCTTTCAGGCCGCAAATATAGATGTGCGTATTGGGGTCTTGAAGCATTTCAGACACAACATCAGCTTCCTTACGCATGCGATCTTGCACGTATTCTTTAGGTTGATCTGGCGAACGGCTAAAGACCAAATGCTGCTGCAATAGCGCTTCAGGCATTTTCTTTAATGGGCCAAAATAAGGAAGGCTCTGGGGTGTGCGAGCACCAAAGAACATCACCATTCCGCCTTCACGAGCACCAAGAGTGCGTTCTCGTGCCATTGTAAAAGCGCGCATGGGCGCAGAGCCAGTACCAGTGCATATCATCAGTAAACGCGCAGTTGGATCAGTAGGCATTAAAAATGTGGCACCGAATGGGCCGGTCACTTTTACTTTGTCACCCTTTGTAAGATCACACAAATAATTGGAGCACAAACCGCCTTCGTCGCGTTTTACGGTAAGCGATACATTGTGATAACCAGGACGCTCACCATCACGAGGGCTAGATGCAGAATACAATCGTGGTAGGTGCGCTTTTCCATTGCTGTCAGTACCGGGTGCGATGACACCCAGCGATTGGCCTTCTAAAACTGGAAAAGGTTTACCTTGAAAATCCAGAATAATATGTCGAACGTCGCTATCACTATCCTTATCGGTTAAGCGATAGTTGCCTTGTACGATGGCTTCTGTCGCGTTGCCTATGTTGTAAAGGTTGATAGCCGGTTTAGATGCTGAAGCTGGCGCCTTTGATTTACCACCAGCGCCTTGATGCGCTTCAGCCAACAGTGCGGCGATGGGATCGATAGCATCATCTGAATTATTCGTAGCGTTATCAGAGTTTGCTTCTAGGGTTATATCGCTCTGCTCAGGCAGTTCGTCCCATTCGTATTGTGATTCAAGTGAGTACGGTGCTTCAACAACTCGCCATTCATCAATAGATCCCGTGGGGCAAACTGGAATGCAGTCCAAGCAGAAATTACACTTAGACGCATCAACCACAACGTTGTCATCATTGTGTTCGATCGCTTGCACAGGACATGTCATCTCGCAGGTGTAGCAGCGAATGCATATTTCCGGATCGATCAAATGTTGCTTTAGTGGCTGACTCATCGCTTAGGCCATGTGCAATTTGACAAATTCAAAATCGCCTGGCTTGTTGTCTATACCCACCTTCGGCGCAGCGATCCAACTGGCGTATTTGCCCGGCTCGAAACAAGGCTTCATCAACGATTGAATAAAATCACCATCTGCCTTTGTTGGTAGCCAATCACCCTGCTTGCTCTCCCAATCAGCGTCAGTAATGATATCCCCAGCAGGATTTGCCTTAATCGCAGCGAACACGCCAATCTGACGGTGAAACGCTTCATGCGGCAACGTCAATTCAAATTCGAAACCTGCTTTTTTGATGGCTTTATTCCATCGGCCCACGCCGCCAGCCGCGTCACGTACATAGTCATCTCGTAAGCGCATGTTCACAGCAGTGAGTGCAGGTACGTCTTGCTCAACAATCTTGCCATCAACGATATTACTTACCTTGTACTTATCGTCTGCCAAGCGGTGATCATCATCAATGCGATGTTCCATAAAGCGTCCTTTTATGCCAGCATTAAAGGCGTTTGCCGCATTAGTGGATACTTCTTGGCCAAATAGATCAAGTGATAGCGTGTAGTGCAGGTTAAGCTTTTTCTGGATAGTGGGTAAATCAATAACACCCAGATCACGTATGTTGTCAATCTCGTTTGGATCGCTTATTCCCGCTTTGTTCATGGCATCCAATGTTGCTTGGATTACGCGTCCAACACCTGTTTCGCCCACGAACATATGATGCGCTTCTTCGGTGAGCATAAAACGACAGGTTCGGCTCAGTGGGTCGAACCCGGATTGTGCCAGTGATTCAAGCTGCATCTTGCCGTCACGATCGGTGAAGTAGGTAAACATAAAAAACGACAGCCAATCGGGAGTTTCTTCATTGAATGCGCCCAGCATACGCGGAGCTTCCTCAGACCCTGAAGAACGACGTAGCAAATCATCAGCCTCCTCTCGACCATCTTTGCCAAAATATTTTTGCAGCAAATACACCATTGCCCAAAGATGACGGCCCTCTTCAACATTGACTTGAAACAGATTGCGTAAATCGTAAAGCGACGGTGCTGTTAGACCAAGAAAGCGTTGTTGCTCGACTGAACCAGGTTCAGTATCACCTTGAATGACGATTAGCCGCTTAACCATATTGCGATACTCGCCCGGCACCTCCTGCCATGCAGGTTCGCCTTGATGCTCGCCACATGGGATGGTGCGGTTCTCTACTTGTGGAGCCAATAACACGCCCCAACGGTATTCAGGCATTTTTACGTAGTCAAACTTTGCCCAGCCTTTTGGATCAACACTGACCGCTGTGCGCAGATACACCATGGAGTCTTGAAAGTTTTGTGGGATTAATTTGTTCCACCAATCAATGTATCCTGGGTGCCATTTCTCTAGGGCTTTTAACACTTTGCGATCTTGACCAAGACCAACATTGTTGGGAATGCGAGTGTCGTAACTGACGTCGAGTGTATTGCTCATGAAGTATCCCTTAACAGTTTAGTAGTTAGACGCGCTCTAAATCGAAATCACCACGAACACCAGTGCCATAACGCTGCAGTGCGCCGTCAGTGCCAACAGCGTTAGGACGATTGAAAATCCAATTTTGCCATGCGGTTAGGCGTCCAAAAATACGAGTTTCCATTGTTTCTGGCCCTGCAAAGCGTAAGTTCGCCTCCATGCCCGTCATTGCATCCGGGCTGAAAGAGGCTCGTTCTTCAACAAAGATTCGAATTTCATCTTCCCAATCAATGTCATCTAAAATTATCGTAACCAATCCGATCTTGTCCGCTGCATTTGCATCGAGTGCTTGACCTATTTGAGCTTGCGCAGTATCAACTAACCTAGGCTCCCCGAGAAATCGCGTTTGCAAGCGAGTGAGTCCGTTGCCCATCGGGTACGGTCCAAAATTGGCTTCAGTTAATTCAATTGTGGCAATAGCACGATCATCGTCTTCAAATTCGCCCTCCATCATGTAGCTTCGATCGACGGAAAATAAAACTTCAGCCAGCACGCCTGCGAAACATGAACCGTGCTCCACTAGTGCAACCAATGAACGTGATGTGACATCGAGACGTTTTAGTGTGCGTTTCCAGTACTGGCGAACTTCATTGGCTAACCAGTGGTCCTCGTTATTTGCTAACAGCGCTTCGTGTGCAGTGAATGTTGTAGGGTCGCCTTCGGTTTTTATTACCCAAAGCCCGATATCCATTTCATTGAGGCGCATGTGCAAGATAGCATCTTCAAAATCTCTGCACAGTTTTAACAAATAAGCCTGATCGCCTTGGCTTTGAAACTCTTCCATGCTAGCCGGTGGGTTTTCCGCCGGGCCTTTTAACGTAAACGTTGCCTTTCTACCAGCTCGATCAATTTCAACGTTAACTGTTTTCCATGCAACGCCGTCATCCGTTATTTCACGATCGAGTAGCCCTAAGGTGATGCCGGTTGTGACGTCTGATTTGTTGGAGTTGGCCGCGAATTCTTTTGCTCGCTCATCGACAGTGTCAGCAAATTTCGAATTAGGGATGACCTCATCGACTAGGCGCCAGTCTTTGGCTCGCTGACCTTTGACCCCCTCTTCGATAGAGCAAAATATATCGGCAAGGTCACGGCGCATTTTGCGCTTGTCGGTAATTCGGGTAAGACCACCTGTGCCAGGCAGTACCGCAAGCAACGGCACTTCTGGCAAGCCTACTGCTGTGGTACTGTCATCGGTGAGCATGATGTAATTACAGGCTAGCGCCAGCTCGTATCCACCACCAGCGCATGCGCCTTTAATCGCTGCAATGTAGTTTTGCCCGCTATCTTGTTCTGCCGCTTCGAATGCATTACGCGTCTCGTTAGTGAACTTACAGAAATTGACCTTATGACTATGCGCTGCTGCTCCTAGCATGCGGATATTGGCACCTGCACAGAAAACGTTATCTTTTCCTGAACGCATAACAATGACTTTGACTTCGGGGTGTTCAAAGCGCATGCGTTGGACAATGTCGTTAAGTTCGATATCCACACCCAGGTCGTAAGAGTTCAGTTTGAGTTCGTAGCCGTCAAACAGGCCGCCGTCCTCATCAACATCCATGCTTAATTTGGCAACGGCCCCGTCGTACTCAACTTTCCAGTGCCGGTAAGTTGATGGGTCTACTCGGAAATCAATCAATTTGGACATGCCGTATCTCGTGGGGCGAAATGTTTGGTTAAGGTAGTGGGTGGAGAAGCCTGCATATCTCTAATATTACACAATAATATTATTAATACAGATGAAAAAACAATTATTTAAATCAAAATAGCGGGTATTTAATACTATTTGCCATTATAGTGATAAACTTGCCGCCTTTTCCAAATCATCAATCCAAATAAGAACCGTTCTAGTTTCCAATGTCATCACGGTGGAAGACGCATTCTCAGGCATCAACCCTCGGGCTATCTCAACCAAGCGCAGAGCGGCCTTGGCCTTTTCCATACGCAACTTTAAACAACCATTGGCAAGCTGAATTAAACCCTGTACGAATGTCTTTTCTTCGCAGCCTTCGGGCAATGCCATCCAGACGGGCTCCAGCACTTCATGTGTTTCCCAATAAAAGCCGGCATCCAAGAATTGCAGGCCTGCTCGAAAGGCATCACATTGCTCTAGCTGTTGTATGTCTTGGCCAGCGGTAACTGAATTTTTCAAATCGTCAAACGCGTTTTCTGGGTGCCGCGCAGATACGCCAGGTACATAGGCATGAGTGGGTAGCGGGTACATGCTTAACTATGATTCAGCAGTCGTGGACGAAGATGTATCGTCCGAAATTTTTGCGCAAAAACTAGCAACAGCTTCGATAACGTCCTTACTGTGCTCCAGGTGCGGTGCATGTTTACATTGTGCCAATATC
>CALGND010000120.1 GCA_937958675.1 uncultured Granulosicoccaceae bacterium
CAAGCGTCAAGAGGATGCAAACTACAATCACTATAAGTTTTCTGTCAGTCAATTTTCTGTATTCTCAGCATACACTTTTCTTACAAAGTCACGAAGGTCAGCACAGCTGAAATCACGACCCAATCATCCGATAACATACCAATAGTATTAAGCAAAAATCTTAAAACCTTTATAGGGATCGCCTTCGGCCAAAACCGACAACAAGAAAAACTTCCGCTGACCAATATAACGCCTACATCACCCGCAGAGCGCTTACTACCTAAACTGCCGTAAAGTGTAGCGCAGCGGAACGGCAGTTTAGGTAGTAAGAGCGCTGTCGGCTGTGGACGCACTTGTTATATTGTCACTCTAGAAGCTTTGCTTAATATGCACTTCAACGATCTTCTATATTTTCTAGATCTCATTAATTTTACTGTCGCTGACCAGAGCGGCAGCGCCGGAAAGGAAGGATTAAGTGAGCGCTGCATGGTTCTGTTATGCGTCGATACGATAGAACCTTTTTGGCCTTTCGTTTTCTAGCACACCCAATACTGAAGGAATAAGCGGTATCAAATCTGACAATCTATTAAACAGAGGCGCTAAAACAATTACAGTCAATGGTAATGCGTCACTGTTTTGTTGATACTCCATGTTCTTGTCAGCGGTAATCAATGCGTCAAATCCTTCCTCCGCTGCCAACTTTAATAGGGCGCCGTTCCGCTCGCTAGACCATTCCATTTCCTGAGCCGTCTTAATTTCAAAATTATTTGGAAACTCGCGAGACAAACGTCTCGGAACTTGTTCATCAAGCAGCAGCTTCATTTGAACCTGTTAATCGCTCCAACGCTAAATCCAATAGTGCAGTTGCCTGCTCCCTTGTCACAGATGGAAAATCTTTTAGAAACACATCTAGGCTGTCACCAGCTTCTAGGTGTTCAAATAAAATTCTGATTGGCACCCTAGTTCCAACGAACACAGGAGTGCCATTCAGAACTTCTGGGTCTCTGTTAATCACGCTTTCGACCACAATACACCTCTAGTTTTATGGAATTTAGTGCAAATCTATCACCAATAATGGATTAGCAATAGTTAAAACACTGAGAAATACGGAAATTAACCAATTTCCTGTGTCGTGGTAGCTGCATTCTTGTATGAGCGGTGATCAAGACGCATAACAATTCTTCTGACACTTCCGCCGACCAATATAACGCTTCAATAACCGGCTGGAATGGAGGGACTCGTTTGTGCTACCTGCACAAAAAGAGTACCGCAGTGTAGGTCCGAGCCAGCTTGCTGGCGAAGTTGATTGACTGGTTATGTTGTCGCAATAGATGCTTACACACAAGGTAGCTGAAAAACCAGCAAGGTGCTGTTAGTACCACCGCTCATTCCCACGAAGGCAGCGTTCTGGAATCCATGTTTTATATATTTAATCTTGGTGTTTTCAATATGCTGGTGATGGATC
Source organism: uncultured Granulosicoccaceae bacterium (assembly GCA_937958675.1). GTDB lineage: Bacteria > Pseudomonadota > Gammaproteobacteria > Granulosicoccales > Granulosicoccaceae > Granulosicoccus. Next base: position 1,445 of record CALGND010000120.1, read on the forward strand.
ATGCATCGTCAGCATGACAATCAATAAGTCGGCAATCTAAGTGCCACGTAGCCCCACGCCATAAGCCAAAAACTCACTTTACACAACCGTAAAGTGCCCGCAATGCTCCGGCAAAGGACAACCCCGATAATAGTTTCCATGGCGAGGCAATAACGCTTCGTTAAATAAACAACTTAACTCTGTAAAGGAAATTATTATGAAACTTCGAATCCTAGCTTCTGCTCTTGTTCTTGCTGCTGTAGCCTCTGCACCTGCCTCTGCGATGATCTCTAAGCAAGATCTAAACAGCACACTTAACTCAGCAGTTGCCAACGGCAGCGTCAATGCTACTATCAACGGTGATACAGTAACCCTGTTCGGTGTTGTCGAAAGTAAATTTGAATCACATAAAGCTCGTCAAGCAGCGTTGAAAATTGAAGGTGTTAATAGCGTAATCAATAGAGTGGCTACTAGCCGTTAATTCACAGCCTAGGCACAACAATAAAATACTCACCTAAACCGACACTGTAGCTAAAACCAACAGCGCTGCCTGGATTCTCGGGTGGCGCTTTTTATTGAAGGCTTGACAGCAAATCTAATCTTTACCACAACCGCTTCTGGCTTGCAGAAGGCTAATAAGATCCACTCGTAACCCTCATACTAAGGTCGACCGACCAACATAACGCCTCGATAACCGATCGGAACGGAGGGGCTCTTTTGTGCTATCTGCACAAAAAGAGCACCGCAGTGTAGATCCGAGCCAGCTTGCTGGCGAGGTGGATGGACTGCTTATGTTGTCGCTTCAGACGCATACGCTAATGGTAGCTGAAGAGCCAGCTATGTGCTCAAAGGTAGCAATGGGGTTTGCCAAAAAAATGAAAATCAAACAAATATCATCAAACTATTTGCCAGGATCCAGTTTAATGATTGCATACATGTCGTCCTCGCCCATGCCCGTTTCACGAAACCCTACACTCGCATAAAGAGACTTCGCAACTTCATTTGTTGGGCTATAACAAATTTCAATTTCCCGTATTCCGTCCAAAGAACTTATTTCATCTATTGCAAGTTCTAGCGATTTTCGACCAATGCCTTTTCCCTGATGATCAAATGCAACCATAAAGCGCCAGATAGAGATCTTTTGCTCAGATCCATAACCCCACATCATAAAACCCACAAGCTCGCCCCGCAGGTAGATCGCACGAGTTTGATCACCATTATAGTGAGCCTCAACTAATGAATAAACATTAGGTGCAAGGTGTTCTTGTTGCTCATCCGGAATATGCAACTCACACACTGCTTCATAGTCAAGTTTCGTAATTTCCCTAAGAGTAATATCCATAGGTCCTCACATCTGATTAAATTGCTTTTAAGTGGCGCGGGGATGTACGCTACATTTATCGATGCTAACAAGCAACTTTCTTATGGTAACTCCAGGCCGGAAACAGTCTACTAATTTTCAATCGTAAACCTCGTATAAAGTTTGATCGACCAACATAACGCCTACATCACCGGCCGAAACGGAGGGACTTGTTTGTGCTACCCAGCATAAAAAGAGTACCGCAGTGTAGGTCCGAGCCAGCTTGCTGACGAGGTGAATGAACTGGTTATGTTGTCGCTTAAGATACTTGCCCTAATGATAGTTGAACAGTCAGCCATGCGCTAAAACGATAGCTCGTAAACAGCAATGGCAAACTCGTCAAACGCTAACCAACATGTTCAAAAGGCTTTAAGAGAGTTTTGAACGTATGATGCCAACCTTCTGTGTCTTTATGCATTATTCCTTGTTGCGCAATATCGTACTCATCACCCGACAAGCATAATTGAATCAATGCTTCTGGCAAATCGTTGGTTGAGTTGACGAATACACGAAAGAGCTCTTCCGCTAAATTCTTGCAGAAGCCTTCGTCATTTTTTTTTGCTCAGGAATATCACCTAGCAGCCTTACCAATACAGCTATATATTCTTCCTCTTTTGGGATTCTGCTTAAAAGCGAAATCACATCGAGGGGACTACCGTTTTCTAAATAGGTAAGCTCAAGGAGCGCCCCATTGAGTTCGCTCGAACTAAGGGCTTGGCGATCTACCCACTTCGTTACATCCTCAACAGAGCATATATCTAGCTCAAGCCCTAATTCCAAATATTGTGCAGTTACATTACCCATTTTTATTGCAGACTTACTACTCGCGTATATTTAAGAGCTTCAAGAATAAAAAACGTCAACCGACCAACATAACGCCTACATCAGAGGAAATTGACACAGCTGCATGTTGTGGCGTAGCCACGTTATGTAGTTGTCTCAATTTTCCGTCGAATGCACTTGTTACGTAGACGTCTTATGAATATAATTTCAATCATCTTATAGATGTTTGCTAGGCAACATTCTTTCGTGCAATACGCGCACGATAAATATTTCAGTCTTCTGCACTCGGTAGAAAATTACATGCCGATTGATTTGTACTGATCGATATCCGTCACGAATATAGTCTCGCGATTTACCGAGCATAGGATTATTGATTAGCTCCTGCAACCCTGTGTCGATCTGCATCAAGTAATCTACCGCTTTGTCACTTCCCCATTTGTTTAGTGTGTAGAAGTAAATCTCTTTCAGATCGTTTTTAGCTTGCTGGGATTTGAAAATTTCATGCATTTAACCTGCTTCCTGCTGGGCTTCTCTTATGATTTCTTTCATATCGAGCTTACCAGCAGAACCGCTGTTTTCACCCTCAATAAGCGCTTGGCGTAAGGCCTCTACTTTTTGTTCATGCTCTTCGAGCATCCTTAAACCTTGACGTACCACTTCACTCGCTGAACCATAACGGCCTTCCTTTACCTGGTCAGAGATAAACTCATCGAAGTGCTCACCCAAAACGATACTTGTGTTTTTAGCCATCATCCTCACCGCATTCGCAATATTAATAAATACCATATATTGGTATTAACGGCAACAATCAGTGATATCTTGAGCGAAGCAAGGGGTGGAAATTCGTGTAAATTCACATGAACCAGCTTTCGGTGATAGCAAAGCTCCTCATACGGATTGGCAGCTAGACCAGCATTCTTATTTCTGGTCGGCTAACGTAACAAAGCACTAAAACCTCGGCAGAAAATTCGCCAGTCAACCTAACGCCTACATCACCCGCAGAGCGCTTACTACCTAAACTGTCGTAGAGTGTAGCGCAGCGGAACGACAGTTTAGGTAGTAAGTGCGCTGTCGGCTGTGATTGGACTGGTTATATTGTCACTCTAGGAGCTTGCTGTAATGATTGTTGAACAGTTTGCTTAGTCCCCAC
>CALGND010000121.1 GCA_937958675.1 uncultured Granulosicoccaceae bacterium
CCTCCAATCGGAATAGATAGTTCAGCTAGGTTTATCAGTTTTCGTGAAGCGTTTACACGTTTCAGTAATTGCTACGATGCTATATTTTTTTAAAAAACGCAATAGCTAATATTTTCTTTATATTTCAATAAGTTGAGCATAATTAATTGTACAAAAAACGATCATTTTCACACTATTATTGCAACGTTGCAATTTCTGCTATGGTAAAGGCTATGCCTGAACACAACGAAAATCGACCCACACTTAAAACGATCGCCGAAATTACTGGTCTAAGTTTGTCGACAGTCTCTTTGTCTTTAAGAGACGGTAGTAATCTCAAACAAACCACCCGTGACAAGGTCGCGCAGGCAGCAGCACAAATTGGTTACGTTCCTAACCGTGCTGGTGTCCGCCTACGTACCGGCCGCACTAATGTGTTGGCACTTGTACTCTCAACCGATGTTAAGAATCTCGACTTCACTCGTATACTAATCAAAGGCATCGGCGCGCAGATTCATGGCAGCAAATTTCATCTAAACGTTGTGCCTGAGTTCGATCACTCCGATCCGATAGAGGCAGTTAAGTACATACTCGACAATCGATCAGCCGATGGCGTGATACTCACCCATACCAGCGCTCGTGACCCTCGCGTGCAATTGTTGATCGATGCTAACTTCCCATTTGTATCTCACGGTCGTACTGAATTTTATTCTGAGCATCCTTACCACGACTTTAATGCAGAAAAGTTTGTTGAACTAGCCGTTAATCGCTTGGTGGCTAAGGGGCGTAAGCACCTATTGCTAGCAGCTGTAGATAACGGCACCACTAACTTTGCCAATACTGTAAACGGATTTAATCGAGCCGTTGCGAACGCAGGTGTAATCGGTGATGTAGTTGAAAATTCAGAGCTACTCGTTGATACCGAAGATACCCGAGCCTTTGGTCGACAGCTGGGCACTCAGATTAGCAGTACCGACAAGAACACCCACAGCGGTATCGATGCGGTTATTTGTAATAACGAGCTTACAGCCATCGCTATCATTGGAGCGTTACAGGAGTCCGCTCTGCAAATTGGGCAACACTACGATTTAATTTGTAAACAAACAACAGACATACTGCCACTGTTATATCCCAAGCTTGATACGGTAGCCGAGGATCTTTTCTCCACCGGGCAAGAGTTGGCAGAGCTATTAATCAACTGTATTGATGGGTCGCCAGTGAAGGATTTGCAAACATTACATGCGCCCATTCCTCAGTGGCGTGATGGCCTTGTTAGCCAGGAAACTTAACTAAAAAATTCACTTATTAAAAGCAAGCAAACCGCTCCTTAAGATAGCCAGCCATCAGCGCTAAAAATCGTGAAGATGCAACTGGTAGTTTTCGCCCTTTTAGATAACCTAAATAAAGCTGCCCTGTTGGCACATCCATAATATCTAGTGGCCGGCAAACCATATCGCTTGTCAAGCCTGACTTATTAAGGCCTATAGGAATTTGAAACGCTACCGTGTTGTGCTCAAGCAAGCTTTGAGACAACAGTACTTGGTTATCTGACTCCACAACCATCGGCAATTTTATTTCTGATCTAATGGCGGCTTCTTCAAGCAAAAATCGAACGCTGTTGGCGCGTGTCGGTAAAACCATCGGGTATTCGGCGCATTCACTTAAGCGCACTGAAGAGCGTTCCGACAATGGGTGATCCTTACAAAAAACCACATTCGTTTGCTGTGGTACTTTGAGTACACAACAAAATTCACTAAACATACGCGGTTCAAAAATTAAGGCAATATCAGCCGAGTAATCGCTTAAAGCCCCTTCAACCTCATCGCGATTACACACTCTAACGTCAAAAGTCACTCCCGGATGATCAGAACGATAACGAGTAATCATATCGGGAATAAACGTGTTCATCATCGCCTGCCCACAAACAACAGACACATGGCCTAAACGCTCACCAGCCAAGTCGGCGATCTGCGACTGCACTCGCTCCATATCAGCCAACTGTTGACGTACATGAGCGATGAACAAATCACCTGCTTCACTTAATCGAACCCCAGTGGAGAATCGATCAAACAACGGCGCACCCAACTCATCTTCAAGAGCGAGAATTCTGCGATTAAGAGCAGTGGATGTTATGGACAGGCTCTTTGCCGCTTTACGGATAGAACCGGTGCGGGCGACTGCATCCACGCTGCGTAGTGACATTTGATGTCGGATTGTGTTGACCCCTTCTTTTACAATTTTTTTAACGTAAGTGTAATTGCCTCAACTACCAAGCAATTCTAATTGACTACCGCGGCGCTTGTTATCGAACGCTCTATTTGACATGACTCATCACTTTATTATTTATGTACCCATGTAATTCTGCTTGGCAACTACCACAGTTGGTTCCAGCTTTGCAGGCTTCACCAATAGCTTTAACACTGTCACAACCATTATCAATAGCTGAAATTATTTGATTAACGCCAACACTAAAGCAGCTGCAAACAATCGCTCCATGATCTTCTTGATCGGGCCCCGTATGCCCATACGCCAGAAACGACCGATTTTTAATCGAGTGCTCAATCTGCTGCTGCTCGCAAGCCCAGGAGCGAGAAACACTAACAGGGGTAGATGATGAAAATATCGCCGTATCTAATTTTCTATCATCAAACCATAACCACCGAGATACCCCAGAGTGTGCATCAGCAACATGGACATCTGCTGCAGATAGCTCGGGGAACATATACTTCATCGAAAACGCGTGATGTTTAGACGCAAACTCAGCCCGCCAGCCCATTTTAGTTTTGGCAATGGCCCAGTAATCAAAGAGGTTAAGCTTAGGCTTAGTTTTACTAACAAGAAACCCGTACTGCTTCATAGGTACTACCGAGAGCTCTGCATAGCTTGCTTTTAAAGCAGGCTGGCCAGAAACTGGATCAACTTCGCTGGCTACCAGTTGATCTACTCTGGCGTCCGATGCAAATTGATCAGTCCAATGGATTGGCACGAACACCGTACCTTTTTGTTGTCGCGATGAAATTAACGCGCGAACGCTGATACTGCCTAGCTGATTTTTTAGCGACACAATGCACGCGTCGGAAATACCGCGAGCAATTGCATCCTCTGGGTGAATCTCACAAAACGGTTCAGCTAAATGAGCTGCATTACTCGGGCTACGACCGGTTCTGGTCATGGTGTGCCATTGATCCCGTATTCGCCCTGTATTTATTCTCAGGTACTTCGAATTGTTTTCTTCTTGTATTATTGCGTTACTTATCGCTGTAAATCGTGCCTTACCATCGGGTGTGAAATAATTACCATCTTCAAACATACGGGTAGAGGTTGGCTCGCCAGATCTTGCGGGCCAACGAAATGGTTTGAGATCAACGTACTCGACAGTGGAAAGCTCACTCATACTGCCAATGTCAAAATCTCGCTCGCCATTGTTTTTAAACGCACTTAGCTGAGCATGTTCACGAAACACTTGCACAGGGTGTTCATATCCGAAACCATTAAACCCCATACGCTGCGCAACTTGAGCCAATTGCCACCAATCCGGCTTTGCATCACCTGGCATTTTTAAGAAACTTCGCTGTCGAGATATGCAACGCTCAGAATTTGTCACCGTGCCCGATTTCTCACCCCACGCTGCAGAAGGTAGCTTTACATTTGCATGCCGTATGGTATCGGTTTGAGCCACCACATCAGACACAACTACAAACGGGCAATTAGCAATCGCGATCTCTACCGACGATGCCTCAGGCATACTATCAACTGGATTGGTACCCATAATCCAAAGTGCCTTGATACGACCATCCCCTACAGCCTCGAACATGTCTACTGCCTTTAACCCTGGCTTAGATGCCAAGTTCGGCGCATTCCAAAATTGTGAAACAAGTGCACGATCAGGAGAGTGGTTAATATCCATATGAGCGGCAAGCATATTGGCAAGTCCACCAACCTCGCGTCCACCCATCGCATTAGGCTGGCCAGTTACTGAAAAAGGTCCAGCTCCAGGTTTACCAATTCGCCCAGTGGCTAAATGGCAATTGATAATGGCATTAACCTTGTCGGTCCCGCCACTTGATTGATTAACGCCTTGGCTAAAAACTGTAACGGTTTTTTCCTGGCTAGCAAAGAGATGAAAAAACTTCTGTAGTTCTGCATCGCTTAAGCCGGTTTCTTCTTCAATACGATCAGCCCCTAATCTAGCTTGATCCAGTGCTTGGTCAAAACCGTTAGTAAACGATTCAATATAAGTACTATCAACAGTGCCATTGCGCGCAAGATGTACTAGTAGCCCATTGAATAGTGCAGTATCGCCATCTGGTTTTATAGCTAAATGCAAATCAGCGAAATCAGCCGTGACTGTCCGACGAGGATCAATCACCACAATTTTTGTGGCAGGCCGTTTAGCCTTCGCTGCGGCTATACGTTGATACAGCACAGGATGACACCACGCGAGATTGGATCCAACTACAACTAACAACTCAGCTAATTCTAGATCTTCATACATGCCAGGAACTGTGTCACTGCCAAAAGCTCGCTTATGGCCTGCAACAGAGGAAGCCATACAAAGCCGAGAATTAGTATCAATATTGGCCGAACCAAAGAAGCCCTTCATCAGCTTGTTTGCTACGTAGTAATCTTCGGTCAGGATTTGTCCTGACACATAAAATGCAACGCTATCAGGACCGTGCTCTTTAATCGTTTTCTGAAAATTATTTGCAACTAATGTAAGCGCATCGTCCCAGCCAGCTTTCTGACCATCAATTTCCGGATCCAACAAACGATTTTCCAAAGAGATCGTTTCACCCAGTGCCGTGCCCTTGGAACACAGCCGCCCGAAGTTTGCCGGATGATCAGGGTCTCCCTCAATTTTGATTTCGCCGTTTTTCTGGGGTGTCGCAACTACTCCGCAACCCACGCCGCAATACGGACAAGTCGTTTTGACAGAACGTCTCATGAGCTATCGCAACTTAGATACATCAATCAAAATATTCTCTTGCTCGATTTTGATTGGAATGCACAGGGTAGCTCCACTATCTGCTCCTTGAGCCTCACCTGTTGATAATGAGATTACCCAGTTGTGTAACGGGCATGTGACGCAACCGTCATGAACAATACCTTGGCTCAATGGGCCGCATTTATGAGGGCATTTATCCTCTAGTGCAAATACCTGATCATCCATTGTTCTAAACACAGCGATACTCTGCTTATCATGCTTGACGCAGCGCGCGCCTTGGCGAGGTATATCTGAAAGTTGTCCAACTAAAACCCATGGTTCAATCGCACTGTTCATCAAACAACCTCTACGCTTAGATCTGCCATTGGTTTAAACTCGTGTTTATGCTTACCGGAAACACGTTCGCACCACGGGTCAACCTGGGCGTATTGTTGGCTCAACACAAAACTTTGAAAGTACGCTTTACGTTTTGTTTCGTTGTCCATAATTTGGCTACGAATTTCGTCAACACCCACTCGTGCTGCCCATTTGTATATTCGCTCAAGATAGTGTCCTTGCTCACGATACATTTGCGCAAGCGCAACTACATGCTCTAACACTTCCTCCTCTGTTGAGACTTTTCCTAAAACCTCAGAGCCTTTGATATCTAGGCCTGCGGCACCCGCGAAGTGAATCTCATAACCCGAATCAACACAGATAACACCAATATCCTTACACGTCGCCTCCGAGCAATTTCTAGGGCAGCCAGACACAGCCAACTTGAGCTTGGCTGGCGTCCAGGATCCCCACATAAATTTCTCTATCCGTATACCTAAGCCTGTGGAATCTTGCGTACCGAATCGACACCAATTAGTACCCACGCATGTTTTTACAGTTCTGAGTCCTTTGGCATATGCCTGCCCTGAAACAAAACCGGCTTTTCCCAGATCAGCCCAAACACCAGGTAGATCTTCTTTTTTTATTCCCAGCATATCAATACGCTGCCCACCGGTTACCTTCACCGCAGGCACATTGAACTTATCGACAACATCAGCAATGGTTCGTAGCTCCTTGGACGATGTCATCCCACCCCACATCCTTGGGACCACCGAATACGTACCATCTTTTTGGATGTTGGCGTGAACCCGCTCATTGATAAAACGTGATTGGTAGTCATCAGCATATTGGCTAGGCCAATCGGCTACCAAGTAATAGTTAAGCGCTGGTCGGCATTTGGCACAGCCGGAACCCGTTTTCCATTCGAGCGCTTGCTGCACATCGGGGATCGTTTTTAGTTCTTTGGCTTTGATCAATCGTCGTACGTCACTGTGACCGAATTCGGTGCACGGGCACATAGGCGTAACGGCATTTGGGTTATAAGCATCACCCAATGTCAGTGTCATTAACTGTTCAACCAAACCGGTACAAGTACCACAAGAAGACGAGGCCTTGGTGTGCGCTCGCACCTCATCTAGTGTCGTAAGCGATTTTGATGCGATAGCATCGGTAATTTTCGATTTGCATATGCCGTTACAACCACAGATCTCTGCATCATCTGGTAAGGCTGCAACGGCTGCCATAGGGTCCAGCGGTTCACCCCCTTGATACGCTTGGCCAAATATAAGCGTGTCGCGCATATCCGATATATCCTCTTGTTTTTTCAGTAGATCAAAAAACCAAGGACCATCTAAAGTATCTCCATACAGTACAGCGCCAATAATTCGCCTGTCTTTTAATACTAGACGCTTGTAAATCCCAGCTTGAGCGTCTCTTAGTACTATCTCTTCTCGATCATCAGCTTCGGCGAAATCGCCGGCAGAGTACAGATCGACTCCATTAACCTTTAGCTTGGTAGCCGTTACCGAACCGGTATATTCAGCCGACTCGTTGAGTAGATTCTTGGCTACCACTGCACCCATTTGATAAAGTGGAGCTACCAGGCCGTAGCATTTATCTCTGTGTTCTGCGCATTCTCCCAATGCAAAAATATCAGTATCACTGGTGCGCATATCATCACTCACTAACACTCCTCTGTTAACAGCCAGCCCGGCTTTTTGCGCAAGATCAGTAGAAGGTCGTATGCCAACTGCCATACAGACGATATCGGCGGCCAATTTTTCACCTGTGTCAAGCTCCACACTATTGACCTTGCCATCAACGCCAATAATACTCTTGGTATTCGCTTTAGTTATAATTTGAATACCTCTAAGTTCGAGAGCCTTTTCTAGCAATCTTGCCGCAGACTCATCAAGTTGGCGTTCCATCAAAAAGGGAGCAAGATGAATTACTGTGACATTCATGCCTTGAGCACGTAAGCCGGCCGCTGCTTCCAAACCTAGAAGCCCACCACCAATCACTACAGCATCCTTGCAGATTTTGGATGCCCTCAGCATGTATTCAACATCATCCAAATCACGATAAGTGATAACGCCTTCAAGCTTACTACCCGGTATCGGAATCACAATCGGGTCGGACCCGGTGGCGACTATGAGTTTGTCGTATGACGCAGTAATTCCATTTTTTGATGTAACCGTTTTTGCTGATCTATCGATCGATTCGATCGGTGATTCCTTATGTAAGCTAATACCATGCTGTTCGTACCATGCATCGTTATGTGTGATGATGTCATCGTAGGTTTTCTCACCGGAAAGCACCGGCGAGAGCATAAGCCTGTTGTAATTGACTCTGGGCTCGGCGTTGAAGATGGTTACATCAAAGGCATTTGAATCCTGCTCTAACAGATCCTCTAGCATCCTTCCTGGCGCCATACCATTGCCGATTACTACTAATTTACGTTTCATGAATAAGTTTGAGCCTGTTGCTTCGCGGTTTCAGTTTGTCGCATAATTCTTTCCTTACGTTTAGCCTTAATGGTTGTTAATTGATCTTCGCTAGGATCTGCACCACCCTCATAGGCTTCGAGAAAATCAAGCAACTCTTCTCGGTATGCGTAGTAGTCAGGGTGATTGAGTAACTGTTTGCGTGAGCGCGGTCGAGGTAGGTCTACTTCCATAATATTGCCAATTCGTGCATTAGGCCCGTTAGACATCATGACCACCTTATCTGCAAGCAGGATCGCTTCGTCCACATCATGTGTTACACAAACAGTAGTGACTTTCGTTCGCTGCCATACCTCCATCAGAACATCCTGTAGCTCCCAGCGCGTTAACGAATCGAGCATTCCAAATGGCTCATCCAACAACAGTAGCTTCGGTGAAAGTGCAAATGCACGCGCAATACCGACACGTTGTTTCTGACCATTGGAAAGGTCAGCAGCACTTCGCGTAATGGCATCGCCCAGGCCGACTTTCGAAAGATAGTATTCGCAAATCTCTCTTCGCTCTACAGCTGATGCCTTGGGGTATACTTTATCGACTCCTAACTCAACGTTTTCGTATGCTGTCAGCCAAGGCAGTAACGATGGAGCTTGAAACACAACGGCACGATCCGGCCCCGCATCCTTGACCTCGCTATTGTCTAACACAATCCCACCTCCGTTAATCGGGTTAAGCCCTGCTGCCATTGATAGCACAGTGGATTTGCCGCAACCTGAATGGCCAATCAACGTTATAAACTCGCCTTTATCCAATTGCATATCAAACCCATCGACAACCGTCAGTGGTCCTTTGGGAGTAGGATAGATTTTCGTTAGATTGGAAAACTCTAGATAGCAAGACTGCACAGAAGATTTAGCCACATCCAGATAGGCTTCTGGCAAATCTTGGTTTTTCTTTGCCTCAGCAATCGACACCACATTGGGTAGTTCCGGCTGCTTATCCTCGGCGCCTGATCGCTCACTACCGATCTTTAACAAGTAATCCGTTACTTCTGCGCGAAGCTGAATGAATTTCTCATCAGAATTCATCGCACTACGATCGCGTGGTCGAGGCAGATCAACCACAAACTCTTGACCCAATGTAGCGTTGGGCGCCGTTGTTAGCGGAATGATTCGATCAGCAAGTAATATGGCTTCATCGACATCATTGGTAATAAGAATAATCGTCTTCTTTTCTTTTTCCGTGATGCTGGAAAATTCGTCTTGCAACTTGGCTCGGGTTAAGGCATCCAACGCCGACAGTGGTTCGTCGAGAAGTAAGATTTCCGGTTTAGTTGCTAGCGCTCTAGCCACAGCAACTCGCTGCCGCATACCACCTGATAACTCAGCAGGTTTACGATCACGAGCATGGGACAAACCCACCATCTCAATGTAAGTATCAACTATCTCAGCACATTCTTTTCGAGTTTTAGATTTAAACGCTTGCTCTACTGCTAACGACACATTTCCCTTTACAGACAACCAAGGTAACAAGGAATAGGATTGAAACACTACACCTCGTTCTGGCCCTGGGCCATCTATGTATTGATTACGAACTAAGACGCCACCAGCCTCCACATCGATCAACCCAGCCATCGCCGAGATAAGTGTCGTTTTACCAGAACCAGAGAAGCCAACGATGGCAATAAACTCACCCTCTTCAACTTTTAGGTTTATGTTATCCAGCACATCGTTACGATTCTCACCTTCGCCATAGTGCTTGGATAAACCAGTGATGCTTAAAATGCTCATATCATCACCGATTAGACGAAAACGTAAATGCTCTTTGCAAAGCGAACATCACTCTATCGAGCATAAATCCGATGACACCGATCGTTAGAACTGCCACCATAATCTTAGCTAGAGAATTAGATGAGCCATTTTGAAATTCATCCCAGACAAATTTACCCAGCCCTGGGTTTTGAGCCAACATTTCTGCAGCGATTAACACCATCCACCCCACCCCTAAGGAAAGCCTCAGGCCAGTAAATATCAAAGGTAGCGAAGATGGCAGAACCAGCTTGGTCACTACTTTCCAGGTCGGGAGCTGTAGAACACGACCAACATTCATTAAATCTTTATCTACAGACGCCACACCCAACGCCGTGTTGATTAATGTGGGCCACATAGAGCATAAGGTGACGGTAACAGCCGAAATTAATAAAGCCTTAGGCAGCCACTCCCATGGAGTTACGTAGGTTGCCGATACGATCATCGTTACGATCGGCAACCAAGCTAAAGGCGACACGGGTTTAAATATTTGAATTAGCGGGTTTACCGCCCCATTCACGGTTTTTGACAGGCCCATAGCAATACCCAATGGCACGGCAATGAGCGTAGCAATGACAAACCCTAATGCCACCGTAACCAGAGACGTCGCAATTTGATCAATATAGGTAGGTTTACCTGTAAAGGTACGATGCTTAACTTTATCCGCGTTCCCCGCTTCCACTAAATCAGCGTTTCTTTTATCTTGACGTTCATAAAACGCATCTGCTTTTGCTCGCACATCCTTATGTTCCTGCCAAAGAACACCCACTTGACTCCACACTTGCGCTGGACCTGGCACAGCACCCAGCGAGGTTTGAACTTTCGGAGCCAACACGCCCCATGCCCCTAAAAATAGAACAATTCCTAACAAGGGAATAACCAATACTGTTCTTAACTCTGTAAATTGCTCTTTAGGATTATCTCCGGCGGCAATTTTCAACAATGGCACTAACCAGGCAAAGCCTAAAGCCTCTAACCATCCACTGGCTTTGCTTATTATCGAAAACACCTTC
>CALGND010000122.1 GCA_937958675.1 uncultured Granulosicoccaceae bacterium
TCGTTGCGCGCGCCTCGTATTTGCAGAGGGCCATTTGACCAGTCCAGGTCGGGATGCTCATAAGGTACTACTCCAGTGCGAGTCACTTTGGCCATGTCGCTGGCAGGGCACACCACTATGCCTAAGCTTGAATCAACACAGGCCTCGCTAAAGGCACTATCGAAATTATTGACAGTGTTTCGGCTCGCTCCAGTATTGCCGCTATCACACCCGGAAACCAATATCACGACGAGCGATAGCAAAAGGATGCTCGCGTGCTGTTTTAGTAATTCTAGCAGCACGTTAAGGCCGGTATTTTCCATCAACGATACGGCGTGTTTTTGATCTAGGTAGTTCATCCGTACAGTATCTTAATCTATTGCGAGGGCAATATTACTGACTAATTAGCTCAATGGGTGAATGGTCTACCGTATTTTTTGTAATTGTTAGGTGTAGCGCAACTAGCGAGTATCAGTATTATTTCATGCTGCCTAGCAACAGTTAAATGGTGATAGCTGATTGATATACCACGATGTTTTTGGTTTATACAAAAGAGCGCTCTGTTGTTTCGCTACTGCACCCACTTGAATATTAGTATCCAACTGTGGTTCACTAAGCAAGCAATAACGCAGCACAATGATTGTGCGCTTAAAACACCAACAAGGATGTTGAACATGGCCATAAAACACTGGCATATCACTGAGCGGCCGAGAGAAAAGCTGCTAAATCACGGAGTTGCTAGCCTTAGCGATGCCGAACTTCTCGCGATATTTTTACAATCTGGAACCGCTGGACGCTCAGCTGTGGATGTTGCACGCGATGCATTAGGCCACTTCGGTAGTTTGGGCAAACTTCTGCGCACTGATAGACAAAAATTTTGTGCCTTTAATGGCTTTGGTGAAGCGCGGTTTACCTTGCTGCAGGCAGCGATGGAAGTTAGCCGGCGGCATATGCTTGAGTCAATTCAACATTCTGATGTGCTTAGTTCGCCAAAAGATGTGCGTGATTACCTATCGTTAAATCTGGCGGGTTTACCGCACGAAGTTTTCTCGGCTTTGTTTCTCGATAATCGCCATCGTGTCATTGCTTACGAAGAACTCTTCAGAGGCACGATTGATAGCGCCGCAGTGTATCCACGCGAGGTGGTTAAAATGTGCTTATCGAGCAATGCGGCGGCGGTGATCTTCGCGCACAATCACCCATCAGGGGTTGCTGAGCCTAGTGATACTGATGTGAGGCTGACGCGCAAACTGATGGATGCATTAGCGTTGATCGACGTACGTGTACTGGATCATTTGATTATTGGACAAGGCGTGCAGACCTCATTGGCTGAGCGCGGGTTGATGTAGAGAAAGTTACCAGTGCATAAGATTGCGTTAGAATCAGACGGATTTAAGTCTATTAGGAATAATATGAAAAACAATGAAAAACTGGCTGGGAAAAACGTTCTCATCACAGCCGGCGCACAAGGCATCGGTGAGTCAATTACCAAACATTTTATAGATTGCGGCGCCAATGTTGCCATCCATTATTTTTCCAGTGCTGAAGTTGCCATACAACTTGTTAAATATGCCAACAGTAAGGGTGTTAAAGCTGTTGCCATAAGTGGTGACTTAACACTCGAAGCTGACGCAAATACAGTGCTTGATAAAACGATAGAAGTGTTTGGAAGTCTAGATATACTGATAAACAATGCAGGCTCATTGGTTGCGCGCAATATGCTTAACGAAATTGAAACGGAATTTTGGCATAAGGTGATGGATATAAATCTTACCTCCATGATGTTAGTGACTAAGGCAGCTTCCCCTCATCTTGCGAAAAATGATAACAGCAGCATTGTTAATTTGGCTTCACTGGCTGGTCGCAAAGGTGGTCATCCAGGCTCGCTAGCTTACTCTACGAGTAAAGGTGCAATTCTTACTTTCACAAGAGCACTTTCAGCGGAATTGGGGCCACAAGGTATACGAGTCAATGCGGTTGCACCGGGCCTCATATTAGGTACTTCATTTCACAATACCCACACATCAAAAGAATCTGCGGATGCGACCACGGCAACCATTCCTATTAGTCGAGCTGGAAATGCTGCGGATGTAGCCCGGGCGGTTCTATTTCTGGCATCCGAATACGATGGGTTTATTACCGGCGCAACGCTTGATATAAATGGCGGTGTTTACAACATTTAGTGTGTTGGTTGCGGAGCGTGGGTTGATGTAGCCGCGTGTTAACGGCACGATGCCCATAGACAAATAAGCTCAACTGCAATGTGAGCACCGGCGATTGCAGTGATACCAGCGTGATCATAAGGCGGTGATACTTCTACAACATCCATCCCTTTTAGTTGTAAGCCGCCTTTAAGGGATCGCAAAATCTCAATTGCTTGTGGAGAACTTAGCCCGCCGGATACTGGCGTGCCTGTACCAGGTGCAAATGCTGGGTCAAGGCAATCTATATCGAATGTCAGGTAACAAGGTCTAGAACCAACTATCGACAGTATTTTTGCTGCTACCTCTTCCGGGCTTAAGGCATGTACCGTTGGCGCATCGATGATGTTAACGCCCATAGTGTCAGGATTGTTTGTTCGAATACCCACTTGTACAGAATGCTCTGCTAAAACAGTCCCATCTTCGATAGCCCGTCTAAACATAGTGCCGTGATCAATGCGATCAACTGACTCATCAGCCCAGGTGTCGGAGTGTGCGTCGAATTGAATTAAAGATAACGGGCCATGTTTGGCTGCGTGTGCTTTTAGGATTGGATAACTCACATAGTGATCACCACCTAGTGATAGTGCTGCAGTGCCTTGGTTCAGAATACCCGCAATATGTTTTTCTATTGCAGCTGGTACTTCGGCAACACAACCATAATCAAATTGGCAGTCCCCGTAATCGACCATCTTCAAAGTATCAAAAGGGTCGATGTCCCAACCGTATGGTGCATCATGCGCTTGTAAGGTTGATTGCTCACGTATAGCCCGAGGTCCAAGCCTTGTACCAGGCCGGTTAGTGGTTGCACAGTCAAACGGTATGCCTGTAATGGCGAGATCTATGCCGGAAAGTTCGTGACTAAAAGGCCTGCGCATAAAGCTCGGACAGCCAGCAAAGGTCAATTGTTGGACATAGCCTGATTGACACGATAGCTCCTCGTTTGGAGCGTCAGCATCTTTGTAAGTCATACTTTTTGCCAGTGTTTGT
Source organism: uncultured Granulosicoccaceae bacterium (assembly GCA_937958675.1). Taxonomy (GTDB): domain Bacteria; phylum Pseudomonadota; class Gammaproteobacteria; order Granulosicoccales; family Granulosicoccaceae; genus Granulosicoccus. Next base: position 3,171 of record CALGND010000122.1, read on the forward strand.
CGATGGCACGCAGTTTAAGGTATATCAAAACGGATAGCGAGTTCAAGCTGATGCGCTAAGTTGATTTAAGTGCTTGTCGATAAGTAAATTTGAATCCAATGGGGCTCTTGTTCTCGAAGCTAAGTTGCCCATTTAAGTGCGCAGCAATCTCATGGCAAATAGCCAGTCCTAATCCAGCGCCCTTGCCGCTGGCTTGTCCGTCTGGGCGATAAAATGGCTCATGCAGCTTGTCTAGATGTTCAGCCGGTACTCCTGGGCCCGAATCGGTAACAGAGAACACAGCCTGTGCGTTTTCTTGGTGCAGCTCAATACTCACAGTGCCGCCATTCGGCGTGAACTTGATAGCATTGGATAGTGCGTTTCGAACTAAGTGTTGCAATTGATTGTTGCTATCAGCTACGTTTATTTGTTCATTGCGGTTAACACTGATGCTAATTTCTTTATCTTCGGCTAACACGTAAAGGTCGGCAATTTGTGATTTAACTAATTCATTGAAGCTCACCACTACGCGATTTTCTTCCGTGACAGATTGAGCTCGAGCTAGATCAAGTAATTGATTCACTAGGCGTTGAAGTCTAAATACGCTTTTGGATAGTGCCGCCTGGCGTTCAGTTTTTACGGATTCGCTTTTGGCTGACTGCACATTCTCAATTTCAAGCGACAGCGCTGTTATTGGGGTACGTAATTCATGAGCTGCATCTGCAATAAAACGGCGTTGTGCAGTGTTGTAGGCTTGGTTCTTCTCTAGAAGCGTGTCAATAGCCGACACAAACGGCAGTACTTCAACGGGTATATCGTTTTTGTCAGTAAGATCGAGAGTTAGAGATTCGCTAGATCCTACTTTGTTGGTCAGCGTGTTCAGCGGTTTGAAGCTGTGCCTCACGATAAGGGTAATCAGTAGCGGCACCAGCAAGAACAAGAGTAAAAGAGGAATGGCTGTGTTGCGAGCACTTTTGAGCGCTAGCTCTGTACTAACATCGAGTTGTTGGGCCACGACGAATTGTTCGCCAACACGATTCTTTCGAGTGACGTAAACGCGCCAAAAATCATCATCTTCGTGCAGGGTATGAAAGCCTGTCTTTAGCGGTTTCTTGATTGAAAACCCATGACGATTGGCCCTACTTAATTCCCAGACTCTCACAGCACTGTCATCTACGTGATCGTCTTCAAACATTTTATTATCGCTTAGAGCACCCATCTGATTGGATTCAACCAATTTGGCAACGGAAAGCAACGTTTCGTCCTGAATGTCACTCGCTTCTATATAGGCACTTACGCCAGCTGCGACGGTAGCAAGCACCAAGATTGCCAACAAAGTGGCTAGTAACGCTCGCTTTAGGCGACGTGTGAGTTTGGGGTTGGAAGGGGCACTTTTTCTCATGCCTTGGGCACCATCCAGCCTAATCCACGAACGTTCTTAATAGCGCTTTTGTGGGTTTTTTTTCGCAGGCTGTGAATAAGAAATTCGATTGCGTTACTGTTAACTTCTTCATCCCAACCATAGACTTTTTCCTCTAACTCTTCTCTGGAGTAAATGCGCCCTGGTGCCAGTAAAAGAGAATGTACTAGTCGGTACTCCTTGCCGGTTAGCTCGAGTGCATCATTTTTATAAGTGGCCGCTTTGCTGGCGGGGTCAATTGTGATGTCGCCGTTGGACAGTTGCGGTTGCGCGCTGCCTGAGCGGCGCCGTGCAACAGCCCTGATTCTAGCCATTAGCTCGTCTATTAAAAAAGGTTTAACGAGATAATCATCAGCGCCTAAGTCAAGGCCAGCGATTCGATCTTCAACTGCATCGCGGGCAGTGATCATTATCACTGGTATGGCGTTCCTTTTTTGTCGAATTTGTTTTAGTACGCTCAGTCCGTCCTTTTTGGGTAAGCCAATATCTAATAACATTAATTCAAATGCACCAGAGTCAACACTTGCCAAGGCGGCACTCCCATCGGTAACCCAGTCGGCGGCCATGCCAGCATCTTCTAAAGCGCTGGCAATGGCTGCTCCAATTTGTGGGTCGTCTTCAACAAGCAATATCCGCATAATTCTGATGATACCCGTTATGTGGTAGAGGGCGCTCCATCGTCAGGAGCATCAGCAGCCGTGGATTGTGTGTCCACCACAGGATTGGCCCTGACAATATCGCGCTCCATTTTGGTTTTAAATGCCCAGAACGATACTGCGATAATGGGCAGCATGGCAAGTGATAAGACAATCAGAAACGCGCTAGCGAAAAACATAGCTAGGCCCATTCCAATGGCAGTCAATACTGCTAACGGGCGTACTACCCATTGGCTAAACTTATCATTGTCATTGAACGTAAACGCATTAACCAGTGTTTCGTTGTTTAAGGTTGTGCCGTCGATATTGACTGTTTGATTATTGTGGATCATTTTGTAGCTCCTAATTTAGTTAGCTTGGCCAACATCGTTGGCCAAGTCTTGCTTGTCTATATGCTGTGATTTAGATCAGCACTTCGCCTGTTTCGGCATTTATGCGAATCTTTGTTTCTTCGTTACTGGTGCCGATGGTTTCAAGCTCCCACATCAGTAGCCCGTCTTCATTTTCAAGTTCGGCTTCAACGATCAGGCCTTGTTCTATCGCCTTTACAATATTGACAGCTTGCGAGAGATTTACTGCATTTGCCAAAGGCGTGACTTCATCATCATCGGTGTTGGTTGACAGGACTTTGCCCGTTTGGCCGTCTATTTCCACAGTGACCACTTGATTGGTTTCGTTGACAATGTCGACCTCCCAAACGGCTTTGGCCTCATCCATCTCTAATTCAATTTCGATGATCTCGCCTGTCGTTGCCATGGTGGCCGCGATTGCAGCATTCTCCATATCAAAATCTATTTGAGAAATGTCGCTGAAGCGTTTGGAATCGGCTTGAACCATTGCACTAAGTAGAGCAAGAACGGCAATGCCCGCACTTGTTTGTGCTGCCAGTGTTGTTTTCTTCATAGTCTGTTCTCCTTGTGTATTTTGATTAACCAGCGATTGTGCTGATGGGTTCAGTGTAGGGACCGAAAATTAGCGCAAACTTAGGAGGCAAAATTGTTTTGAGAACTAGGTCGAAAGTTGGGGAGATAAAGCCGCCATGAGGGATAACGTTGCACTGGGGAGTTGATAGCGGACAAAAAAACGGCCGGATAAACCGGCCGTGAATGGGAGCATATGCAGGCTAAAAGCCTGCGAATGAAACCTAATTAAACGTCATGCGAGATGCTTTGATTTCTACTTCTACGCGACGGTTGCTTTGACGGCCTTCAGCTGTATCGTTTGTTGCGATTGGGTTAGCTTCACCCATGCCTGCTGAGGTGATATCTGCATCAGCGTAACGACCCTGCAGCATGTCTGCAATAGTGGCGGCGCGTCGCTCAGATAAGCTCTGGTTGTAGGCTTCGCTACCACGGCTATCTGTATGGCCGATTACTGAAATGGCACTCACATTCTTAAAGCCATCAAGCTGGGCGATCAATTCATCCACTGCTGCCATGCCTGCAGCGTTAAGTTCGTCTGAATTACTACTAAACAATGCTTGGCCGCTAAGTTCAGCAGTAATAACTTCTGCCTTTTGAGGTGCCACTTCTTTCTTGACTTCAGCTACAGGTTCTGGAGCAGCTTCTGGCTCGTCTTTTATGCCTTCGCAGACGTTTATGGCTGAATCAGACGAAAACGTTCCATTTTGTAGACAACCATCAGAGCCTGTTTTAAGTACGGAGTCGCCAACGGTTATGTAGCCATCACCTGCTTCTACGTCACCATCAATCGGATCGATAGAGTGAGCGAATGCGATACTGGATACAGCAAAAAGACTGATAGCGAGAAAGGATTTAATCATTTGAGACTCCGGAGTTTGGTGTTGGGGTTGGGGAAGCCGATCGGCCTCCCCAGTTACTACGGTGTTACAGGTAGTGCTTAACTAGTTACTCAGTAATGCTTTTGGCAGTTACCTGAATTTCTACACGACGGTTAGCTTGACGACCTTCAGCAGTAGCGTTCGTTTCGCGTGGCGAGTTTTCACCCATGCCAACCGCTGAAACTGGTACAGCTGGATACGCGTTCTCAAGGTAAGTCTTAACCGTGTTGGCACGCTTTTCAGACAAGCCTTGGTTATAAGCTTCGCTACCACGTGAATCGGTATGGCCAGTCACTACTATCTGAGAGATTTCTTGGAACTTGGCAAGATCTTCAACCAAATTAGCGACTGCTTCTTGGCCTGCGCCGTTAAGATCAGCAGAGTTAGTGGCAAACAACGCTTGACCGCCCAGAGTCGCAACCGAAACGATGGGCTCCTTTGCAACTTCAGGTGTTGGAGTTGGTTCTGGCTCTGGCTCCGGCTCTGGCTCTGCCTGAGCTTCGATACCATTACAAGCATCTGAAGCATTGTCATCATTCAGGCCACCGAGGATCATGCATTCATCAGTACCTGTGCGAAGTGCATTACCCGAACCATCGGCTAGGTAACCACCGGCTTGTTCGCCTTCGATAGCGATATCGCCATCCAAAGCTGCTTCGTGTGCAAAGACCGCGCTGCTGCCCATTAGCAAGGCCGCGACGGTACTAATTGCTATGACGTTTTTTTTCATGTCTAGCTCCCACTAGTTGACAGTCGAAATATATGTTAAACGCATTATTGCGTTATAAATTACGATAAAAAGTTGGTAAAAACTAACAAATATTACTATTCCGGCGGTTTTCACTACCGAAGTTCTTCGTGACGCCGCATATTCGTGACGCGTTCTCATTTGACGCCGAGGCGTCCCCTATCTTAATTGGCCAATCTCCGAACAGCCAGAACTTTGTTGTATTTTTGCTTTGTATAGCGGTTAAAGGCCAGATTGTAAACACTATTGGGCCATTTCGTGTGGGAAAAATACAACACGAAGCGGGCCAGTTACCTTTTTGACGCTTGTTGAGTGTAGTGTATTCTACGTAGCTTACTAGGCTGAAAAAGGATTTTCGGTGCCAAAATCTTATCAAAAACAACACAAATGCGAAGGGCTGAGGACGCGGGTATTGCAGCTGTTTAGCCGCGCATGGCCGGGGGTTTGTTGCATTTGTGCCCATAACGCCTTTGACGATAGTGATTTATGTCAACACTGCCGTAGCCACTTTCCCTACCTCGACCTGAGTGCAGCGCCGACTTCGTCCGCCTCTCGCTTTATGACGTTATGTATAGCTTGTGGTTTGCCTCTAGTTGCTGGGGTTAACCAATGCGATACCTGTGTCAATCAATCATCGCCTTATGCGCAGATGGTTATCCCTTTTCGATATGCCCACCCTATTGATCGCTTAGTGACCGGACTCAAATATGGTGGGCGCGTGTCTTACGGTAGGGTGCTGGGTAACTTACTGGCTGATGAAGTTCAGCGAACGGGGGTTACGCTGCCTGATGGGTTGTTGCCAATGCCCATGCACCAATCACGGTATAAACAGCGTGGGTTCAATCAGGCGCAGGAATTAGCATTTTGGTGTGGCTCTAGATTAGGGGTTAGGGTTCAGAACCATTGGGCTGAGCGACATGTAGACACACCGGCTCTAGCGGGGCTTAGCAAAGCATCGCGTGAACTTGAAATTCGTGGCGCGTTTCAAGCAGATACGAAAGTTGAAGGTCAACATATTGCGATTGTTGATGATGTGCTCACTACAGGCGCCAGCAGCACGGAGCTCGCGCGGGAGCTGTATGACACCGGTGCGAAAAGTGTTTCGTTGTGGGTATTGGCGAGAACAGCCTCTGCTGATGTTGATCAAGCAGAATTCATTAACATGCGTTTAAGTGATGCAGGTAGCTCTGTGTCGTCAAAACTACCTTGATTTGCCACCACATCAGAAAGCTGGCTGGCTAGTTGATCGCGCTCGGTCGCCATACCATCGATAGCTTGTTGGCAGTCAATGTCGATTTGGTCGACACTGTGTTGCAAGCCTTGTCGCAATCCACGTAGCGTTGCAGCTTGCCTAGAAGGCTTGGTGCGCAAGCGTAAAAACCAAGGGATAAACCACGCAACGCCAACTAGCATGGCACTGTGCGTCGCGAAGTTCGCGCCTAGGTAGTTGTCTGGGTTAGAGCCACTGGTTTGAAAGATAAGCACAACTCGGTACGTTACCCATGCCAGAGCAGCTAGTGGCAAAAGAGTGGCCAGCCAGCCTAACAGGCGATGCAGAGCTCGTTGCCAACGTTCTCCTGGTAAAGCAAGTGATTGCGCCAAGGCCTTATTGACAATCTTTGGAAGCGATTCACGCCATTGGTTTTTAAGAGGAGCAAAGTGTCGCTGCAGAGCAGTGTAGGGCAGTGCAGATGCGCTACTTTGTTGCATAAAGCTATCGAGCGAGCCATCAACATGAGAAAAGAATAAATCATCAGCCAAGGCTGTTGGTACCGATGATGGTGTTGGTTCAATGGTTCTTACTGTCTTGCGCCAAGGCAGATAGGATAATAGGCTGGTGTCAGGTTCGATAACCTGCTCAGCCAATAGCTGAGCTTTGTAGTCTGAAGCAGCGACGAGCTCCGGGCTGGCGATGCTCCACATGTGCTGCCAATTGCGTAGGCACAGTTGCAATTGCTCGCTTGTACCTAGTTGGCTTTGCATGCTCGAGGCTTGGCTGGCTAATTGCTCAACTCGTTTTACTACGCCACGTTTTTCTAGCTGAGAAACCAATTGAGCGTCGGCAAGCGAATCTATGGTCGTTTCAAGTTCAGCAAATTCATCAACGTTGGCGTTACCGGATGAGTCGGTGCAAAAAATATGCGGCTGATCGAAGCCTGCATTGCTTAGCAAGTTGCTGAAATCGTCGCGTTGCCGTTTGTCGCCTTTGTCCCAATGATTAATGACGAACACCCAAGCATGTTTGGCCCCATGCTCAAGTAAGAGCCGCCAGCCTTGATCATCTTTGTAGCGCTCAGGGCTAACAACATAAACTAATAAATCTATGTGTGGCAGCCATTGCGTCACCAAATCACGATGGCTGGCTTCGACCGAATCAAAATCGGGCATATCTAGCCACATAACGGATTGATAACGCTTGTTTTGATGGATAGCGGTATGCATGCGCTGCATTGGAAATTCGGCTGGCAGATGATCGACTGCGACAGAGCTATGCACGTAAACCGTGATGTTAGTTGATGTGGGCCGAGCTGCGCTGGCACGCGCGATATCGTCCTGTGCCAAGCGATTTAATATTGTGCTCTTTCCTACTCCAGTGCCACCGAACAAGGCGGCTACTAGTGGTCGGTTTTCTGCGTTAAACAGGTCCCCCGGCGTAGCCGTTGATAGCTGTTTCAAGCCATCTATCGCATCTGTGCTCAGCCAGCCAAGCTTAGAGGCGCCATTAGCCCACTCAAGTAAGCGGTGCTGGAGTTGCTGCAGTTGATTGCTCATGAGGCGTTACTTGATTCTCTGTGTGACCAAGCTCTTGTCGGACGGTAAGCTATGATAAAGGATCAAAAAACTTCATGCTGTAACCATTGATGGCCCGTATTGAGCTAGATCGCAATCAACAACAACGGCAACTGGCCGAGCCCGGCATGCAGCAGCAGGCGACAGAAGCCTGCACTCGAGCTCTGTTAGCCTGCGAAACGCTAGGGTATGCCGTTGAGTCGCTTGAAGCACACCCGCTGGCCTCATCAGGTGTGCATGCCTTGGGCGATGGTGCCGATGCTAGCGGCCGTGGTTGGAACGATTGCATGGCGTTTTTGCATGCGTATCATGACAAGCCGCTTCATCAAAATTTTTGTCCCTCCGACGGCTTCATGGCTATGTTGTTTGATGCAATGGAGTATGAGCGTTGTTTAAGCATTGGCGCGGACCTCTATAGAGGCGCAGCGATAAACATACTGCAGTTCAAGCAAAGTCGCAGACGCAAAAGTGCCGCTACTGCAGTACAGGACCAGTTAGTCGAGCAAATAGCAAACCTTACCCGTAATGCGCTAGCGATGCAGCCGATACCCGCCCCGGTCACACAACATCCTGCGGTTCAACGCTTGGCTGACACATTCACTCAACTTCAAACAAGCTTTCGTGATCATAAAACTGATCAGCAGGCATTTTCGCAATTAAGCTTGTCTGTGTTGGCGTTGCTCGAAGCAGAATTTGAGCTAGATGCAGTGCCTGTGCCTGTGCAGTCGGCAGGTGATGATTCTGACGATCAGGCGGGTGATGGTTCAAACCTGCAAGGCTCAATGGAACAATCTGAAGGGCAAAGCTCTGATGGTGTAGCTGATGATGCGGACCAACCCCCATCTGAAGTGTTAACTATTGAAAGCGCTGAGCCAGAGCAGCCAGATTCTCATCACGCCATTGACGATGCGGCAAGTGTTAGTAGCACAAACGGAGAAACTGCAGCATCGGGTATTGTGGCTGGAAGCTCTTACCGGGCGTACACCACTGGGCAAGATGAAATTGTTGATGCCTCAAGATTGGAGCTCACTCAAGCGCTATCGACTTATCGTGCACAGTTGGATAACTTTATTAACAGGCACGGCTCGATCGTTAATCGCTTGTCTGCACGCTTGCGCCAACTGCTGTTGGCGCAGCAACGAAGTAGTTGGGCGTTTGACCAGGAGGAAGGGAGCTTAGATACTAGTCGCTTATATCGAGTGGTGACGACACCTTCTCATCCACTCACGTTTAAAGTCGAAACGCAGAGTCTATTTAAAGATACCACCGTAAGCTTATTAATTGACAACTCAAAGTCGATGGTGGGTAAGCCAATTGCGACTGCTGCGGCCTGTGCAGATATTCTTGCGCAAACGCTAGAGCGGTGTGGTGTTTCAGTCGAAATTTTGGGCTTCACTACTACGCAGCTTCATGGTTCCGAACTACTGGCTCAATGGCAAAACGAAGGGGCAAACGATTCCCCGGGGCGTATGAATGGCTTGCGCCATATTATTTATAAAAATGCTTCTACGCCATATAGACGAGCAGCGATTAACTTGGGTGCGATGCTTGATAGGCAATTGCTAAAACAGAACATAGATGGAGAAGCGTTGATATGGGCCTACGAGCGTTTACGGGTAAGGCCAAATAACCGAAAGATACTCATGGTGATATCCGATGGCGCGCCATTAGATGCTTCTACGTTGACGGCTAACCCCAAGGATTACTTGGTGGGACACCTACGCAACAGTATCGCAAAGGTTGAGAACGATGGGCAGATCGAGCTATGTGCGATTGGCATTAATCATGATGTATCGCATTACTATAAAAATGCTGTATCGATACACGATACACGTGATTTGGGTAAGGCTTTACTTGCGCAACTGAGCGAGCTGTTTACGGTATAGCTAAGTCATTACATTTAGCTTATGTGGGTAGGGTACCTCCCCATAGCCTGTCGTCTTTCATGTTGCTACTGTTGCTACGCAAACTGGCTTCAACGATGCCCTCCAGTAATTGCGTTTTTACCATTCTTTGTTGTTCTAGTCGCAATTCCTTTTTAACGTTGTCCATATATTTACCCAGAACACTTTCAGTTAGTAACGTGGTCACTGATAGCATTGCAGGCGCTACCAGTAGATCAGCAGGCGCAAGGCCGCCTGATTTTACTGCTAGGGCCACGCTGGCAGCCTCTGCAGTAACGCGGGCTGCGCGTAAGCTGTTGAGCAAGGCCGGCTGTTGTTCTAGCTTGCTGTACAAACGCTTCGCCGCATCATCAATACGTGGCGCAAACTCCTCTTGGTAAGCGTTAATGCCGCTATCGTACTTGTCGCTTGTCACTTGTTTGTTATCACGCAAGGTTTGGCTTACCGCTCGCCAAAAAATAGCATTCTCTGGTTGGTCTTGTTGCTGTAGTAGGGCATGGCCGAGTAGTTCGTTTTGTATTTGTTGATGTGCCTGCTCAAGCACGGATTTTTCTTGGTCAACTGAGCTGACCTCTGTAGTGATTTGCAGTTTTGTTTTGCCAAATCCGAGCAGCTTACGCGCAGGCCAGGTAACCAGCTCGCGTGTTTTAGATAAGGCGCCAGCGATACCAGGTATTTCAAGTAGTGTGAGAAGCTCTGCCAGTGCACGATTAAACGTATCATTTTTACTGGGGTCGTCTAGATAGCTGCGTTGATAAAAACTAACGGCGTTATCCAATGCTGTGGCAAGCGCTGCATCCCAGTCGGCTCTGGCAAGGTTTTCTTGGTCGATCGGTTGCACCCAGTCTTGCCAGTGAGTGTCGAGTAATTGTTGAGCGCCGCTAACTTGTGATGCTCGATCGAAGTTATTTGATAATTGTTTGATGGCTTTTTGTAGAGGCGCTTGTGCAGTAGTGGGTATCCGAGACTGTATTGTATGGTCAGAGGCTTCTTTGATAAATGGAATTGCAACAATGTCTGGTGCAGGTTTTTTAAGCTGTGCTTCATGTCGTTGTTGAAACGAGGCAATAACGGTTTGCTCGTCTGATGCATCGAGCTTGTTGATACAAATTAGCATCGGTTTAGCAAGAGGCGCTAGTAAGCTGAGCATGTCCCAAACGCTTTTATCTGCGTATTTATCCTTGCTAACAGTAAGAACAATAATGTCAGCCATGGCTGCTGTTTGCAATACCGCATGCCGATAACCCAGCGCTTCAATAGAATCAAAATCCGGTGAATCCCACACAACACCTTTATTGATAAGTGCTTGGCTGCCTGGTGTTATTGTTTCTAGTACAAAGCTATCCAGTGTGGCTGTAGTGATGTCCTGTGCTGCAATACGCTGCATGGGCTTGAATGCAGCGCTAACGGCCGCTAATTCCTCTTCGCTGCAATGGCATGCAAACCCCTGTGCGTGTACGGTAAATCCTGCTAGGGCGCTGATTCCAGCGGGCTGAGCATCAAGGATTAAATTAGTCAGTGTGCTCTTGCCAGCTTGCGTTGGCCCAAGTACTAACAATTGCAGCGGGTGCTCTGGGTAGTCCTTGATAAGTGTTTCTTTTACAAAAGCGGATTCTGCAAGGCGTAGGCTGTTTAGGTTTGCAAGCCACGCTTTGTTTGTCTGGTTACTGGCTGCAAGCACCAGGCTGTAGCGTTCGATCAATGCGGGTATGTGGGATCGGTTCATATTGTTACGCCGCGTATCAAATAATCGGCGGCTATACCGATAAATACGGCCATGCCTAAGTAGTTATTGTTTAAAAATGCGTCGTAGCATTTTTCGGCTTGGCGGTCTCTTGTGATAAACAATTGATATATCGCGAAACCCGCTGCCGTTATTAATCCAATAAAAAATGGCCAGCCACGTTGCGCATCCAAACCAACCATGAGGACGATCCCTAGAACAATACTTTGCGTCAAGCCAATAATCCACAAATCGGCATTGCCAAATAGAATCGCCGCAGACTTCACGCCTAGCTTAAGATCGTCTTTTTTGTCAGCCATTGCGTAATAGGTGTCGTAAGCCAATGCCCAAAGTAATCCCGCTAAATACAACCACCAGGTGTGCTGATTAGTGTGCCCGGTTTGAGCCGCGTAGGCCATAGGGATAGCAAAACCAAACGCTGCGCCCAGGAATAACTGAGGTAGTTGAGTAAAGCGTTTGGTAAAGGGGTATAGGGTGGCTAGAAATAGTGCCGCAAACGACATTACGATGGTGAGTTTGTTGGTTAGCAGCACTAAGCAAAAAGCCAGTAGCATTAGCGCGGCTGCAAAAATTAGCGCCTCTTTTGGCGATAAGGCGCCGGTGGCCAGCGGCCGATTTTTCGTCCGTTCCACAGAGCCGTCGATCTTACGATCGGCAAAATCGTTGATAACACAGCCAGCTGAGCGCGTAAGCACGGTGCCGAGCAAAAATATAAGCAAAACGCTGAGTGTAGGGATGCCTTCTGCCGCAAACCAAAACGCCCACAGCATAGGCCACATCAATAGCAGTATCCCAATGGGCCGCTGTATTCGTGTAATAGCTATGTAATGCTGAATTTTTTCCGGGAACAAAATTGGCTCACCATGATCAGTAAAACGGTCCGCATCGCGTTATAGTAGCGGCTTTACATGCAGCTTGCTTCAGTTACGCAGCCTTTGTTCGTAAAGCCAGCCTATGGCATTTTCGAGCTAAGGCTCAGCAACTATCAACTAAGCACAATTAATAGGTGAATTAATATTATGAAAACACCCGATTACGATCTCATCGCAGTAGGTGGTGGTAGCGGCGGATTGGCGGCAATCAATAGAGCAGCATCCTATGGGGCCAAGTGTTTGATAGTTGAGCGTGATCCTGTAATGGGTGGCACCTGCGTAAACCGCGGTTGTGTGCCTAAAAAAGCCATGTGGTATGCAGCTAACATGGCGCACGGTATTCATGACGCCAAGTCATATGGCTTTGATGTTGAGCCAAGCAAATTTGATTGGCCAACGTTTGTCGCCAAACGCGAGCATTACATTAGTAATATTAACAATTACTACGTTAGATCTTTGAGCACCGCTTCGGTCGAGAGCGTTCATGGTCTTGCTCGCTTAATCGATGCTAATACTATCCAAGTCGGTGATACGCAGTATTCGGCTGAGCGGATTATCCTTGCGCCGGGCGGTGAGCCGGTTGTGCCTGATATTCCCGGGGCTGAGTTTGCATCAACCTCAGATGATTTTTTTAACATGACCGAGCAACCAGCGAGAGTGTTGGTGCTGGGTGCGGGTTACATCGCTGTTGAGCTCGCTGGCATGCTCAAAGCCTTAGGTTCGCAAGTAACGCTTGGCGTTAGAACCGATCGATTTTTACGACAGTTTGATGACATGCTCTATGAGCATCTCGCTCAAAGCATGCAGGATCAAGGTCTCAAGATTGAAACTGGTTTTTCAGCTGCAAGCATTGAGAAAACCGATGAAGGTTTGTTCACTGTAGGAGAAGCTGGTCAACGCTTAGGTGCCTTTGATGCCATTATATTCGCGATTGGTCGCAGGCCATTGACGGCCGATCTTGGGCTTGAAAAGGCGGGTGTTACCTACAACGATCGAGGTTACATTCCTGTTGATAAGTTTCAGCAAACCAATGTGCCTTCGATTTTTGCCATAGGCGATGTTACTGGCCAGGCAGAGCTTACGCCCGTAGCAGTTGCAGCAGGCCGTCGTCTTGCTGATCGCATCTACGATCAGCAAGAAGGCAGACATCTTGATTACAGCAATATTGCAACGGTGGTATTTAGTCATCCACCAATTGGAACGATTGGTTTGAGCGAGGCTGAAGCACGGGAGCAGTATGGTGATGATATCAAGGTGTACAACACAAGTTTTACCCCAATGTATGCCACGTTTACTGAGCATAAAACCAAAACTGCCATGAAGCTTATCGTGCAAGGTGAAAATGAGAAAATAGTGGGCTGCCACCTTATTGGGTTGGATGCAGATGAGATGATGCAGGGCTTTGCCGTGGCGATTCGCATGGGTGCCACAAAAAGAGATTTTGACGACACTGTCGCAATTCATCCCACCAGTGCAGAAGAGCTGGTCACCATGCGCTAGTCTTAAAGATTATGAGAACCACCACACAAATAACGTTGCGAAATGAGACTTGAATCAAATTAGATAGCTTCCCCAATTGATTCGAAGAGCGATGTTGATAGGGGTGGTTGCCAATATTGATAACTGCCTCATTATAAATTGAGCTGCTAGGTATACCCGGCAGCTTTTTTTTTGCCTGTCGCCACTACCGGTTTTAACTTTCGTGTCCATTTGGCCGCTACCTGTGTATTGGTTCCATTGGATAAAAGCTGTGACTATTTTCTTTGGCTTTATAAAGGATTATTGAAAGCAGATGCGTCAGTCAAAATTGCATCAATCTGGATTTACGCTCATCGAGCTGATGATAACGTTGGTTATTATGGGCACAATTGTCGCGATAGGCTTGCCATCATTCGGCAAGTTCATGGAGCGCACAAAGATAACGAGCACCACTAACGATTATATCTTTTCCTTGCACAAAGCACGCTCTGAAGCTGTAAAGCGGATAACGGGATCGGGGCTTTGTCCTAGTGTTAACTCGATGGCGGCTAATGCGGCGTGTAATGATGGCGCGTCTTATAGCTCTGGTTGGATTGTCTATGCAGACGAAAATAACGATGGGAATTTCAATGCAGGTGATGAGATTTTGCATCGTGCTGAAAGTCGTGGAAATGGCTTCACTTTTACGCCCCCAGCTGTGTTTGCGAATCAAATCTACTTTAACGAATCAGGGAATAGTGTGAGCGGTGCCGATTTACCAGTTTCGGGAACGATAGGCATCACTTACGCCGGTGGTAGCTTAGGCCGGAACGTCATTGTGTCTGCCAACGGGCGAGTGATATCGGAGGAGCAGTGATGAGTACTAAACTGCAGAGTATACAAAACGGTTTTAAGAAACATGCTGATCAGCGCGGTGTCGGTATCATAGAAGTGTTAGTTGCGTTGGTGGTAGTCTCGTTCGGTGTTCTAGGTATGGCCAGTTTGCAACTAACTGGTATGCAGCACAGCACTGGCGGTTTTAATCGATCAAAGGCGCTGATGTTTACTGAAAACGTTTCCGCCAGAATGCGCATAAACAGCGATGGGGTTAAAAACGCCTACTACGGGAGTTTTGATTCTTCTGCAGGTTTAGGCTGCGGTACTATTCCAAAGATATGCCAGGCTACGCCCAACAATTTAAATCCTGAATCATGTTCAGTTGAAGAACTGGCCCAGTTTGACTTATTCACTGTTGCGTGTGGCGATATTGATGGTTCTAATAACGCGCGTGAAGGTGTTACCACAGCCCTTCCGGGTGGGCAAATAACAGTCGCGTGTGTGAACTCTCCTGCGGGCATATGCGACGGTGATTCTACACATATTATTACTGTCTCCTGGCTAGAAGGTAGTGGCACATCGAATGATAAAACCGACACGCATAACAAGTCTGTGCAAGTGAGGCTTCAGCCATGAGTATGCAGGGAAAGCCTAATAGGCATAATCAACAAGGTTTGTCGTTAATTGAGCTAATGATATCCCTCGTGTTGGGTCTTATTGTAGTCAGTGGTTTGTTCAATATGTACCTCGGCTCTAATCGCTCTTCACAATTCAGTAATGGTTTACAGCAGATGCAGGAGAATGGACGCTACGGCGTGTCAACTCTGCAAAGGGGTTTTCGATTAGCTGGTTATTCAGCGGATGAACTAATTGAACCTTTTGATATTGCAGCCAGTGGCGTATCAGCTGACGATGATTCAATTGTGGTTGTTCAAATTCAGCAGGCTTTTGATTGTAATGGCGGTTCAACGGCGGCCAACGGTGGAATAGCGGTCAACACATATGAATTAGATACATCTCCCGCTGACCCACTTAAAAGCCAATTGGTTTGTAGAGGCAATAGTGCAGGGGCCACGGCAATGCCGCTGGTTGAGGGTGTTGAAAAATTTCGTGTTTTATATGGTATCAGCACTGACGATGATGCAATTCCAGAACGTTATATTCCGTACGATGCAGGAATTAACGCTAGAGAAGTAGTTAGCTTAAGATTTGCATTGTTAGTTAATTCGGGTAACCCCATTCGTACTCGTGATGTAACGGAGACATACACGGTGCTAGATAGAGAAGAGCCTAGAACTGATCGTGTAGCCCGCTCCGTATTCACTAGCACTGTCAAATTACGTAATAGGCGCTAAGTCATGTACAAAAAAATGATTGCATCCAACGCTTTGCAGATGGCTCATGCGAAAAAGCAGCAGGGCGTAGCCTTGGCTATTAGCTTATTGTTATTAGTCGCTATGACCATCCTTGGTGTGTCAACACTAAGCGGTACTCGCCTGAACGAACAAATTACTAGTAATGCTCAGCAAAAAGCGATCACTTTCGAAGCGGCTGAGTCAGCCATCAGCACGGTTTGGAATGCGAGCGCAATGATGAACGCTGTTGAGCAGTTTCCAGAAACTCCGTATAACAATCCAGTTGAAGTAGAGCGTACTGATTTAAGTCCACAATTGTCTGATAACTACGATCAAATAGTAGGAACCAAAAAGGTTGTTGATATTGCAGCTGAAGTTAGCATCCAATATTGCGGCGAATCTGCTTTGCCTGAAGGCAGTAGCCTAAGTGCAGATGAGTCAAAGCTACAAATGGTTGGCTTGTTGTTTGATATTAATGGTGAAGCGAGTATTGATAATAGTAGGTCTAAATCAGATCATTTACAACGTGGCAGATTAGTTCGGCCCAAGTCAGGCCGCACTGGTAACTGCGTCATACGTGGACTTTAAAGGAAAGGTGATGAAAATGATGTCTGCAAAAATGACAACTGTTAAGAACAAGCAGCAAGGTTTTACACTTATAGAGCTCCTGATTGCCGTTGTGATTGTAGGAGTTTTGGTCGGTGTGGCAATACCGAGCTATTCAAAATACATGGATCAAACTCGCCGCTTGGATGCAAAAGCCTTCTTACAAGAGGTTGCTGGTGAGCAAGTTCGCTACTTTAGCGATAACAACGTGTATGCAACAGACATGCAAGAGCTAGGCTACGGCGATGTTACGGTTGACTCACCTGATGGCTTTTATAATGTGTCGATTGCCAATGCTGTAGCTACCAGCTTTACATTAACTGCAACTGCGGTTGCGGGAAAAGCTCAAGAGAATGACACCTATTGTGGCAATTTTACGTTGGATTCTACTGGTTTAAAAGGCGCTAGTGGGTCTGCAGGTGTTGATGGTTGTTGGTAGTAGAGTGCCTGCCAACTAAGTGTTTAGAGAAAGCGGCGTAAAGGCCGCTTTTTTTATGGGCGTCTATTCCGCCCATAAGACATGGGCCGAAATACAGCCACGCTTATCTGCCTATGCAATGCAAGATAAAGGTGGCTGTGTAAAGTTGGATTTAGGCTTAGTCTTTTAAAACAAACGATACTTTCATAGTCACTCGGTATTCAGTGATTTTGCCATCACTGACCATCGCTTTTTGTTCTTTCACCCAAACACTTTTGATATCATTGAGTGTTTTGTTGGCACGTGTAACGCCTTCACTAACTGCATCGTCAAAACTCTTGCTTGAAGACGCGATGATTTCGGTAACCTTAGCTACTGACATAGGGAATTCCTCTTAATTGTTGTCGTGTTTATGGGGTTATAATCAGCCCGGAGCTGAGTATCGACTATTGTATCAGTCGAAGAGTGCGACATTAACCGTAATTCATAGTTCATAATCATAGTTTACAAAAAATGTTCACACATTTTTGACGATAAGGCGTAGGCAGCAACCATGTCATTTGATGATCAGATTTCACGCAAAGCAACCGGTAGTCTCAAATGGGACCGTTACCTTGATACGGACATTCTGCCAATGTGGGTCGCTGATATGGATTTCGAGGTTGCTAAACCTATCCAGGATGCCATCAAGAAGCGAATTGAGCATCCGGTATACGGCTATACCGTTGCTCCAAAAGGTCTTGATCAAGCCATAATTGCTTTCCTCGACGAACACTATGGATGGAAAGTACAGCCAGATTGGTTGGTCTATTTGCCAGGAGTGGTAACGGGTTTGGCCGTCGCGTGTCGGGCCTATTGTGAAGACGGCGATGACATCATGGTTAACCCCCCGATCTATCACCATTTTTATAATTCGCACGAAGATAAACGGCAGCAACTTGTTAAAGTACCGTTGCATAAAGAAGATAATCGTTGGACTTACAACATCGAGGCAATGCAGGCGGCTTGTCACGCCAAGATGACGATGTTAATGATGTGTTCGCCTCACAACCCGACTGGCACTGTGTTTAAAAAAAGTGAGTTGCAGCAGGTTGCAAAGATGTGCGCCGAACATAATATGACAATGATCTCTGACGAGATACATTGCGATTTAGTGATTGATAGAAGCGTTAAACATATTCCCACTGCCGTGGCATGCCCAGAGTATGCGGACAACATTGTAACCATCATGAGTGGCAGCAAAACTTGGAATATCGCGGGGTTAAATTGCTCCTTTGCCATAATTAGCAATAAGGAGCGACGGCAGCAGTTTGTAAAGGCTGCGCATGCGATCGTGCCAGGCGTACCACCGCTGGCGTACACGGCCACTGAAGCTGCCTACCGAGAGGGTGAGCCATGGCGACAGGAGTTGTTAACGTACCTTGCAGACAACTATCAAGCTTTGTCGGATGCAATGACACGTTTGCCGGGGCTCAAGTTGCAGCCCATTCAGGCGACTTATCTTGCGTGGATTGATGCTAGCGAGCTGGCGATGGATGATACTCAGGGTTTCTTTGAAAAACACGGTGTAGGGTTGTCTAGTGGTGAGCAATTTGGCCAGGCGCAATTTTTACGGCTTAATTTTGCTTGCTCGCTTGATGCTTTGAATAAGGTTATTGATCGTATGGAAGCTGCGATAAAGACGCTGTGATTAGTTTTTGCGCAGTGAGTGCTCGCTGCGATAAAGTACCGCCGGTATACTTCGATTCAAGACATCCGGTACTCGCTGCCACAACAACGCCGCCACTAAGAACGCTTATAAACCCGTCCGTGGGGGCTTCGCAGCGGCATCCGTGCCGCTGAAATCTTAGTGTCGGCGCTGTTGCGTCAGCGAGTACCTACTTCAATTGTGCTCAATAGCTGGTAGTACTAACGTGCCATCATCTAAGGCTTGTAAAAAATTGAGCGTCATGCGTGCTGTGGCTCCCCATAATACTTCGTCATCATATTTTTGATACACCACGATGGGGTGTGGTGGGGTTGGGTCGTCTGACTTTCTAGCGTTGTTATCCACTTCACTTCGTGGACGAAGGGAAAAATTGCTTCTGTCGCGCAGCCAATCTAGTGGAATAGTAAATGCTCGTGAGACTTCTTCTTTTTGCAGGGTTAGCTTGGCAGGCCAACTGATGATGCCCACCACTGGTACAACCTTGTAGTGACTTATGGTGAAGTAGGCTTGCAACTCTTGTAGCGGTTGAATCAGTTCCTTGGCAATGCCGATCTCTTCAAAAGTCTCACGCAATGCCGTAGTTAATGCACTCTTGTTGTCGGCTGCATCCATTGCTCCGCCAGGGAATGCTACCTGGCCGCTATGTCTATCGCGTTTGTTGTCGGCTCTTCGGATAAATAAAATATGCCATTCGTTTTCAACTTGCACCAATGGTATTAATACAGCTGCCTTGCGTAAGTTCTTTGTGGCATCGGCACCGGTGTTAGAGATATTTTGGTCGAGGGGCATGTCCGAATTCCGGTGCAGGCCCTCATCGATACCGGTTTGTGAGGAGTGTTTGTTCATATGCCTGTAAAGTATAGGCGCTGTGTAGCCATAAAGCGTTATTCTATGGTCACAATGGTTGTTAATAATACAAATAAACAGAGGGCTTAAGCCGTGCAGGTCGATTTATCAACGCTAACTCCGGTGCAAAACTACGCACTAATGACACAAAGCATTATTCCCCGGCCGATAGCCTGGCTAAGCAGTGAAAATGCTGATGGTAGCTTAAACCTTGCACCGTTCTCATACTTCAATGCATTAAGTAGCGATCCACCGATGATAATGGTATCCATCGGCTTACAGCCGACTGGTGAAAAAAAGGACACGCGAATCAATATCGAAGAGCGCAAGCATTTTGTGGTCAATATTGCTCACAAAGAAATGGCTGAGCCGCTGACAGCATCATCTGCCACTATGGCACCAGGGGTGTCTGAAGTGGAAGAATTGAAGCTTTCCGTTGAGCCGATTGAAGGTTTCGCGGTGCCACGCTTGGCTGACTGTCGTTTGGCTTACGCCTGTGAGCTCGATACCATCCATATGATCAACAGTCAGGCGATTGTGTTTGCCAAACTTATTTCTTTGTATATCGATGATGCAGTTGTTGAAACCGACGCTAAGGGCAGGCTAAAGATCAACGCTGAGGCTGTGGATGCACTTGGTAGGCTGGGTGGTGGTGAATACGTTACGGCAGGGGAAACTATTACAGTAGCTCGCCCTAAGTAAATTGTAGGCGCACAGTAACTTACTTTTTATTCACCACTCGTTTGATTGGATTTAATACGATTTCGTCTATCACCACGTTGTCGCTAGCTTCTAGCATGGATATCACGGCTCTAGCGACTTCATCTGGATGTATGGCGTTATCATCTGATGCGCCAGGTTCAAAGTCGAGCTCGTCAAAAAAGCTAGTACGCACCATTCCGGGTTGCACAATGCCTACGTGACAATTTGCTGATGCGCACTCATGTTTTAGTGATTGTGCTGCGCCGCGTAGGCCAAATTTTGCTGCGCTATAAAGGCTGCCATAACGACCACCTTGCATACTCGATTCAGAGCCCATAAAAATTAAATCACTGCGGGCGTGTTTTTTTATTAGTGGTAATGCTGCTTGTGCTACCACTAACGGGCTGCACAAGTTGAGTTGTAAATGCTGGGATATTTGCGCTGGAGAGTGTGTTTCGAGTGAGCCGAATTTACCGGTGCCTGCATTGCAAACAACCGCAGATATATTTTCCGATTTGCAAAGCTTGCCAATTAACCTTGCTGTGGTTTCGATATCGTTTAGGTCAGCGTGATAAAACTGCATGCCTTCGATGGGATCGTCATTTGATCGAGCGATGCCGGTAACACCGTATCCAGCACCTAGTAAGGATTTAACAATAGCGCGACCAATGCCTCGGCTGCTTCCGGTTACTAGTACGTGACGCATAAGGGTTCCGTTAAAGGTAGTGGATTAGCTGCTAACGCAAGGAAAGTACTGTTCTGAGCTTATGCGACTTAGTAGTGTGGCTTCACACCAATCAATCATCGCCTTTTCTGTGCTTTCAGGATATGACACGTGCGTGCCATTATATTCAAGTTGTGCTGATAGCAATTTTGAATCAGGGTAAAGTTTGATCATTTTCTTATGAAAATCTCTAGGCAGGCGAAACGGACCTAAGCTAACCGAGTGAACTGCTTCAATATCAATTGCGGATAATACCTGCTCAAACATGCGGCCATATAATCTTTCAAACTCGCTGGCTTGGATTAAGGGGTCGAAGCGTAGGCCTATTTTCCAGCCATGGGCTTGTAGCTGCTGTAGCGCATTAATACGTTTTTCTAACGATGCCGTTTTGTGTTCCTCGGCCTGCACAATCTCTTCGGGGGATAGACTAAAGGCAACTACACAGTTATCTATGGCTTCTCGGTTGAGAAGTGGTCTTATCTGAGTGCTTTTGGTGCGTAGCTCGAGCCAGGCTTGTGGTATTTCACTAAACGCGTCCAGGCACTGTTCTACAAATTGTGTGATTGGCTCTAGTGCTAGAGAATCACAGTCATAACCAGAGAAATACCAGCTTGGTTTTTTGTGTTGCGCAGTGATTGTTTCTATATCAGCAAAAAAATCCTCGTAATTAACAAACACGACATAATTTGCTGACCGATACATCCCTTGCAAAAAACAATAGCGGCAATCGTAAATACAATTGAGCATATGTGAAAAGTAGTAGTTGTGCTGCCCGCCAATATGGTATTGATCAGGTGTGGGTAAAACGCGCTCGCCTTCTTTCTTGGCTAATATCAGTGCCGGGTTTTGTTTTTGCTTTCTAAAATTTTGCGATGCGTTGTTAAACACTTCGTTGTAGCGATCAATCGATACTAAACGAGCCTTAGGGTAGCGTTTTAAAATTGCTAAGGTGCGAGGATGTTCGCTAATTTGTTCTTCTATGTAAATGGTGTCCATTCGGGCTACGCGTCTTTAACCATTGGGTTGGTGTAGCTTAAAGGTGTAGCGGCAAGCTCATCTTTTAAACGCTGCAATATGCTTTTGGCATCAGAACCATATAGAGTAGGTAGAGAGCTGCACAAGGTTAAGTGTTGTGTTGTCATTCGATGTAGCTGATGCAATTGCGTGACGGTAAAGTGCACCTTTTGTGCAGCGGATTCAGTGAATTCGTCCACTTGGCGTACCTGATCTCGTATTGGGTCCGCCATCAAGTCAATCATAATATCAACCACAGGGATACAGCTTGCCATCCAGTTAAACACTTGTGATTTGTCTATGGCACTAACTAGGCTCGAATGATTATCGGATACCACCTTGATGCACTGAACCGATGAACTATCCAGCTTGCCCCGAGCTGCGCTGAATATCCCAGCAGCTTCCATATCAAATGCAATTCCATTTTTATATTGAGTTTCTGGTTTGTCATGGGTTTGAACGACGACTGATTTCAAGTCGGGCAGGGCGCGTAGAGGCGGAAGATGTGGAAACCATCGTTTGCCAGAACCAGCGTCTTCTACACATCCAGCCACGAGTTGTGTGCCTATTGGTGCATCTGCGCCAGCGATGCCAATATTAACAACACCAGTGATATCGGGGCATTCTTGTAGTAGGGCGGCCATTTTACTGGCGGCTGCCAGTTTGCCCACACCGGTTTGCAGGAGTAGGCAACGTTCGCAGGAATAGAGCTGCAAACCGTTAAGCTCCCTGCCTTGCAGTTTGAAGTGCTCAAAAAATGGCCGTGATTCGGCTGGAAGCGCTGTGACAATGCAGGGAAGATTCATTTAACTATTGTATCGTTGGTTAGGGGGCTATGTTCCAGCTACACTAATAAAACTAATAATGGAGTCGACGATGCTGCTGTCAAATCTTGAAATACTGCCTGGGAAACGGGTCGAGAAACATTTAGGGCTGGTTCAGGGGAGTTCTGTGCGCTCTAAGCATGCTGGACGTGACTTTTTATCCGGTATAAAGAATATCTTTGGTGGTGAGCTTACTGCCTACACTGAACTGCTTCACGATTCTCGAGAGCAAGCCACGCAGAGAATGACAGAGCAAGCAAAGAGTATTGGTGCCAATGCTGTGCTTAATATTCGGTTTAGTACCTCAAGCATTGCGGCGGGCGCTGCCGAAATTTATGTCTATGGCACGGCCGTGGCGCTTGTCGATGAATAATCTACTCCTATTTCTGGGTTTGCTGTTTTGTGGTTGGTTTTTTGGTAGACGAGCTGAGCAGCGTCACTACAAAAGCATCATAGAGCGCGAGCTTGAATTTAATGCCTTGCCTGCGATTGCGAGCCGCTTCCCCCCTACCGATACAGCGTATGAGCAGCAGCTAGTTGCAGGCAGCACTGTCGTGAGTTCAGACTACTTTAAATCGATTACCGCTGCGATGATCAATATTTTTGGCGGTGAAGTAAAACCATTTGAAGCACTGATTGATCGAGCAAGACGAGAATCCATCCTGCGCATGAAAGCCGAAGCCAAGAGTGCAGGTGCGGACATGGTGTTCAATATTAAAATGGAAACTTCACAAATAGCCGCAGGGCGCACTGGTGCGATAGAGGTGTTGGCTTATGGCACTGCATTGATACCCACTAACGTGGTCGATATAGCCAGCGCACCCAATGTCACAGATATGAATGTTGCTACGCCGGCTTGATGAAATACGAAAATCGACAACCTGAAGAGGGCATAAACGTATCCAAGGGTAGCCCGGTAAAAACCTTTTTACAGCTGGTCATATCCACGTTGTTGCTGTTAACGGTATCAATATTCGTTTTATATTTGAGTGGCGCTTGGTTGGCCAAAAAAATTCCGTTTCGTTATGAAGAGGCGATAATGGAAAAAATCGATGTTGATTTTGGTAGCTCAGGGTCCGATCAAGACATTCGCGAATACCTCAGTGAGCTCTCTGCGCGCATCGCTGTGCATTTGCCCAATCCAGATGAAGTGTCATACACAGTTCATTACGAACCAGAGGATGTGTTCAATGCCTATGCCACTATTGGCGGCAATATCGTTTTCTATAAAGGCCTGCTAAAAGCGCTACCCAATGAGAATGCTTTGGCTATGGTCATGGCGCACGAAATGGCGCATGTTTCTCATCGAGATCCAGTAGCAGGCTTAGGTGGTGGTGTCGCCTCGGCCATTGCCTTGTCGACAGTGTTTGGCAGTAGTGGTAGCGAATACGCTGGCTCTTTTATTAACGGTGCTGGTGGCTTAACTGCTGTGCAGTTCACTCGGAAAATGGAAAACAACGCTGATGACGCCGCAATACTGGCTGTAAGCAAGCTCTACGGGCATACTGTCGGTGCTGATAGTTTGTTTAAACACATCGATGAAAAACGGAAGGAATCTTCAAAGCCAGACTGGTTTTCACGATTTAGTAGCACACACCCTTTGGATAGCGATCGTGTAGAAAATATTAAACAAAAGACGCTTGAACTTGAGCTGCCGACTTCAGGAGATACAACGCCACTACCCGACCTTTGGTAGGGCTTATGATGGTCGTTACCCATGTTGTTATCATGTCGCTACTCTGGGTCGTTACTCATATTGCTAGGCGTTTCTAGCCAATAGTTGATCAGGTAGTGCGCGATCGAATCACTGCGTGGCAGTTTTGGGCCTTCGTCTTCATCCCCCCAGGTGCCAAAATCTTTTAATTGCTCAGCGCTAAACCAATGTGCTTCTTCTAATTCGTGTGGATCGATTTGGATATCTGTGGAATCGGCAGTAGCGATAAAACCAAGCATGATGGATCGTGGGAAAGGCCACGGTTGTGATCCTAGGTAGCGCACATTACTGGTTTTAATGCGGGACTCTTCGTACACTTCTCGCATGACTGCATGCTCAAGGCTTTCGCCCGGTTCAACAAAGCCTGCCAATGTCGAAAACACGCCGTCAGGCCACTGTCTATTGCGCCCCAGTAAGCACATAGCAGGCGCATCAGCGGTAGCGGCGCGCTCAACCAACATAATTACTGCCGGGTCTGTTCTTGGAAATTGTAAGTGAGCGCAGTCCGAGTTTATGCACTTCTTTACATGCCCCCCGCCGGTGGTAGTTAAGCAGGATCCGCAGAGCTCGCAAAATTTTATCGTATCGTGCCAGCCTGTTAGCGCTTTGGCGTAAGCCAGTATCGAGCCCTCATGATTATTTAACAAAGGGCCAATAGTTCGTAGGCTGATAAAATCAGTGTTGTCAGGTGCTTGATCGAAAATGTGTTGACGTTGCTCATTTGTGTATTCAGAGCAACTGAAGGCAAAGCAGGCGATGGTGTTGTCTAGGCCTAAAAAGATGGCCTTAGAAATAGGCAAATCGTTTGGTTTGTTAATCGCGACAGCTGCAGGCGCGGGTTGGGTGGATTGGATCAATGAATCGCCTCGGTACACTGGAAAAAACCGAGTTTGGGAGTCATTGAACATCCGCTCAAGCGTGGCGTCGTCCTTACGCAGATGATCTGCTCTATCCAAAGATGGGTTGGCGTAATGCATACCGGTAGAGTAACAGGTAATTGACTATGGACTATCCAGAAAATAGCGTTATAGCGGGCAATCGTGTACCCCCTATTTTGGCTGTGCGTCAGCTAGTGGCGGAGGATTTGCCTTGTAGAGTTTGTAGAGCGATTTGTTGAGTCTTGGCTCGCCTAGCAATGGACGCTAGTTTTTTGAGATCGCGTTTAAGTTGTACGCGAATGGCACTCTTGCGCTTGTTGGATATCGGTTCAAATTTGATTTTGCTAAATGCAAGGCCAATCCTTGCGATTAGCTCAGAATGTTCGCTTAGCTCAATGCTCGCCCTTTTGGTGAGTTGCGCGCCCGTTTCGGCAGGTAGGCGACTGACACCAAGCTTATCCAAATATTGGCTGTATGCTCGCCAGAACTTCTGGTCTTCGGTGACGGGCGCCATAGCTGAGCGACTTGGTCGCAATACCCACATGCACCAAGCCGCTGCTAGCGCTAACAGTGCAATAGTTATCTGCCAAAGTTGCGGATTTGGCGCGCCAAGCTTTTTCCAAAACTTGGATTGTGATTCGTTGTTGAAATCGACGACCATGCGTTGCCAGCCATGATTGACTCTATCCCAGCGCAAGCTTGCCCGCTTTATCCAGCCATTTCCAGCCCTGGCTAATCTAGGTACGGGCTCGCCCTCAGGTAGTGACGCAGCTAAGCCATAATCTACGCGTGAGGGAGCAACGGCTGCGGTAGGATCAAACCGAATCCATTGTCCGTCAATAAATACTTCAGCCCAGGCATGGGCTTCTGATTGCCTAACTATCATGTAGTCATCATTCATTTCACCACCTTGATAGCCAGTGACGATTCGGGCTGGTATACCTACTGCTCGCATCATGACAACAAAGGCTGATGCGTAATGTCCACAAAATCCGTTTTGGGTATCAAACATAAATTCATCAATCGGACTATCGCCCAATAAGGTGGGTTGTAAAGTGTAACTGTAGGGTTGTGTGTTAAACCAACTCAATACAGCCATAGCAAAGGCCATTGGCGTTTCATGCTTGCTAAAGAGTTTGTCAGCAAACGCGGCTGTTCTAGAATTTTTGCCCGTCAAAATCAAATCAATTGCGCTGGGCCTAGTTGACGGTGTATAGCGATCAAGCATTAATGAAGATTGCTTATACTGCACAATATTCGTGATGGGTTTGTTGCTTAATATTTGTTTGTCGGCGCGAATCTCTGGATTGAGACTGAATTTACCCGCGTTTGATTCTCCAGTGCTGGGTAGTGATGATGCTTGTTCTAATGCAAATAGCCACTTTTTATTGTGAGGTTGTAGTGTGACAGTGTAGGAGATCGACTTACTGTTGTCGTTCCCTAGATCCGCAGTTGTGTTGCTTGTTTCGATTGCCCCATCTGCTTGCAACTTATTAATGCTCCAGTTGCTCCCATCAAAATTACTCATTACCGGGCCGCGCCAATACAGATCACGCGCATCGGGTGGGGTGCCCTCGAAATCGACTCTAAAAGCAACTTCGTCAGATTGTGAGAGATTGCCTATCTCTCCTGGCGACATGCTATCGCTTAATCCTGTAGTGGCCGTTGCATCTTCCGGCAGTGACCATAGCGGACCGGGTAGCCGAGGGAATACAATGAACAAAAGAGCCGCTATGGGTGCGCCTTGGATGAGTAGCCTGCCTACTAAGCGTGCATGGTTAGAAAGCGAGCGAGTTGAATGTTCGTTTAGTATGCTCAGCGCTACCCCAAGCGACATCACCGCGGGAATAGTCAGTAATGCAGATAAGATACTTTGTGAATACAAATACTGGGTCAGCAGCAGAAAACCACTAAGGCACATTAGCGTGGTGGCATCTGATTGTCTGCGAGCTTCGGCAAATTTGCACCCTAACAATAAAAATAGAAAGGCAACACAGGGGTCGCGACCGATAAAGTAACCGAAGTGTAGCTTTATCAATACACCGCCAAGTAGTCCCAAAACAACGGCGGCACGCGATGATAAAACCCAATTGAGTTTTAGGTTGTTTGGATGATGAACATTCCACCATTTTATCGCCACTACACCAGCTCCAAATACGCTGATCCATATTGGTAGATGAAATACATGTGGCAGCTGTGCTAACAGAATCATCACAGCCATTGCGTCAAAGGAGCGAGCGCGGAGTTCGGTTCTAGTTTTTATTTGTTTCTTGCTGAGAAAGCCTATCATCGAACAAGGCCGTGTAGCGCTAATGATTCCAGCGCTAGATTCTTGTGAGCGGTACCGCTATCGAGCGGGAGTTGATTGTCGTTGAGCGTTAGTGCATATTGGCTTTGATTTCGTTCAGCGGCGATAACCCAAGCGCTCAGTCTTGAAAGTTGCGCCTCAAGCTCGTGATGTTTGGTGGCGTGTTGCGTTAGCATAACTTCACCACCTTGCTGCTCATTTTCGAATGTTTTGACTTGTAGGCCTTGACCGCGTGCTAGCGACTTCCACGCGATATGCGAGGGAGTATCCCCTGGTTGATATTCACGTAGCCCAGCAACATCTCCGGATCGATCTTGCTTAGCTTTGTCTCCGTCTGAATCGGTTGAGAGCAATGGAAGGGGCGGTGGGTTAGCCTCTGGCGTAGGGTAGGCGATAATCGCAGTAGGGGAATGCAAATAGCACCATGTATACCATAAGCCCAAGGGGTAGCGACTTTTTAAAGTGAGTCTGCCAAGTTTGATTTCGCCACGCTTTTTAGTGGCTATAGTCAAAGTACAGTGTGTTTGCGAATCAGGGCTGATCGTGCATATATTGCTTGCATCAGTGGTCATGATCTCAATATCGTGACGTTTGATATCAGTACCGCTACTTAGCCCAATGGTAAATTCTGCTTGCTCACCGGCGAAAACATTTTTCCCGTTAACTGATTCGATAGTGACACCGGCAAGGTTTTTATAGGTTTCTAATAAGGTTGCCGCAAATAGGCCGGTTAATAAAAAGCTTAATGCATAACCTAAGCTCAATGCGTAGTTGATTGATGAAACCAACATTAACAATAAGGATGCTAGAAATACCCAGCCGCGTTTACTTGGGAGTATATAGATGCGCTTATGGTGAATAGTAAGCGGTAGTGCGTCTTCAGGTCGGGTCCTGAATAGCCGTTGTTTAAATTTTTTGCTTAATTTCATAGTGCCTATATTGGCGATATCTTTAGCTGAAAATTAAAGCGCATATTGGCTAAAAAATTAAGGAGCAGTAACATTGTTGAGCAGTGCTTGAGCCGCTATTGCACCTGATTTCACCTGCCCGGTTAATCGGTGCCCTGCTAGCGCTGGAAATACGTGCTGCACGTCATCAGCGGTAACATGGTCTTGTCCGTTCAGATAAGCAAAAGCTTTGCACAATCTAACTAGACTCAAGCCAGCGCGCGGGCTTAAGCCATTGTCGCCAAGCCGGGATTCATTGAGTAGTGCTTGGATGTAATCTATAACCGTGTCAGAAACGTGTAAACGCGCTGCCGCTTGCGACCAATGCTTGATTTGTAGTGGTCCTGCTACTGGTTCAAGCGATTGAATCGATTGGCGTCTATCGCCTGATTTAAGCAAGGTACGTTCTTCATCACTGTCTGGATAACCCAAAGCGATGCTGACCAGAAATCGATCTAACTGAGATTCAGGTAGTGGGTATGCACCTAATTGATCAGTTGGGTTTTGTGTCGCAATAACAAAAAATTCATCATCCAGTTTATACGTTTCTCCATCTAACGAAACTTGTCGTTCTTCCATGGCCTCTAATAATGCGCTTTGGGCTTTGGGTGGAGCACGGTTTATTTCATCAGCAAGTAAAACGGATGTAAATACAGGGCCTTGCTTAAAGTCGAAGCTGTGCGTACTGGTGTTAAATACCGATACACCAATGACGTCAGCGGGTAGCAAATCACTGGTGAACTGTAACCTGTTCCATGGTAAGCCCAGTGTTGCGCTTAAGCCTTGTGCAAGAGTGGTTTTGCCAACCCCTGGTACATCTTCGATTAACAAATGACCGTTTGCTATTAAACAGGCAACAGCCAGTTCAATCTGCTGGCGTTTGCCTAATAAGATGGTTTCAAGCTGAGCCACTACGTTGGACAATTCTGCCAGCTGGCTGATTTCCGCGCGTAAAACTGGTTGGTTCATGGATCAATTCGGCCTATTAATATGGTTACCTTATCGGCCAATTTGCGTGTCGCTAACTAGTAATTCCTTTACGGTTGGCTGCGAATGGCTAGTGCGTTGTCCGGATTGAGCGCAGATGCTCATTTTGAAAACTCATTGGGAATAAAAAAGAGTGTTAATTGAAACCGAGGTGCCTTGACCAAATGGCGCTAAACGGTGATTCTCCATGTCCATGGTTGGGTATTGCCTGACATGTGTTGTGGTTCACAGTTTCCGCGAAAAGCACATCGCTATTGGCTCACTGGAACTGGCACAATACCGTGTGTTACATCTTATAGTGGTTATGTTCTCGATGATGTTTTGTTTGTCTTCGTGTTGTCACTTTGAAGGTAATCGTTAGAGTGATTTTCTCCATATCAATATTCTCAATTAGCGCAGTATTTAATAATGTTTAAAGTGGCCAAGGTGTCTAAAGCGTATAAACTCAAATCTAGTACCTGGGCTTGTGTATTGGCAGTGTTAGTAGAGGTGCCGATAGGATTGTTAACGGCAAATCTTGCGCATGCGCATGGTAACGAACAACACCAAGCCGAGCTGCCTCCAGCACCTGTTGCGCAAACCCGCGCGCTACCGATTTTACAATCAGCGCCACAACCAGACGTGTTGCCTGCCTTGGGTGGTACTTGGTCGGCCGTTTATGATTGGCCACTTGTGGCGGTTCATGCGGCCTTACTTGCCAACGGCAAGGTGCTGGCATGGGATGCCACTCCCGATGATTCCGATGATGACCCGCACACCACCGATAACTTCACCACTCGAGTAACGCTTTGGGATCCGATCCAAGATACTCACACTGCTACTAATAACGATACTGATACAGATCTTTTCTGCGCAGGCTCGGCTCACTTATGGGATGGCCGGATTTTGTTTGCCGGCGGTGATGGTGGTAAGGCAGGCGCTAACGGGCCTCTGTCAAATAGCAATATCTACAACCCGGTTACTAACACATGGCATCGCACTACCAATATGAATGCGCCGCGCTGGTATTCGTCAGTCGCAGCGCTAGCCAACGGAGAGATGTTTACCTTTGGTGGTACCTACTCGCCTGACCCTAGCGGTGAGGTTTTTCAATTTGATCAGAACTGGCGGCCCCTTCAGCTCACTACACCTTTTGAATTTGAAGGTGACTATCAATGGTTGCAAGCCACGCCTGAAGGCGGTGTGATGTCTTTCGGACCACAAAACTTGCTTGCCATGATCGATACCGAGGGACAAGGATCTTGGTCTAATATATCGGAGCGGGATGACGTAACCTCTCGTGATTATGGTAGTTACGCGATGTACGATATCGGTAAGATACTTGTCGCCGGCGGTGGCCAATCTTTGGCGACCTCGGTAGTGATTGATACAGCAACGGAGCAGGCGAGTAATGCCGGCAATCTAAATGTTGGGCGTCGCCAACATAATCTAACAATTCTTGCTGATGGTTCTGTGCTAGCAACCGGTGGTAATACTGACGGCACTGAATTCATCAGCTTAGAAGCGCCAGCTCTTCAGCCAGAGCTATGGGACCCAGCTACCAGCCAATGGCGATTGCTTAACCCAATGCAACGTGATCGGCAATATCATTCTATCGCATTGTTAATGCCTGATGGCACTGTGCTCTCTGCAGGTGGTGGCATATGTGGAGACTGCTATGCAGTGGGTTATGAGGAACGCAACGCTGAAATTTTTACGCCTCCCTATTTGTATGACAGTAATAATACCTTAGCGACAAGACCGCCTCTTAATAATGTGCCAGCCGAGATCGACTACAGCGATACCATGGTGGTCAATGTCGGAAATGCCGCTGCTATCGACAGGGCGCATTTAATCAAGCTGGGTTCAACAACTCACTCAGAAAACCAAGATCAACGATTGGTTCCGCTTTCGTTTGGGCGTAGTGGCAGCAACCTTAATGTGAGCCTGCCAGAATCAAGAGATGTGGCACCCCCAGGCCACTATCTATTGTTTGTTGTGGATCAACAAGGCGTGCCATCGCAGGGATCTATTATCAAACTGGGTACACCGTTAATTGCTGGCAGTGGCCGAGTAGTTAATACACTTGAGCGTGGTGCTACTGATAGATACCGCATTGCTGCTGAGCCAGGCACCACGGATATTGTGTTGACGGCAGCGAGCGAAGCGGACGAAATAAATATATCTGTGAGAGCCGATGCGACGGGGGCGAACGATGTTTGTTCAGCTAGTGTCGTTAACGGTGCGACAAAACGTTGTCAGTTCGCCACTGCGGCTGCCAGTCATTGGATTGTCGCGATCGATGGCAGTCAACGTGGTGACTACCAGTTGGATGTTACGTTTGATGGGCAAAGCATTCCAGAAACTCAAGATGAGGCAGTGACTGGTGATAACGATCCAGATAGTACTGCGGTGGTCGTGGGCGGTGGCGGTGGTTCCACGGCGATTGGAAGCCTATTGGTATTATTGATATTTTTAACCAAAATGCGGTTATCACGCCCATATTGTTATACTGGCTCAACAATGTTTACTAAGCAGCCAACTCGCGAATGCGTGTGAAAAATTTCTTCAAATCAGATCGTCTCGAACACAAGGATCCAGCAGTACGGATTCAGGCCATAGAAGCTCTGGACGCCGCCGACCAAGAACAGCAACGTGCGCTAGGTAATTTACTCGGGACGGAGCTTGATGAATCTGTAAGAGCTGCTGCGTTACAAAAACTTAGCTCCGTTGAAGTACTGCTCGAAAATCTAAACGGTCGGCAGTTTAAGCCTAACCTTGTTAGCGCTATTGAGGATCGACTGATTCAAGTGCTTGAGTCAGTGGGTATGCCTGAAGATAGTCTCGCTACTCTGTTGCAATCAACAAACGATGTGACTAATGTATTGGTTGCATCTCACAGTGCTTTGCCTGAACAACGTGCACTTGTGATGAAATCAATTACAGAAGACCCTTTGTTGCTGCGTGTTATTGGCGATGCCAAATATCACGAAACACGTTTGGAAGCTGCAGAGAAATTATCTAATGAAGCAGCTTGGAAAGAAGGCGTTAACTTGTGCAAGACACGCGATAAAGTCGTTGCCAAATTATTGCAAGCTAAGCTAGATGAAAAAGTCGCCGCTGAAGCTGCCGAACAAAAATCATTCGATGAGATTAAAACTACGGTTGCCGCAATGAAAGCCCTAGCAAGCACTGTGTGGTCGCCGCAGCATGCTGGCAAATTTCAAGCATTAATCGATAAGTGGATTAACGCTGATCAGGCTCACACCGTTAGCGTTGCTAGTGAGTTTGATGAGGCTAAAATGGTTGTGCAAACATTGCTTGATGAGCATGAGAAAAAGGCAAGCGCAGCAATCTCCGTTCCGCCAAGCAACGAAACAACCGATCACTCAGCTAAAGCGTCCACTTCAACTCCTATATCAGTTTCGCCTCCAGCAACTACTGCAGGTCAAACCGGCAGTGCTAATACTAGTACTTCTTCTACGGCCAATACTGATGATGTAGGTAGCGAGAAGGCGCTTGCAATTTGGGGTGATCTTGCGAGTAGTTCACTAAGTGAGCTACCAAGTAAGTTAGAACAGGTAAAGACAAATCACGCGCAAACAGATGAGCAAGGCCAGGCGCTTTTATCGCATGCTGCTGCTATCACGGTGTTATTTGATCCGCCGTTTGATGTCAACAAAGCCAGACCAGGTGCGATTCAAGAGCGCATCAAACGCGTAGATACTCTGCTAACGCCTGATAAAAAGCTCATTCGTGTTGATTTGGACTCCGCCGCTTATATAAAAGAGTTTTCTGAGCATAAGCACCTTCTATTATCTCGGCTTGATAAAGCTCGTCAGGAGTCGCAAGACCGTATTAAAGCTACGCATCGGCAGTTTGGCGCTTTAGGCGGTTTGGTCTCATCTGGTAAATGGGGGCCAGCTAACAGCATGATGCTGCGGCTCAAGAAGAAGCTTGGTGCAATGGAGGCAGCAGAGCGCAATAAATTTAATGACAAGCTCAAACGAGCAGAGAAACAACTAGATGAGATGGCTGATTGGCAGGACTTTGCAGCCAAGCCAAAACTACTTCTCGTTTGTGAAGAAATGGAAGCTTTGCCTGCTAAGGAACTCAAACCGCCTGCCTTGGCTAAGGAAGTAAAGCGGCTACAGGAGGCTTGGAAAACACTTGGTATCAGTCGTGCTTCAAATGAACTATGGGCGCGTTTTAAAACAGCTGGTGATACTGCTTACGAGCCTTGTAAAGCGTTTTTTGAAGAGCGCCAGAAAGAGCGTCAGCTAAAAATTGACGCAAAAGGTGATATTTGTAAGGCGTTGGATGCCGAGTTTGAAGCGACCGATTGGGAAGCACCTGATTGGAAGGCGATCGCACGTTTGGTTGCAAACTCAAAACGTAACTGGAGCCAAAATCGCGTAACTGATCGTAAGCCTGATAAAAAGCTTGAGCAGCAGTTTTCTGATTGTTTGAAAAAATTTGAGTCTCGGCTTGGTGAGCAATTTGATGCTAACGCCGTGCTCAAAAAAGAGATGGTGGAAAAAGCTAAGGCGCTTGCTGAAGGTGAAGTCAATCAACACAACATCAATCAGGTAAAAAAACTGCAAGCCAGCTGGAAACAAGTTGGTGTAATGCGACGAGCGGAAGATCAAACTCTGTGGGAAGAATTTAACGGCTATTGCCGAGTGATCTTCAAGCAGCAGCGTGCTGTCGAGCAAGAAAAATACAAAGCCAGTATGGGGCATGTTTTTCGTGCAAAGGACATCATCAAGGAACTGCGTACCTTGTCAAAAACAGCTAACCCTGATGACAACAAGGTGCAAGAGCTCACCACCGAATTTAATGCTTTGGAGGAGTTTCCCGATAAAGACAAGAAATTCTTACTAAGAGATTTTCGGGGTGCGCTTGATTCGGTAGGCAAAGCCGCTGCTAATCAATCCCGCAAGAAGGCTCATGCTGAGCATGAGGAGCTGCTCCGTCAGGTGAGTTTGTGTGAGCAAATCGAGGCTTTCGTAGAGGCTGGAAATGCTACTGACAACGCAATAGAGGATATAAATCACGCCTGGAGTAACTCAGAAGTTTCATTAGCTAAGGAGATTGCCGCTAAGTTGCGTAAGAGGCGAGATAAAGCTTTAGGTCATATTGAGGCCAAATCGCAATTTGATTACGCCAAATCGGAAGAGATTCGCCGCAATTTGCTGATCAAAATGGAAATCGCTGCTGATATCGAAACGCCCAGCGAGGATAAACCTCGTCGCATGGCTTACCAGTTAGAGCATTTGCGCGATGGCATGACTTCTTCCGCTATCGCTGATAGCAAGAAGCTGTTGCGTGACTTAGAAATGGAATGGTTTATTGCACCGCCAGTTAAATCAGAGCTTAGTAGCAATTTGCAATCTCGTTATCTAAAAGCCTTAGGTAAGTAAGCTTCGGATTTAGCTTTATCGCTAGTTTTATCAAGTAGCGCCTTACTGATTAGGTTTTACTGAGTGCCATACATGTCCAGCGAACTAACCGAAAAAGCGCTTGAGCAAGCGATTGCCGACGACGAGCTGGAGCTCTATTACCAGCCTAAAGTTAGCCTGTTGCACGGCAAGCTGGTTGGTGCAGAGGCCTTAGTCAGATGGAATCACGGCAAACGACAAGCCATCGCCCCTGATCTATTTATCCCCTTAGCTGAACGCGCCGGTTTGTTACACGACTTGACCATCCAGTTGTTAGATAAGGCGGTGAAAGCCTGCGGAAAAATTAACACTGCCAAAGCTGGCCTCGCTGTTTCTATGAACGTAGCACCTGACGATCTTGAATCTCACACAATAAGCAAACTTATCAGGCAATATTTGGAGCAGGGTGCGATTACCGCCAATGATTTACAGATCGAAGTAACCGAAAGCGCTGCGATGGGTAACTTTGAACGTATCCATGACGATCTGCAGCAACTTGCAAACATGGGTATAAAAGTATTAATGGATGATTTCGGTACAGGTCATTCGTCTATTGATCGCTTGAGCCAATTGCCCTTCACATCTTTGAAGCTTGACCAGGGTGTAGTGCGTCGTATGGGTACATCGCTACAAAATCTGAATGTCGTAAAGTCATCCATTTCAATGGCGCGTGAACTGCGCATGACATCCGTTGCAGAAGGTGTTGAATCATCTGGCGCATATAATTTTTTAACAGCAAATGGTTGTGAAGAAGCACAAGGGTTTTTTATTGCCCGGCCAATGGCGCTGGATACCTATTTGGCGTTTGTTGCCGAGGAGCCTTATCTTGCAGGCTCTCCTATTGGGCGCGTGCATCAAGCGGTCTACAACCTGATGTATTTTCGTAAGTGTTTGCTCGATGCCGCTTTTTGCCGAAAGGTCGACATGAACGATCTATTGCCGTCAGTGATGCAAGCTGATATCGATCACAGCATGGAGCATTCACGCTTTGGTGCTTGGATGATTAATAGCAAAGAGCAGTTGGAGGGATATCAGCCTTATAGGGAGTTAGAGCGACCCGTTAAGCAATTGTTTGAGCAGGGCGACGTGTTTATGGAGCAACTGCATGCAGGGGCGGATGATGCTCACCTGAACGAGCTAATCTCCAGCTTTGATGAGCAATTTGGCTATATTTCTCAATTACTGCGTGAACTTGAGCGAGCATTACTACTTGATACCAAGCAGCACTTCTGACTTAACATCTCAAATTTCACCTTAGCAAAACTATCTGTCCAAACGGTTGAACTAAGCGTAAAATAAATCCTCGTATTTGTAATATTCTAACGGCTCAAATTCGGGATAATTTTATGCACGCTGACGACCTACGCTATCGTAACGATAAAGAACAAAGCGATGCTCTACTAACAGAGCGTGATGTTATTAAAGTCAACGAAGCGATAGAAAAACGTGAGGCAGATGGTCCTACTGGGCTTAGGCGGCAATTGCTCTCAACCTCAGTTAGATTAAGTCGCAAGATGGCGCCTGATATTCATAAGTTGTCTGATGAGTGCGTCGAGCGCTTATCAATGGATATTCCGCTAGAGCTATATGTATTCAATAGTCCTCAATTTAACGCCATGTGTTTTAAGCCTGAAGAAGGCAAACTATATGTAATGTTCTCGTCCTCTTTACTTGAAGGCTTCACGCCAAAAGAGTTGCAGTTTGTTATGGGCCATGAGTTTGGTCACCATATCTATAGCCACCACGACATCCCAATTGGTTATTTGGTTAAAGGCAAGCAACGCCCCGACCCAAGATTAGCTTTGCGTTTGTTTGCCTGGTCACGCAATGCTGAAATCTCTGCTGATCGAGCGGGTGCTTATTGCGCACAAGATCTACAAAGCGTAGCCAGTGGTTTATTTAAATTGGCTTCTGGCTTAACTGGCTCAGTTGTTAACTTTGATCTGGATGATTTCCTGCTTCAGGTTGATGATATGCAGTCGTTTGACGAGGAGCCAGGCCAAGGCGCACCACAAGGTGATTGGTTCTCCACTCACCCGTTCAGCCCATTGCGTGTTAAAGCTCTACGTTTATTTTTTAATTCTGAGCTTATGAGTAAAGACGCTAAAGCAATGAATATAGACGATCTTGATATAGGTGTTCAGCGCTTGATGAGCTTAATGGAGCCTAGTTATCTGGATGCTAAAACAGAAGCTGCAATTGCCATGCGACACCTGTTGTTTGCTGGTTCTATCGTGATTGCACATGCTAGTGGTGAAGTCAGCGAGAAGGAAATAAAAAGCTTTGAGCAGTTTTTTGAGAAAGGTGATTTTAGCGACAAACTCAATGTAAAGCGCATTGAGCAAGAGTTGCCTCAGCGCATCCAGCGCGCTGTAGAGCGCAGCACCGTAACGCAGCGTATGCAAGTTGTGCGCGATCTATGCGTGATTGCTATGGCCGAAGGCGACGTCGACGCCAATGAACGTGAAGTACTAAACAACATTGCCGATGGCTTGCAAGTGTCACGTACTTTTATCTGCCAAACCCTTGAGCAAGATTGCGAGCCTGATTAAGATTCAATTTAGTTCGATTTGTGTATCCGGTAGTCAGCTACGTTCATGGGCTGACTGCTTATCTAGATTCATAGCTACACGCTTTCACTATTTCAACTCACGCTGAAGATAATTAAGTGCATACAAGCAATCTGGCTGTTGCTGAAGATCTAAACTAAAGTAAGCAGAGCGGACGAAAATAGCGAGTAGATCGCTGCCGCTTACGGCCCAAAGGAGTCATAAGAAAGTGATATCTGCTAAACGAGTAGACTAGAATCTGTGAGATACATAGACGTTCAATGGAAGCATGGCTCCGACGATGAACCTATTAGGTTAGTTTCGGAGATTGATGCAGAAGACTATGAAGTGAGAAAGTTAGAATTCTATTCGGATGGCTCTGTTGGTTTCGCATGCGACGTAATTAGTAGCCATAAAACATTTCTAGGTGACGCGAAAGTGCCGCAGCTGGATGAGATTAATGCTGATTCAGAGTTTGAAGGAGTTTCAATATCAGCGGAGGAATTTGAGCATTTATGGACAGTCAATGTGGCAGACAAGTATTGAACTGTAGAATTATCTATGTACATGCGAAGGTCCGAAATGGGACTTTTGAGACGAAGCTGCCTTCACTTCGAATGGCTGCTAACTGGAAATCTGAACTGAGCAGAATCGGATAAAAGTGGCAGCTCGCACTGACCTGAGATCAGTTGTTTTTCCACGTCTCCGCGGAGACGTCGTAAGATTTTTAGTGCTTGAAATACCGATAATATTTTAATTTATCGGTTGAATACTGATTATATTTACAGTACAATAAGACCATCTAATCAGAAGGATATGATGATGATCAAATGCGGTGCATCTCCCCAAGATGAAGCCACGGCTGCAGAGAACTTCACACATCTAAATAACGATGCCTTAGAGCTGAAAATCACCCAACTCTCTGCTGATATAAACGCAGCTACATGCGAACAAGTGCTCTTGATAGCTGAGTTTGATACGCGTCAGGCGTGGTGTCATGAAGGTTTGCGTTCCTGTGCACACTGGTAAAATTGGCGATGTGGTATTAGTTTTGGTGCCGCTCGTGAAAAAATACGCGTAGGCCATGCCTTGGTTGGTTTGCCTCAAACTAGAGCGGCATCAGTCTCATCAATCTGTTGTAATTCTCAATTGTTTCTTGAATTCACTCTTAGCGCCAAAATCTAACTTTACACAGCTGTATACAAGCCGCAATACCCACGCAAAGAGCGCCCCCGATAATAGTTTCCATGGCGAGGCAATAACGCTTCGTTAAATAAACAACTTAACTTTATAAAGGAAATTATTATGAAACTTCGAATCCTAGCTTCTGCTCTTGTTCTTGCTGCTGTAGCCTCTGCACCTGCTTCTGCGATGATCTCTAAGCAAGATCTTAATAGCACGCTTAACTCTGTCACTGCCAGTGGAAACGTTAACGGCGTTATCAACGGTGATACAGTGACTCTCTTTGGTGTTGTGGATAGTCGCTATGATGTTAATCAAGCTCGACAAGCCGCTTTGAAAATTGAAGGCGTTAACAAGGTTATTAGCTTAGTGTCAACTAGTCGTTAGTAACCAACTTGAGCACGAAGTGCCTATGGCAAGCACTCGCTTAAATAATCATTATCAATAAAACCCGCTAATAGCGGACCTAAAATAGCGAAACCCAGCACTGCCTGAGTAACCGGGCAGTGCATTTCGCACTGCTTTTGTGCATCGAGCGCCCAGTTTTGGTGCTAGTTAGTGCGTTAGCTTATATGCCTTTATTTCACAGCCGCCTAGCTTTCTGATTGTTAATCTACTCGGGATATAAACCTAAGTGATCAGCTATGGAAACTTTGCAATCCGGCTCTAATGTCGTCTTCTTATTACTCGGTGCAATACTGGTGTTGTTTATGCACGCAGGCTTTGCCTTTTTAGAAGTTGGCACAGTGCGTGAGAAAAATCAAGTTAACGCCCTGGTTAAAATATTTTCAGATTTTGGTGTATCCACTGTGGCGTATTTTTTTATTGGTTATAACGTTGCCTACGGCATGGATTTCTTTGCAGCTGCGAGTGAGCTTAGCGTTAACAACGGATACGAGCTGGTTAAGTTTTTCTTTCTACTAACGTTTGCTGCAGCGATACCTGCCATTGTGTCAGGTGGTATTGCGGAGCGTGCTAAGTTTTACCCTCAATTGATTGCCTCAATGTTGATTGTCGCATTTGCATATCCATTTTTTGAAGGTATTGTCTGGAATGGCAATTTTGGCTTACAGGACAAACTTGCAGAATTTGCTGGGGCTCCATTTCGCGATTTCGCAGGCTCGATTGTTGTTCACGCCATGGGCGGTTGGATAGCATTGGCAGCCGTGATCTTGCTTGGCGCCCGTCAAGGCCGCTACACCAAAGATGGTAAAATTGCTGCCTCCTTTGCACCATCAAGCATTCCTTTCTTGGCATTGGGTGCTTGGATACTCACCGTTGGTTGGTTTGGATTCAATGTTATGTCCGCGCAAAACGTGGCCGATATTAGTGGCCTAGTGGCAATGAATTCTTTAATGGCAATGGTCGGTGGCTTGTTGGCTGCACTAATTGCTGGCAAAAATGATCCTGGCTTTTTGCATAATGGGCCATTAGCGGGTTTGGTTGCGGTTTGTGCAGGCTCTGATGTGATGCACCCAATGGGTTCATTGGTCGTTGGTTTGGTCGCTGGCGCGCTTTTTGTCTGGTCATTTACACAAGCTCAGAACCGCTGGGGTATCGATGATGTGCTCGGTGTATGGCCATTACATGGCTTGTGTGGCGTCTGGGGTGGTATTGCTGCTGGTATCTTCGGTGCAACCAGTCTAGGTGGGCTAGGTGATGTCAGTTTGATGGCTCAAGTAATAGGGTCGCTTGCTGGAGCAATGTACGCCTTGCTCTGTGGGTTTATAATTTACGGACTACTGAAATCGATGACGGGTATTCGTCTTACCGAAGAAGAAGAGTTCAATGGTGCCGATCTCAGTATTCATAAAATCAGCGCAAGCTCGCGTTAAGGCTTAGGAGAAATCGTGAAACGAATTACAGCAATTATAAAACCGTTCAAACTTGATGCGGTGCGCGAAGAGCTAGCAACGGTGGGCGTAGCCGGTATTACTGTCACTGAGGTTAAAGGGTTTGGCCGGCAAAAAGGTCATACGGAGCTTTACCGTGGAGCTGAGTACGTAATCGACTTTATACCCAAGGTAAAACTTGAAGTAGTCGTGGCCGATTCAATGCTTGATGCGTGTGTAGAAGGTGTTATTCGCGCTGCCAACACAGGCAAAATTGGTGATGGCAAGATCTTTATCGATAACGTAGAGCGCGTTATTCGTATCCGTACACAAGAAGAAGACGAACAAGCGCTTTAAGCCCTACGTTTCTACTTCCCAAGGTGCATGAGGTGTAAACTTTTTCACCATAAAGTCAGTAAAGACACGCACCTTGTTACTCAGGTGACGTCGATGTGGGTAGACCAACTGAATAGTTGAGCTATCCACAATATGCTCCTGTAGCAACGGCACAACCACTCCACTTTTAAGTGATGGTTGTACTACGAAGGTTGCCAATCGAGCGACACCTAGTCCAGCTTTAACAGCCTCATGTAACGCTGATGCACTGTTAGTGTGAAAGTTACCTTTAACTCGGTGTACTCGAACGCCTTGATCGGTGTTGAATTCCCAGTCGTTAAAGTGGGATATGGACGAGTGCGTTAGGCAGTTGTGGTTGACTAAATCTTCGGGTGACTTGGGCATGCCATGTTTTTCAATGTAAGCAGGGGAGGCGCAGATCACACGTTTGTTCACTGCTAGCCTTCGCGCAACCAATGACTCATCTGTTAAGCCATCACTGAGTACTATTGCAACATCAACTCCTTCGCCTACTAAATCGACTTCGCGTTCGCTGAGCTCAAGCTCGACTCGAAGTTCAGGAAACTGCGACATAAACTCGGGCATCAGCTTAATCATTTGAATCCGAGCAAACGCAGAGATGGTTGTGATGCGCAAGGTGCCGGTCACGCGGTCATGCAATGCCATAACAGCATCTTCGGCCTGCTGGATCTCGTGCAGAATAGCGCCACAGCGATCATGGAACGCATGACCCTCAGCCGTTAGGCTAAGTTTGCGGGTGGTGCGTTGAAACAGGCGCGCGCTAAGGCGATCTTCCAGCCGCGTTATCAGCTTGCTGACAGCAGACGGGGTAAGGTCTAGATCTCTCGCTGCTGCCGAAAAACTACCCATGTCGGCGGCTTTAGAAAAGACCAGCATTTCGGTATATTTGTCCATTTTTATTAGTGCCACTCATTCACAATTGACGTATTAAATCACATATTGGCGCGTATTCATAATTATCGTTCTTATATAGTGAATAAGCGCTTCCTCAGCTCTAGAAAATGATCTGTGTCAGGTCGGATCAGACATTAGGCTCAAGCCTCCCAAAACGGCAGTGAATCCCTGCAGTAGTATGGGGGACGCCCTATTGCTGCCTAATAGAGAGCCACAGCCATGTATCGCTATATTGAACAACTTATTGATCCTCTGCGCGATCATCAGGTTAGGCGGCCACCAGTCAACACCTGGCAATTCTTCTGGTTTCACATCAGCCCGTTTAAATGGCCGATTGTCGTCACTTTGATTCTCGCCGGTATTTCAGCGCTCAGCGAGCTCTATTTCTATGAGTTTCTCGGGCGATTGCTTGATTGGATGAACACTACCCCACGCGATGAGTTTCTAGCCACCCATTGGCGTAGCTTGCTTTGGATGGCATTTGTGGTGGGCCTAGTTAGGCCAATAACGATGCTGGGCTCGCGAATGATGATTAACCTTGCGCTGGCCCCGGGCATAGTCAATGCCACGCGCTGGCAAAACCATCGTTATGTATTGCGCCAAAGCATGTCTTTTTTTCAAAACGACTTTGCAGGCCGGATATCACAAAAAGTGATGCAAACCGGTCACGGAGTGCGTGAAGCGGTTATTAATATTGTTGATGGTGCGTGGTTGATGCTGATCTACCTAGTGGGTATTAGCGCATTGTTGATGCAGATTGATCGCATCTTAATGCTACCCATACTTTTTTGGATGATTGGCTATGCAGCGGTCATCATTTTTATGGTGCCACCCGTTCGTGGTAAGTCGGCAGCTTTGTCAGAGGCCACCTCTAGTTTGTCAGGCCGTGTAGTTGATAGCTACACCAATATTCAGTCAGTTAAATTGTTTGCGCACAATAAACTAGAAGAAGATTTTGTCGCCGACGGAATTCGGCATCATACAAGCGCTTTTAGAGTAATGATGCGTGCCATCCTAACAATGACCGCCTCTATCACCGTGCTTAATACCTTGTTGGTTATCGCCACAGCGGCGTTATCGATTTATCTGTGGATGGGTGATGCAATAAGTGTTGGTAGTATTGCGATTGCAAATGGTTTAGTGGTAAGGCTTAACCAAATGTCCGGCTGGATATTGCGCACTATAACCTCGTTATTTGAAAACATTGGCACCGTGCAAAATGGCATAGCAACATTAGCTCAAAAAACGCACATTGAAGATGCGCCTGATGCTTCAGTACTGCAAGTATCCCGAGGGCATGTTGTTTTCGACAAGGTATCGTTTCGTTATGACAACGTAGCAACGGCGGCTGGTGATCAGGCTTCGGTACCAATAATAGCTGATTGCTCGTTCGAGGTTAAGCCTGGAGAAAAAATTGGTTTAGTTGGCCGTTCAGGTGCAGGTAAGTCTACGCTTATCAATCTGCTGATGCGCTTTCATGACTTAAGCGAAGGCTCAGTTACCA
The DNA here is from genome assembly GCA_937958675.1 of uncultured Granulosicoccaceae bacterium. Taxonomy (GTDB): domain Bacteria; phylum Pseudomonadota; class Gammaproteobacteria; order Granulosicoccales; family Granulosicoccaceae; genus Granulosicoccus. Next base: position 46,170 of record CALGND010000122.1, read on the forward strand.
TCGATGGTCAGGATGTTCGCAGTGTTCAGCAAGATAGCCTGCGTTCTAGCATCGCGGTAGTCAGCCAGGACACCGCCCTGTTGCACCGCACCATTCGTGACAACATTCGTTATGGGCGTGAAAACGCTACCGATGAAGAGATCATTGCTGCAGCAACAAAAGCTGCGGCCATGGAATTTATCCCTCATCTATCAGACAGTGTAGGCCGCACAGGTTTGGATGCCTATGTTGGTGAAAGAGGGGTTAAGCTTAGCGGGGGGCAGCGGCAACGTATCGCTATCGCCAGAGTGATCCTTAAAGACGCACCTATTCTAATTCTTGATGAAGCGACATCGGCACTTGATTCGGAAGTCGAGGCAGCCATTCAAAGCCAGCTCAATCAATTGATGGAGGGCAAAACTGTGCTTGCAGTAGCACATAGGCTTTCGACAATTGCTGCGCTTGATCGTTTAATTGTGCTTGATAAGGGCAGGGTGATCGAATCTGGCACGCATCAACAGCTACTGGAAAACAAGGGTTTGTACGCCCGGTTGTGGCAACGACAGTCCGGTGGTTTTATCGGTATGTGAGCCGAGCATCGGGTAAAAATACCTGCCATGAATGCGCATATCAATGTGACCAGCCTCACATTCCATTTGAACAAACCCGTAAAGTAGGTCTATGCTTATTATGCATAGGAATTGTCGCGCAAAAATGAGCTTATTTACTCGCTGCGCTGGACGATAAATAGGTCATATAGTCGCTAATAGATGGCACAACATTGCCTTAGAATATGAAGCTTTATCTAACATCTGCATACGGTACTCACGACATGCTCGATCGCTTAGTAGAGCTGTTTGCGCTGGATAGTGTTGGCCAACATGAATTGTGCGAATCCCCAAGCGACGCAGATGCCATTTTATTCGTTGAAGACACCCATTTCAAAGACTACTTTTTTCGTGCTCTGCTAGAGCATCCATTGGTGTCTCAGTACCCAGAAAAAGTATTTATGTACAACGAGGCGGATAAGCCTTGGTGTGTGTTGCCTGGTTTATACTGCTGTATGTCTAGCCGCTTCTTTCAAGATAATCGGCAAGTCGCTTTTCCTTATATAAAAACACCTAATGCGTTTATATCGGAAGTGCGTAATTGGGATGTTGAAAAGAAATGGCTTTTCTCATTTGTAGGCTCGACCAGTCATAGTTGTCGTAAACAAGTCATAGCGCTTGCAGATGACAGTAAAGGGATAAAGGATACCTCCGACTTTAACGTTTGGGATAGCTCATCTCCCGAGCGGGCAGTGCAAGGAATGGAGTTTGCGCAAACTATGGCAGAGAGTCGCTACATGCTTTGCCCTCGTGGTATTGGTACGTCTTCCTTTCGCTTGTTTGAAACAATGGAAGCGCAAAGAGCGCCAGTGCTAATATCCGATCATTGGGTTCCGCCACCGCATGTTGATTGGGATTTCCTCGTCACAGTTAAACAGCGCGATATCAAAAAAATACCAGAGTTGTTGCGTTCAATATCAGATGAAGCTGAAGATCGTGGTAAAGCTGCTCGAAAAGCGTGGGAGCAAGCCTATGGCCCTGATGTCATGTTTGATACTGTGGCTGAATCCATTGCTTTCTTGTTATACGAACAAAAATATCAAGAAGATGCTGATAAGTGGTTGGGTATTCGAAAGTTTTTAATCGGTTCGGAGTTACGCACTTTGACAATGGCACGGCAGTTAAAAGAACAGTTTTTCTAAATCATTTTTGTTAGCAATAATTGCATTTATTCGGTGAAGGCTTAACCTTGCTGCAAATCTGTGGTATACAGAATGTGGGAGGCTAATAGATATCGCGCACTATGAATGCAAAAGTACTACGGCTCAATAAGGCTGGCATACCTATCGCTTGGTTAAGCTGGCAAGAATCCGCGACGCTCGTCGCCAAAAATCAAGTTATCTGGAGTCTTGGAGAAGTTGTCCACCGCCTTCATGGTGGTTACAACAAACGTGGAGAGCGCTCCATACTTGCGCTACCCAGCATCATCGCCTGCGACGGTAAGGTAGCTACCTCTACGTTTACACCCCCACTTACCAACTCACTTTTGTTCGCACGTGATCAACAGTTATGTCTTTATTGCGGAGTTGAGTTTCCAGTTCGGGAGTTATCACGCGATCATGTGATACCAACTTCCAAAGGGGGGAGGGACCATTGGAAAAACTGCGTATCTGCATGCCGAAGGTGTAATAACCGAAAAGGAAATAAATTGCCAGAACAAGCAGGTATGCAATTGTTAGCAATACCGTTTGTCCCTAATAGGCATGAGTTTTTCTACTTATCCAATCGCAACGTACTGGCTGATCAAATGGCGTTTCTTAAAACCAGTTTTTCATCTAACTGCAGTGATCACAAGCGCGCTTGATCCGGCTCGTAGCCATTGGCGCTGTAGCTATTAGTGCCGTAATTGCCGGGCTTGTAAAGATTAGCCAACACGTCGACTGAGTATTCAATAAATTCGTTGGCGTTGGTGCCAAAGCCTGC
>CALGND010000123.1 GCA_937958675.1 uncultured Granulosicoccaceae bacterium
AGGAACGCACCGTAGTCGGTTAGGTTCTTAACGATACCAGTGATTTCTTGGCCTTCTTGTAAGTTCTCAAGCAACGCATCACGTTCAGCGCTGTACTCAGACTCAACAACCGCACGACGCGAAACGACAACATTGTTACGACGTTGATCAAGCTTGATAACTTTGAATTCTAATTCCTTACCTTCTAGGTAAGAGGTATCTCGTACTGGGCGAACATCAACAAGTGAACCCGGCAAGAACGCACGGATATCGCAAACTTCAACCGTAAAGCCACCTTTGACTTTTCCAGTGATGTTGCCTTTGATGATTTCGTCGTTTTCTTGTGCTTTTTCAAGCACCGTCCAAGAACGTGCTCGACGTGCTTTTTCACGAGATAGTTTAGTTTCACCAAAACCATCTTCTACCGAGTCAAGTGCTACTTCTACCGAGTCGCCGATTTTGACATCGGACTCGCCCATTTCATTGAAGAATTCTTCAATGGGGACAGCACCTTCGGATTTAAGACCTGCGTTTACTATTACAAAGTCGCCCGTGATATCGACTACAGTACCCGTTAGGATAGAGCCGGTTTTCATTTGGGCGGTGGACATGCTCTCTTCAAAGAGCTCCGCGAAAGATTCAGACATTAAGTTAGTGACCTTGAAGGATTATCGTGACGCCACCTTGGCAAACACGGGTTATTAAAAAAACATCCGTCATTCATTGACCGATGGTAAGAACAAATCTAGTACTAAGTTTGCTTAAGCAAATTGCTTAATAAGTCTCTTGATAACTTGCATAAACAACTTGATGCAAGAGCAATACCGTGGAATCAAGTAGGTTCGCTATTCAAACTCGCCTAATATTTTACTCACCACTTGCTCAATACTGAGCGTGCTGGAATCGATGGTGATTGCATCATCTGCGGCCACCATCGGAGCGTGAGAGCGAGTCATATCGCGGGTGTCTCGTTCCTGGATTTCTTGCGTCAAGCGCTGCATTGTAGTGGTGATTCCTTTCTCTTTCAACTGCTTAGAGCGTCTTCGAGCACGTTCTTCGGCCGACGCCGTCAAAAATATCTTCAGTTTCGCATCTGGAAACACCACAGTCCCCATATCACGGCCATCAGCGATAAGGCCTGGAGGCCTCTGAAAATCACGCTGTGAGCCTAAAAGAGCCTGCCGAACAGCCTGCAATGAGGCGATTTTTGACGCCACTGAGGCGGTTTCTTCGTTGCGCAAATCGTTGGTGATATTTTTTTCATCTAGCCAGACTTGCACGCCTATATCGGAGTTTCCGGGCTCGAATCGGGGCCTGAACGTCTCAAATGTTGCTAGAACGGCGTTTTGATCTTCGATATCAGCCTGACAGTTTAGCGCATGAACCGCAGCAGCACGATAAATTGCCCCGCTATCGAGCAGATGGAATCCAAGCTGGCGTGCAAGACTTTGAGCAACCGACCCCTTTCCAGCCCCCGACGGCCCGTCGATAGTAATGACTGGAATGGATTGCTCAGCTGAGTTCATATCGCGTTTCTCTTTTTTTTAGCAATATCGTCAAGCAATTTCGTTAAGCAACATCGCTGCTACTTATCTTCAAGCCCATCTGCCCGGCAAGTTCAACAAAACCCGGAAACGATGTCGCAACGTTTGCACAATCAAGCACAGTGATTGGGTTCTTTGCCATCAGTGCCGCCATTGAAAAGGCCATAGCCGTACGATGATCACCGCAACTATCTGCAGTTCCACCTTCAATTGACCCACCCTTGATAATCGCACCGTCAGGAGTGCCCGTGATATCAACTCCGAGCGCTAGCAAACCATCAACCATCACTTGTATTCGATCTGTTTCTTTTACACGAAGCTCTTCGGCTCCGGTTATAACCGTAGTGCCCTTGGCAACAGACGCTGCGACAAATATAGAAGGGAACTCATCAATGGCGAGGGATACAAGGTTTTCGGGTATCTGCACGCCGTTTAGTTTCGATCCTATAACGTGAAGATCGGCTACTGGCTCTCCAGCAGAAACACGCTCGTTGATGACGTTTATTTTTGCACCCATCAGGCGCAGAATATCGATAATACCGGTTCGTGTAGGATTCATCCCCACACCTTGCAAGGTGACGTCAGACCCTACCGCTATACTGGCGCCGACCAAAAAGAATGCTGCCGATGAAATATCACCTGGCACAGTTAACGACGCGGCCTGCAACGATTGGCCACCTTCAATGCTAGAGCTCAAACCATGGACTTGAACATCAACGCCAAATCCTTTAAGCATACGCTCAGTGTGATCACGCGTTATGCCTGTTTCATTGACCACGGTGCGCCCCTTAGCAAACAAACCTGCTAACAGCACACAAGATTTAACCTGTGCACTCACCACAGGGCAATCGTATTCGATCGCGTTTAAGGGCGTTGTGCGTTCCTTAAGTGTGAGTGGCGGACGATCGTTGGCATCACCTGATATCTCTGCGCCCATCGCATGGAGGGGTTTGATGACACGACCCATTGGCCGTAAGGCCAGCGATTCATCACCCGTGATGCGACAAGGCATACCTAAACCAGCCATAAGCCCAGCAAGTAAACGCATGCCAGTACCCGAGTTACCTAGGTAAATATCGCCACTTGGCGCTGTTAACGCTTTATGACCTTGACCATTTATTATGACTCGGCCATCACCAGCCCGCTCAATATCAACCCCCATCTGCACAAAGGCGTCTAGCGTATGCAAGGCATCTTCGCCTTGTAAAAAACCATCCACCTCAGTTGTGCCATTGGCAAGGGATCCAAACATCACGCTGCGGTGCGACATGGATTTATCGCCTGGTACCTTAGCTACGCCGTTTAATGTGCCACCGGCTTGTACGGTGTAAGTCAAACTACTCATCACTATCGCTTTTGTTTTGTTGTAATCGTTGTTGTCGTTTCAAAATGCTCATCACGAGATTGCTTAGCCCGCTTGAAAACGGCCTCGAGCTTATCGCCATCTTCAGATTCTATGGCGTCACGTAACTCAGCTAAATGCAAATTGAATGCATCCAGCGCATCACACACCGCAGATTTATTAGTAAGAAAAATATCACGCCACATTACGGCATCACCTGATGCAATGCGTGTGAAATCACCAAACCCACCGGCTGCATAGCGGAATATTTCTTCGTGCTGCTGCCCCGAGGATAAGGTATCAACCAGCGCAAATGCCAAGGCATGCGGTAGATGGCTAGTGGAGGCTAATACTCTATCATGGTGGTCCACTGCTAAGGATTCCACCACTGCACCACACTGTTGCCACAAGCGAGTGACCAGCTCAACGGCTATTGGCAAGGTTGAATCAAGCGGAGTTAACAACACTCGCTTACCTTGATAAAGTGCGGCATCCACAGCATCGATACCGCTTTTTTCGCGACCCGCTATTGGGTGACCAGGCACAACATAGGCCATGTCATTTAATACCGATTGTGCATCCTCAACAAACGGCCCCTTTACACTGCCAGCATCCGTGATTACACAACCGGGCTTTAAAAACGGTTTTACTAATTGCAGTTGTGCCCGCATAGCCAGCATTGGCACTGCCAGCAGAACTACATCTGCATTGCTAATCACTGACTGAGCATCAGTACTAGCGTGATCCACGTATCCACTTGCGATAGCCTTAGCGGCAGCGGCATCTGTTCGTACCAGTGCGCTGATGTAGCCAGTGTATCCGTTTTGCTTTAACGCTGATGCGAACGATCCGCCAATCAACCCTAGCCCAACGATCGCGATTCGTTCCTTAGAACGAGCATCAGTAGATTGAGGTGAGTTCACGTGTTATGTGTTTCGTTTAAAGAGCCGTTGGGTATGAACCCAACACTCGCAGCAATGGTACCTGATCTTCAAGCTGAGCCAGCACAGGCGCAAGCCTGCTGTCATCACGATGCCCACTAACGTCGATAAAAAACATGTACTCCCATAGGGCACCCCTGCCTGGGCGTGACTCGATACGAGTCATGCTGACACCGGCTTCTTCCAAGGGTTGCAATAGGCTACGCAAACCACCCGGTTTATGCGGAGCAGCAACCAACAAGCTGGTCGAATCTTTACCGCTAGCTGGCACAGCATCGACACCCAAAATATAGAAACGAGTGGTATTGGTTTTTTCATCTTCGATGCCAGCTTGCAAAGTAATTAGCTCATAACGCGTAGCGGCTTCAGCGCCTGCAACGGCAGCGATGGTATCGTCTTGCTTTGCCAGTTGGGCCGCAGCGGCATTACTACTTTCACTAACGCGAGCAGCATCGGGCAAGTGCTGATCCAACCAGCCTCTACATTGCGCCAATGCTTGCGGATGGGCATGCACAGCCTTGATATCAGAGATGTTGGTGTTTGCGCTTAACAAGCAATGCTGAATACGCATACTCACTTCACCACATATCGTTAGCGAGGTATCCATAAGTAGATCAAGCGTGTGGTTAACTGCTCCTTCAGTTGAATTTTCAACTGGCACTAAACCGTAATGAACGCGCTGTGTTTCAACCGCATGAAAAATTTCAGAAATACCAGGCTCCGCCACACAATTCACAGCATGGCCAAAATGTTTTAGTGCAGCCGCATGGCTATAAGTACCCTCAGGGCCTAAGTAGGCAACTTCCAATGGTTGCTCTAAGGCAAGGCTCGCTGAAATAATTTCACGGAAAATACGCTGAACGGTTGCATCCTTCAGTGGACCTTCATTACGCTGCGCCACTGTACGCAGTATTTGCGCTTCACGCTCAGGCCGATAGAATTTCACTATCTCATTGGGTGTATCGGCTCGTTTGATTCGAGCAACATCCAAAGCGGCTTGCGCACGTTCAGAAAGCAGAGATTGCAGCTGCTTATCAATGGCGTCAATGCGTTCGCGAACTTGCGGTAGCGTTAGGTTTTTATCAGATTGGTCAGTCATGAGTAGCGCTAAGTAAATTCATACCCTATTGGACTGACAATACCAGCTTTGAGTGCTTATTGTAGTCACCCTCGCGAAGACGGGAATCCATTCTTGATCAAACTATTGGATCCCCACCTGCGCGGGGATGACAAATTTTAAGATCAATCGTCGTCAGAAGAATCGTCACCGGCATCATCGCCAGAGTCGTCGGCATCGTCAGTTGTATCAGCATCGCTTTCAGCAGCCTCAACATCCGATACTTGTGCATCGTCAGTTTTAGGCTCGCCACCGGCTTCACCAGCTACTTCACCCTCGCCTTCTTCTGCCCCATCTTCACCAATTTCAGCTTCATCGATGGCGGCCAGTTCAACGAGTTTTTCGCTATCAGTTAGGCGAATCAAGCGCACACCTTGAGTGTTACGGCCTAATACCGACACTTCACTAACATTAGTACGTACCAATGTACCGCCGTCGGTGATCAACATGATTTGATCTTCACCGCTAACCTGCACCGCACCAATTACCGGGCCGTTACGCTCATTAGCTTTGATATCAATAACACCTAAACCACCACGACCTTTGGTTGGGTAATCTTCCGTGTGAGTTCGCTTGCCGTAACCGTTTTGCGTAGCAGTTAGGATGTCGCCTTCACCGACAACGATAAGGCCAATAACCGTATCTTGCTCTGGCATCCGTATACCGCGAACACCAGCAGCGGTTCGACCCATCTTTCGTACAGCGCTTTCTTGAAAGCGCATCGAGCGGCCACCACTGCTAAACAACATAATGTCGCTTTCGCCTGTCGTGAGTGCTACGTCAATTAGGAAGTCATCTACACGCAGATCGATCGCAATAATCCCGTTAGTACGAGGACGCGAGAAGTCCATTAGCGATGTCTTTTTAACAACGCCTTTACTCGTAGCAAAGAAGATAAATTGATCTTCGGTGTACTCACGCACGGTCAGCACCGCATTGACACGTTCGTTTTCTTCCAATGGTAATAGGTTAACGATAGGACGCCCACGCGAACCACGGCTGGCAACTGGCAGCTCGTATACGCGCTTCCAGTAAACCTTACCGACACTGGTAAAGAACAACACGGTGTCGTGCATACTCGCAATAAAGAGTGTGTCGACGAAGTCTTCGTCTTTCATGGAAGTGGCAGACTTGCCTCTACCGCCACGGCGTTGTGCACGGTAATCAGATAGCGGCTGCGCCTTGGCATAACCACCATGTGACAGCGTAACCACAACTGATTCATCAGCGATCAAATCTTCCACTGTCATTTCTGAGTGGTCAATTTGAATTTTGGTACGACGCTCATCGCCAAATTGTTCGACCACATCCACTAACTCTTGCCTTATTACTAAGCGCAGACGCTCTGGATCGGTGAGGATATCGAGATAGTCTTCGATCTTTTCAAGTATCTCGCGATACTCTTCAATGATCTTGTCTTGCTCAAGTCCAGTTAGACGATGCAGACGTAAATCCAATATGGCTTGTGCTTGTACTTCGGTGAGCTGGTACTGCCCATCGTGCAAGCCGTATTCTTCACCTAGCTTTTCAGGCTTTGACGCAGCAGCTCCTGCACGCTCCAACATGCCACTCACAATGCCTGGCTCCCACGTGCGCTTAACCAACTTACCTTTGGCTTCAGCAGACGTTGAGGATTCTTTGATTAGCTGGATGATCGGGTCAATGTTAGCTAGAGCTACCGCTAAACCTTCGAGTACATGAGCACGATCACGAGCCTTGCGCAACAAGAACATCGTGCGACGCGTGACGACTTCACGACGATGACGGATAAAGCAGTTTAAAATTTCAGGTAGTGGCAACAACTTAGGCTGCCCATCAACCAACGCAACTGTGTTGATACCAAACACGACTTGCAGCTGAGTTTGTTTATATAGCTGGTTAAGCATGACATCGCCGGACTCGCCACGACGCAGCTCAATAACCACACGCATGCCGTCTTTGTCTGATTCGTCACGCAGCTCAGTAATACCTTCGATCTTTTTGTCTTTAACCAACTCTGCGATTTTTTCGAGCAGCCGTGCTTTGTTAACTTGATACGGCAGCTCGTGAACAATGATGGTGTCCTTGCTGGTTTTTTCGTTGTGTTCAACCGTGGCCTTAGCACGAATATGCAGCTTGCCACGACCAGTGCGGTAGGCCTCTTTTATGCCGCGTGCACCATTGATGATGCCCGACGTTGGGAAATCAGGCCCTGGCAGGTGCTCCATCAAGCCTTCAACGGTGATCTCTGGGTTGTCGACCATTGCGATGGTGGCATTGATCACTTCGTTAAGGTTGTGTGGCGGTATATTGGTTGCCATACCAACAGCAATACCAGAAGAACCATTCACTAACAGATGCGGTATGCGTGAAGGTAAGACTGATGGTTCGGACTCAGAGCCATCGTAGTTTGGCGTGAAGTCGACGGTGTCTTGATCGATGTCGGCCAGTAGCTCGTGTGCGATCTTTGCCATGCGTACTTCGGTATAACGCATAGCCGCTGGTGGATCACCGTCAACGGAGCCGAAATTACCCTGCCCGTCGATAAGCATGTAACGCATGCTAAAAGGCTGTGCCATACGCACCATGGAGTCGTAGATGGCGGTATCACCGTGTGGGTGGTACTTACCCATAACATCACCAACAACCCTTGCAGATTTACGATGGGGTTTATTCCAGACGTAATTTTGCTCGTGCATGGCGTAGAGCACTCGACGATGCACCGGCTTAAGACCATCACGCACATCAGGCAAGGCCCGACCGACAATGACACTCATTGCATAGGCAAGGTAGCTATCCCGCATCTCATCTTCAAGATTGATCGGGAGGATTTCTTTGGCAAATTCAGACATATCTGGGAAGGAGGTTAAACCGGTGTGCAGAAGACTCAATTAATACGTGTATTCTACCATCATACTGCCAGTAAATACCCGAAAAAGGCGGCTATCCAAGGTGATTTCAACGTTGCACTCTGTGTCTACAGAACAACCGTCAATGGCCGCTTTTTTGGTGTTTTTTAGTACAACTGGCCAGACATACACGAACGAATACTCTACTGCCGCACGGCTTTCGCTAAATTGCTGGAACGAACGGGCACATATTGGGTATTTTATGAACAAACTGAACTCAAATCCTAGATGTAATTCAGCCATCGTGAGACCTTGCCCTAGCGCGAAGCTAGCGGTAAGGTGCTCGGCATGAATAGCACTACTGAAATTACCGCAGATTGTCGTATCGATGCGGGCTGGGTATTAACCGTGGACGCACACAACAGCGTACTCGAGAACCATTCGATAATCAGCTCAGGCGGCACTATCATCGAATGTCTGCCTCATTCCACTGCCGATCAACGGTATCCCGATTTACCCGTCATTGATCGGCGTTCGAGCATAGCCATGCCCGGGCTAGTGAATGCACACACACACCTGGGCATGCACTACTTGAAAGGCCTAGCCGACGATAAACCGCTAATGGAATGGCTACAGAAATACATCTGGCCAATCGAAGGCAAATTATTAAGCAGTGAATTTGTGGCGGCCGGTGCACGTCACGCCGTAGCAGAATCGATAGCAGGTGGCGTTACCTGTGTAAACGATATGTATTTCTTTCCCGACACCGTAGCTCAAACTTGCATTGATTGTGGCGTGCGAGCGGTAGTTGGCGCTCCCATCATGCAATTAGCAACCCCTTGGGCCAACAGTTTGGACGAATGTTTTGATCGCGCCATTGCAGTGCATGATCGTTTCCGCGACCACCCTACCATCAACACTGCATTTGCACCCCATGCTCCCTACACCGTGCCAGTTTCTGCACTAGAAAAAATCGCTACGCTGAGTGCGGAGCTAGAGGCACTAGTGCATATGCACGTACATGAGACCGAAACAGAAGTGCTTGATTACATCAAATCTGAAGGCGTAAGGCCCATTGCAAGACTATTTGAAGTGGGCTTAATAAATCCCTATATGATCGCCGTACATCTAACACAACTCACAGACGACGAAATTAATCTACTCGCGCAAAACGGCGCCAGTGCAATTCATTGCCCCGAATCCAATTTAAAACTTGCTAGCGGTTTTTGCCCGGCTACAAGCTTAGTTAAGGCAGGTGTTAACACAGCAATAGGGACAGATAGCGCAGCCAGCAATAATGACTTAGATATGTTTGGCGAAATGAGAACAGCAGCTTTACTGGCAAAAGCGGTCAGCGGTGATGCTTCGGCATTACCAGCGTTTGAGGCGATACGTATGGCCACTATCAACGGCGCCAAAGCTATAGGCTTAGATGAGCAAACAGGGTCACTCGAAGCGGGCAAACAACTGGACTTGATTTGCATCGAACCAGACATCAGTATGCAACCCATGTACGACGTCGCATCCCATGTTGTTTACTGTGCTAACCGAGAGCGCGTAACTGATGTATGGGTGGGTGGAAAAAAATTATTGAGCGAAAAGCGCTTCACTAACATCGATGTAAACGAAATCAGTAAGAGCGCAATGCATTGGCAACAAAAAATTAGTGCTACCACCTAATTAATTTATGGGCCTTAGCATCTCAAGCTTTTACGCCCTCTTATCACACAGCGTTGCCTACTTTGCAGTCCAAAAAGACCAAGCGACTGTAAACTAAGGTAGGCTTTAGCAATACATCTTTTAGAGACGACGAATGGCCGCTCAAACAAATGTTGACCCCGCCGAACTGGCCAAGTTTTCCGAACTGGCCAGCCGTTGGTGGGATCCAAACAGCGAATTCAAACCGCTGCACGAGATAAACCCGCTGCGCCTTGATTGGATAGACGAACGCGTTTCCCTTAATGGTAAGCGAGTGTTAGATGTTGGCTGTGGTGGGGGTATTTTGTCAGAGTCTATGGCTTGGCGCGGTGCAGATGTAACAGGCATCGATTTGGCAGAAGCACCACTAGCAGTAGCTCGCTTACATGCGTTAGATTCTGGTGCAAATGTTCAATATGAAGGCATCTCTACCGAAGACTACGCCGACGCACACGCAGGCGAATTCGATGTAGTCACCTGCCTAGAAATGCTCGAGCACGTGCCTTCACCTGCGCTAATAATTGAAGCGTGCGCTAAACTGGTCAAGCCCGGTGGACAATTATTTTTTTCAACAATTACCCGAAGCCCAAAGTCATGGCTATTTGCGATTGTGGGCGCTGAATACGTACTTAAACTATTACCAAAAGGCACTCACGAATACAATAAATTTATAACGCCCGCTGAGATGGACAAAGATTGTCGTGCAGCAGGGCTTAGCATTAATGAAATGATTGGCTTAACTTACAATCCGTTTAACAAACGGTACAGTTTAGGCAACGATATTTCTGTTAACTACATGACCTCCTATACACGCGGTACTGAAACTAAATCGGCTAAAACAGCCAGATAACCAAGTCGATAGAAAGAGAGCGAAAGCGAGCAAGTGATTAGAGAACGTAAAATCAAATGACCAGCGAAGCACTTCCACCCATTGGGCCACGGCCTGGCTCCAGTCTTTATTACTCCGCCCTCTATGCCGATGAAGAAACGCGTGATCGCTGCTTACGTACGCTTAATTTAATCTCGATCATTGCCAACAGTTTGCTTGATGTACAAGACCCAGCAGTAGCACAGCAAAAAATACATTGGTGGCACGAAGAACTTGACCGGCTAGACACCAACGGCGCAACCCACCCATCTTTAATCGCCTGCCAGTCCATTCACGACAATCAAAGCCTAAAAAAACACTGCATGGCGGTGCTATCGGCAGCGGCTAACGAGCGGATGTCACCAGCCTCAACTGAAGCAGATCTGAGCGCTGAATTAGCTTCTGACTATTACGCAAGAGGCGCATTGTTGTTAGATGGCCTTATTGGCGAACCCTCCACACCTGAAACCATGGAAAAGTTGCTACCAGCTTTTGCCCATGCGTTTCCACACAGTGACAGGTTACGCCAGATGCGCCGCTTACTGCATAGGGGCATTGCCGTTTTTAGCGATGAGTGCTACCAACAGTTCGATTTAGAACCTTCAATCTTGATTCAATACGTAGCTTCAGACGAACCACGGTCCGAAAAAATAGACCAATTAATCGCAAACCGAGTTGATCTAGCAGCAGCTGCCTATGAGAAAGCCGAGAAAGTGTTGACGTTCGACATGGTTAAAGACCAACCAAAGCTCTTACCCTTACTAACCCTTGCACGCATGCGGCAACAACAAATTAATTTGTGGCAAAAGCTACGTCCCGACTTACTTAAAGAGTCAGTAACCCCTACCCCTGTGCGCAAGTTCTGGCTAACTTGGCGACTAATGCGCAAGACCCGATAGTTCGAGCTCGGTACGCCATCGTGCCATCCGGCGTATAATCGCTTTATGCAAAATCAGCACATTAGCAACACCCAAAGCAATTACGTATTGCCAGCCAACGCCTTACAAAATAAGGTGATTGTGATATCCGGCTCCACTGGCGGACTCGGCACTTGCTTGAGTAAAGCCTGTGCCACGGCTGGAGCAACTGTAGTGTTACTTGGGCGAAAATTAAAAAAGCTTGAAGCACTTTATGATGTTGTTGATTCACTCGGCGCTGCAACCCCAGCGCTAATCACACTCGACCAAGCTACCGCACTACCTGAATCCTATGTAGAGCTTGGCCAAATGCTGACAAGCGAATTCGGTCGACTAGATGGCTTGGTGCACTGTGCTGCGGAGCTCGGAGTATTAACGCCGTTACAAGCAATGCAACAAGCTGATTGGGCAAAAGTGGTTGCAGTTAACCTGACGAGCGCGCGGCTGTTAAGCAACGCCTGCTTGCCACTGCTTGATCAATCTGGCAATGCCAGCGTCGTGTTTACTATCGATCAAAAAGCTAGCGCTTATTGGGGCGCATACGGCGTATCAAAAGTGGGAATACAAACATTGATGCAAATTTACACCGACGAAACCGATGGTCGAAAAAACACCCAAGGCCATTGCAATATCGCATTTAACGCAATCGATCCTGGCCCAATGCGCACTCCACTACGACGTCAAGCATTCCCCGGTGAACTTGAAAGCGAAACCCCCTCACCCGACTCTAAGCTAGGACCTTTTTTATCATTACTAAACCGAAGTGACCCAGCTTTAACTGGAAGGACTTTTGTTAATCATGACTGATGCACTGACTATTGCGGTACTACAACACGAATCATCGCCAGGCAATCTAAGCGCAAATTTACAACGACTAACAGATACAGCTGCGCAAGCGGCTTCGCAAAATGTGCAGCTGCTGGTGACACCAGAAACATCTCTTTGCGGTTACAACTTAAGCCTGGAAGCTAACCGCAGAGTTGCACAACCAGCGCAAGGCGATCTCAGCAATGCTGTTAGCGCTTTATGCAAACAAAACAATCTAGCCATTGCCTACGGCTTTGTAGAACAAGATGGCAGCACGTATTACAACACTGTACAAATAATAGATAAAACTGGCAAGATTTTGCAGCGCTATCGTAAAAGTCATTTATGGGGTGCGATGGATAAGCAATTATTTACTGCTGGCGATGCTGTTATGCCACCCGTTAATATTGACGGATGGCAAGTAGGAATGCTGATTTGTTACGATGTCGAGTTTCCTGAAAACGCACGTACGCATGCATTAGCAGGAGCAGAACTCATCATCGTACCCACAGCACTTGCTGGTGATTGGCACACAGTGGCCGATCGCGTCGTGCCCGTACGCGCATACGAAAACCAACTCTTTATTGCATACGCTAATTTTTGCGGTGTGGAGAACGATTGCCACTACGCAGGCAGAAGCTGCATATGCGGGCCAGATTCTGAAGATCTGGCTCGCGCTCAAACTGAAACAACTTTATTAGTTGCTACTTTAAATAAAAGCGACATCGAATCAATCCGAAAAGAAATCCCTTATCATCAGGACAGGCTACCTTCTCTTTATCAAGCGATAACGTCAAAGCGATCACTGCCAGATCACTACTGAGAATTTGAACTCATGCCAAAGCCCATTACTGCATTCGGCCCAGACTTTCCGTTTGCCTATGACGACTGGCTAAACAACCAGGCTGGTTTAGGATCAGTTCCGCAAGACAAGCTCGGCACTGAGGTCGCAATTATTGGCGCTGGCGTATCGGGCATGGTAGCGGCCTACGAACTAATGAAGCTTGGCTTAAAACCCGTAATCTATGAGAGTGGCCGAATGGGCGGCCGCTTACGCTCTGTCGAATTTCCAAATTCTCACGGCATCATTGCTGAAATGGGTGGTATGCGCTTTCCAGAATCATCAACCACATTATTTCACTACATAAACAAGCTGGGCATAAAAACCCGCCCGTTCCCTAATCCACTCACAGCTGCTGCTGGTAGCACCATAATAGATTTAGCAGGCGAGCCAGTTTATGCGGAGACGATTGACGATTTACCTCCCATATACAAAGAGGTCGCCATCGCCTGGCAATCAGCACTGGAAACTCAAGCCCATCTAATTGAGTTGCAAGCAGCCATCCGGCAACGGGATGCTTCCGTAATCAAAAAATACTGGGACCCACTAGTACGCGAGTGGGATAACCGTACGTTTTACGATTTTCTTGCCAGCGCCCCTTCGTTTAAAAAGCTCAGCTTTAGGCACCGTGAAATTTTTGGCCAAGTCGGTTTTGGCACCGGCGGTTGGGATAGTGACTTTAGAAACACTATGCTTGAAATATTACGTGTTGTACTCACTGGGCTAGACGATAATCAACAATTGATTGTCGGCGGTGCAGAACAAATACCCCGGCTACTATGGCAACGCACTATTAAGGCGCCTTATCACGGGGAATGCAGCTTGGAGTCTTTGCATGGTGGGGCCACGCGCGCAGCAGCTAAAAAAATCAAACGCAGCGGCGACAAAATCACTGTTACTGATCAATACAACAACACGCAATATTTTGAAGCAGCCTTGGCTACCTGCCAAAGCTGGTTGCTCACCACGTCGATAGACACCGACGAAACTCTTTTCTCACAAGAAAACTGGATGGCATTAGACCGCACTAGCTATATGCAATCATCTAAAACCTGGGTAATGGTTGATAAACCATTTTGGAAAGATCGCGACCCAATAACTAAGCGGAAACGTATGAGCATGACGCTCACTGACCGAATCACTCGTGGTACTTACCTTTTTGACAACGGCGATGACCAGCCTGGTGCTATCTGCCTCACCTACACCTGGATGGCAGATGCCATGAAAATGTTGCCCTTGCCTGTTGAACAACGAGTTGAACTAGCATTAAGCGCTCTTGAGAAGATTTATCCTGACGTTAATATACGCCAACATATTATCGGCCAACCTATCACCATATCCTGGGAAGCAGACCCGCACTTTCTTGGCGCATTTAAAGGCGCATTACCTGGGCACTATCGCTATAACCGCCGGATGTTTACACACTTCATGCAAGCGAAATTCCCAAAAGAACAAAAAGGTATTTTTATTGCAGGTGACGATGTGTCATGGACTCCAGGATGGGCCGAGGGAGCCGTGCAAACTGGGCTTAACGCAGTGTGGGGCATCACGCAACACTTAGGCGGCCGCAGCGCAGACGAAAACCTTGGGCCGGGTGATTTGTTTTGCGAGCGTATGCCCGTTCATTTGGATTGAAGTTTATCGTAGCCGTAAGGCGCATTACTGCCCATAACAACTAGGGTCTTATCAAGTTTTCTGCCAAGGCATTAGCTAAGGCTAGGTGGCACTGCTCATCCGTCAGCGTCGACGCCGCATCGCTGGTTGATGCCTGCATCAAGTTACCCACTATGCGACTGTGCTCACCCGAATTTGCCAAAACATGAAACAACTCATGCGCTAAAGCAATGCCTGCATCACGTATACCATTAGTCAACCACACTGAATTGCGCATCCAATGGCGCCTGCGCGTATTGCCTTCGCCAAATGCTTCACCGTCGTAGGGATCCAGCATTGTGGTGTCTCGGGCAAAAACAACTGCCACGGGGTGCTTCTGCCCTGCAGGTCTAAGTTTACTAAATAGAGTGTGGCCATTACTCACAGATAGATCCATTAAATAATCTGCAGCGCTAATTCGCTGCAGTTCAAGCGACGGCATTAAAATATCGCACTGGGACAACAATGTTGTCGCTTGCTCGACAGAGGCTCTGATCGAATCACTTGACCAACTATCGCCTAAGGCAAAAAGTGTTAAAGGCAATATATGATCAGCGGCATTAACGTTTGAAAAACTAAAGGTTGTTTCAACGACTGACGTAATACCACTAAGCACTGACTCGTCAGCCATCGGATCAGCGATATACCCACCATTGACATAACGAATACTAGTGCCATTGGCATAACGCCTTGCAAACTCGGCTTTGATATCAGATGCAAGCCAAGCAGGATTTTCCGCTTTCATCTTCGCCGCCATCGCAGCCATTCGCGGTACCGCGTAACTAGAACCAGAAACCTTTACTGGACTTCCATCAAAATCAACAGCGCTGAGCTTCTCTGCAGGCAACATGTAGTCAACTGACGTTCTGCCCCAATTA
This sequence comes from uncultured Granulosicoccaceae bacterium, assembly GCA_937958675.1. Lineage (GTDB taxonomy): Bacteria > Pseudomonadota > Gammaproteobacteria > Granulosicoccales > Granulosicoccaceae > Granulosicoccus. The sequence goes on from CALGND010000123.1 coordinate 15,414, forward strand.
ACTCGCTCGGCCGGCTGAATGAAATCATCTGCAGATGTCACCACCAACATGTTGTCTAGCGGTAACGATGCCGGATAGACCGCTTGTTGATCAATATTTCGGCCGTTGTTGCCAGCAGAAGCAATAAATAGAATATCTGGATGCAGTTTCGCGGCGTCTTCAAATGCTTGCCATTGATCTATCCTGTTACCCCCTAACGGCAAGCCAACAATAGACACGCCGTGCTGAGCGGCATGGGCCACTAGCCGCGTCATCTTTGACATATCGGGCCGCGGATATCGGTACGCCACCAACTGTGCATCAGGCGCTTCGCTCAGCAAGATGGACGCTGTACGGGTACCGTGTCGTGCAACGTTAAACGCTGAGCCGGTGGGGTGCGCATCAAAGGGCAAACCATCGTCATCCCAATAATCCTGCGACAACAAATTACCTGTTGAATCTCGCGCCAAGCGTGAATTTATTTCCGGCAGTGTGTAATTCACACCCGAATCTACCAATGCAACCAAAACTGATTGATCCGAGTGGACAGTTTCTATCTCGGGCACAGGTGGATTTAGCAAGTGAACAACAGGGGGTTGATTGTTATTGCGTATAGATAGTGAGATCGCGACGCCGTTATTGTTATACGAAATTTCGCGTTGTGAGCGCAATGCGCAGTCGGGGCCTAACACCCATTGTGACAATGGGCCTTGCTCGCTTTGCGTTTCAATTTGCAAAGCCGTCATGTTATCGGCATTAGCACCAATAACAATCCAACTAACTGACATGTTAGTGCTTTCTAGTTGGTATCGTAGGCCACGTTGATTACGCCCAACGCGGTGCTCCTCAGGTTTGCCAGCTGTTAAAGTTTGTTCCTTAACAGCCCAGCTAGCTGTTGCAGTATTTTTTAGCTCTCGGCAACTATTAACCGCTTGCTCACCGCTGGCAATGGCAGCTTGCGAACAAAGCAAAGCGATAACGCCAATAAGGCATCGAGCGCTCCTTTTAGCAAAGAGACTAAATACAGTTATCACGCAATGCTTCGTTCAAACACACGGGCACCTTGCTCATCGACTATTTGTTTACCTTTCTGCACGCAGTGCTCCACGGCCGAATCAAAATCGCCATTTACATCGGCTCGAATAAATTGCACCCGCTTAATTTCACCATCAACTTCACAGCTTATATACCCAGCGGTACGATACTGCGACCCTTCCTGTATTGGTTGCGCAACGATTGTATAATCTTTGTATGCGACTGGATCGGCAGTCGGTGCTTCGCGTTTGCGCCCACTGAACATTGCTGTAATTTTATTTAGAATTGCCATTCTCGCTCCGGCTTGTGCCACGGTTTGAACCACATTGATTCAATAGATTATATGAACACAAACACAATTAGTTATACCGTGCATGATAGCCCGCTAGGCCCAATCTTGTTAGCAGGCACATCACAAGGCCTCCAGCATATTACGTTTGATAGCGAAAAGCACCCCAAACACGCTGAAGCTAACTGGCAGCAAAGCGCTAAGCCCTTTGGCAAGGCCTGCAAGCAGCTGGATGAGTATTTTGCAGGCAGCCGCAAAATTTTCAACCTAAGGCTTGCACTAGTGGGTACCGAGTTTCAGCAAAAGGTGTGGCAACAATTGCTAGAAATACCTTTTGGCGATACTTGCAGCTACGGAGATATTGCTACACGTCTAAACAACCCCAAGGCTTGTCGTGCAGTCGGTGCAGCCAATGGCGCTAACCCACTCCCGATCGTTGTGCCGTGCCACAGAGTAATTGGTGCAAACGGCAAATTGACTGGTTTTTCAGGCGGGCTAGCAATAAAAGATTGGTTACTGGCACATGAACGAGGCGAACAAACATTATTTAGTTTTGATGAGTTGCAGGGTATTTGCTAACTACCCCGGCAGTAAGCGACGCCAGAAACTTTGCCTCAAGGAATCCTTACAGCTGGCATACTGCGCCGCATATCGCTCACTACGCTGCTGCACTCGCAATGCAATGCCTTGCAATACAGGCTTCTTTTTGTGAGTACCTTTAGCAAAGCCCCCTGTTCCCTCATGGTAATTCAGATATAGATTGTAAGCATCGTTTACCTTCACGCCATTCTTGCGCATAGCAACACGGTTGTACCAACCAACAAAATCAATAGAATCCGCAAATCGCGTTCGGTTTGCCCCATAGTTGCCAGATGATTTTTGATATGCCTCCCAAGTGCCATCGATAGCTTGCGCATAGCCATAGGCTGAGCTGGGCCGCTTCCATGGGATAAAACCAAGTAAATATCGACGTGGTGGTCGCGCATTGTGCCGAAATGACGACTCCTGATACAAGATAGACATCGCTACTGGAAGAGATGTACCCCAACGCTCGCTGGCATTCTTGGCAGATTGGTGCCAACCACTCTTTTCACGAAATATTGAGCATACGTCGCTGGACTTAGATGGCGGCGCGGTTGCACACGCTCCCAGCACTAGCAGTAGGAATAGAATAAATGGAATTCTGATGCAGCGATTACCCATTCGCTTATTTTACCTGAGCTGCAAAGGCTTCGAGCCTACTAAATTGACACGCAGTCAAAGGCCATTGCTCCGGCATTTACTAGGTTCAGGCGCAGTTCTTGCGACTACAGCACAGCGAATAGACAAATATGGGCCGATTTATATGCTGTGGACCAAACGCAATCTCTTACTGCCGGTGCTCTTAGCACTTTCTGCTTGTGCTGTTACAACGCCTGCCAAGGTGGATACAACAGTAAAAGATGAGCCATCGATTATCAGTGTGATGCCAGAACAACTTGAGAGCTTTGACTATCAAGGCTATCGATACTTCGATAAGAGCTCCGACGGATTCACCATGCGTTACAGCAACTTGGGAAAACATCGCTTAGCCGATGTGTTTATCTACCCTGTTTCAAAAGAAAACCAAGAACTGCCACACGATCAGCTGGTCATGGGCTCAACTCGCGCCACAATCCAAGCCATTGGCTCAGCGGTTAAAACTGGTCAATACGCTAACTTCAACGTAATAGGTGCAGCGACAAAAGCGCGTGGTATCCGAACAGTAGCTAGAGTAGAAGCGACCTACTTGCGCGAAAATCTCGCTTCGTACACATTGGTTTATCAAACCGAATATGACGGCACGCTAATAAAAGTGCGCGTTTCTATGCCTGACAATACCGCTAATCGTAGCAGCGAAGAATGGGATCGCTTCGCTTCAAGTGTATTCGATACCATCATTGACAATATTCAAGGCAAGGATCAACAAATCTTGGCCACAAAAAAACAAGCCAAAATTTAAGCAGCCAAACCAGCTGAGAATATAGCTTCTGAGCTAAATCTCGCCTAAACTAGTCTCACCCTACTGCAACAAACGGTTGCAGATCCGCTATGGAGACTAAGTTTGAGAACCAAGAACACTCTAATTCTGATCGCACTTCTTGCAAGCCTTACCGCTTGTGCAAACGATCTAAGTTCCAGTTTTGAAGTTGAAGAACCCTTAGCAGAAACTCGGGTGGAAGGTCTTGGTACTACTGGAGTATTGCCCTCTTCTTTTGCACCAATTGCACTTGATGTCATGGCAACGGATGCGTACAAAGATGAAGACTTCGACTTCCTATCGGCAATACAAATTACAGAAATCACACTTGAAATAACAGCCAACTCCGAAGGTGCTACCGACTTATTAGAAGATGGCATGGCTGACGACTTCTCATTTATGAGTCAGCTCGCAGTAAACGTTGTAGCCACTTTAGGCGGCGAGCGAAGATCAATTCTTGTTGGTACCTTACCAATGAATGACCTAATGTTTGATTCGCCTAACCGCAAACTAGATATCGAGATGACCGAGTTAAACATACTGCCTTTTGTCGAAACAGGGAGTTACTCCATTGAAATCAGCGCGCAAGGCACACCACCGCCTGACGATGTAATTTTTGTTGGCACGGTTGTGTACGATGTTAGGTTTGGTAATAGATAAATACTGGCCTGGAGAAAAGAAGCGTAGCTAAGCCTAGTAGCAAGGACGATTAACGTAACTCTGCACAGCACCGCTAACATTGTCGCTTATATTTGTTAGCTTCTCAGGTGATAATGCTTCACCTAACGTCATTTCATATTCGCTAATAGAGTCGTCGATCATTGTTAGTGTCATATGGCCAAGATAACAACCCGAACCGGCGGTGACATTTAGAGGGGCAGCCTTTTCAAACGTTACACGGTGTTGTTCAGTTGTCTCATCAATTCTTGTCGAGCACACATCCCGCTTCTTTTTCTTGTTGTAGTAGCAAGTTACTCTTGGCTCTTTATCGATGACGACCGAATGACCAACACCAGTTACAGCGCGTGAACCGTATTTCATTTTCATGACCTTAGCGCCTGATTCTTCAAACGCATGTAGCGAGTACTCACCGACCACCTTCTGACCTAAGTACGGAAGAGCGATAGAAAAACAGGCTCCGCCTAATATCGACTTATCAGGGCATACAAAATTGAGTGATGTGCTTTTAACGGATGAATATTTTGTAGTGGTGTAGGCTTTTAGGTCATAGGTTAAAACCACAATGTTGGCCTTACCTGTGTCACGTATATCATCGACGTCGCCTACTGATTTACCGGTAGCGCAGCCACCCAAAACTGCGGCCGTTAAAATTGCTATCGCGGCATTACGGATAGACATACTGTTCTCCTGTTCTGTTCAGCGCATCAGCTTTATCCATATGCGCGGTTCCTTAATGCAATACTCTAACTGATACCAGCATTTTTTATGGAGACGACGATATCGGCGTCGATTTACCCGCCGTAAAAACCCAAACTCATCACACACCCAAACATTCCGCACCAAAATCCATACCTGTTGGCACACATGCATTTGCTTTCAGCACCAGAAGGCTGGACCCAATTTTTCCCAATAAAATCAACACTTAGCGCATGATTTCAGCATGAGCCATATTTTTGACTGCGCGCCAAAAAAACCCTATCTTATTGTTTTTACTGAAATTATCACTATGTGATTGAGTTAACGGCATCTAACTTAGCGCTTCGATAAAGTCCTCGGCAGTTCTCTGACACACACAGAGTTCGACGTTAATCAGCTGGCAAAGACCGGCGTTTGTATATTTGGGGAATAAAATGACTAATCGAAACACAATGAGGCTTGCCCTCGCATCTGTAGTAATCGCGCTGGCCTCTTTTGCTAGCCCCAGTTATGCCAAAGATGGCTATCTGGTATTCAGCACAGCTGCTTATCACTTTAAAAACCAAGACGAGCGAAATGCGCTTGTACCCGGCATTGGTTGGGAATTCTCACCCACTGGCAAAGTTGGTTTTCACGTAGGTACTTTATCTGACAGCTTTGGCTTTCAAGCCACCTACGCTGGCATTAACTACGGCACACAACGCTTTTGGAACAACAAGGCCCGCTTCTTAGTTGGCGCTACGGTTGTCCGTAAGCAGTTTCATAAGAACACAGATCCCGAAATCAAGATCGTTCCATTTCCAGTGCTTGAAGTTAAGCTGGCTAAGAACGCTGTTTTGAACCTTAGTGGATCACCTGCAGTTGATTTCGCCGATAACCGCACCAACGGAGTCGTGTTTTTCCAAGTGAAATTCAATCTGCGATAGCACCTAGTTTTACGGTTGGTTTTACCCCCTTCAATTGGTCGGCTACGATTGCGGCCAATTGCTTTTAAAGGGGAGTCAGTGAAATTCAATCTACGATAACACCCAGTTTTACGGTTGGTTTTACCCCCTTCAACTGGTCGGCTACAATAGCGGCCAGTTGCTTTTAACGAGGGGTAAGCAGCTCCTGCCGGGTAAGAACAAACACACCGCTTCCGCCGTGTGAGAATTCAAGCCATAGGAAAGGTAAATGCGGGAACGCAGCCTCAAGTGCTGTGGCGCTATTGCCAACTTCAACCACTAGCATACCGTTGTCGCTCAAATAGTCAGGCGCTTGTGCCAACATATTCCTAACCAGATCAAGTCCATCTTCACCAGCGACTAGACCGAGTTGAGGCTCATGGTGAAACTCTTTTGCCATGGCATTGATATCGCTCTGATCAACATAGGGTGGATTGGATAAAATTAGATCAAACCTACCATTAAGTTGTTCAAACAAGCCGCTGTGCACTAGTTTCACTTGCGACTGCACCTTATGCAGCTGTACATTTTCGGCAGCTAGCGCCAGAGCCTGTTCAGAGATATCACTAGCCGTAACGATTGCGCCTTCTCGTGCATACGCGCAAGCAATTGCAATACACCCACCGCCTGTGCATAAGTCCAATATGCGTGGCGCTTCTTTACCAGAAAGCAGACCGAAGAAGTCTTCCATAATTAGCTCTGCTAGCGGCGAGCGCGGCACTAATGCACGATTATCACTTTTAAATCGTAAACCAGCGAACCAAGCCTCACCTGTAATATAGGCAGCAGGTTGACGCCGCTCTATACGCTTTGCCAGTATTTCGTTACAGCGGATTATTTGCTCGGCGTTTAATAACATCTCGTAATCCGGCTCATTAACCGGAGACAAACCCAGGGCATGCAGCAGCAACCAGCTGGCCTCATCAATGGCATTATCTGTACCGTGGCCGTAATACAGCTGTGCTGCCTCAAATGCGTCGGCGGCCAGTCTGATCGCGTCGCCCAGTTGCAACTTTTTGTCCGTTTCTAACACTAACTTTCGCCTTATATATTGGCCTCAACAGCCATTGCAAATACCGTATAATTGAGCGGTTGCTTAAGCTTGCTGGCTATCTGATTTAACAAACTGAACCTAATCACTGTGACTACAACACCCAATACGCCAAATACGCCTACACCTCGCAAACGCTGGCCCTTCATGGCGGTCATCGCCGCAATAGCGGTGGTAGCAGGCATAATAGCCAACAAGTCAGTGTACCGAAAAAATAGTGACGCTTCCGCAGGCTCTCAAACAGCGGCTGCAGAAAAGCAACAACTCGAAACCCTCCAAGCAAGCCTCGCTACTACACATGTGTTTCCAGAGAGCTTTAACACTGTGCCAGCATTTGCGCTAACCGATCAGCAAGGGGACTCAGTTACTGAATCACTCTTTAAAGATCAATGGAGCATGGTATTTTTTGGATATACCCACTGCCCTGATATCTGCCCCATGACAATGACCATCATGAACTCAGTCACGGACAAGCTTAAAGCCAGCAATACACAACCGTTGCAAGTCGTGTTTGTCAGCGTTGACCCTAAACGTGACACAGTAGATGTGCTGGGCAAGTATATGAACTTCTTTAACCCTGAATTTAAAGGCATCACAGGTGAGCTCGCTGACGTCCTTGCGTTAACTGGCGAACTAGGCATTGTCGCTAGCTACTCAATCATCGAAGGCACTGAAGATTACCTCGTTGATCATACAGCTTCGATGCTATTAATTGACCCTGCCGGGCGCGTACGCGGCAAGTTCAGTGCGCCACATAAAGTCGATTCTATCGTCGAAGACTACAAAAAAATCATTAACAACCTGAGCTAGTATGCTTAATCTAGCTACTCCGAGCATTTTTATGAAACTACTACAATCACTAGCGTTAATTTACAGCCTTGGTTTATCCCAATTAGTTTTTGCAGACTTACCAATGATAAGTGACATGAAGGTCATGGCACATCCACCGGGTTCGACAGTGACCGCAGGCTTCCTAACAATAAACAATATTAGCACCGAGCCATTGGTCATTACAGGTGTTAGCAGCGATACAGTTACCCGAATCGAAATGCATGAGTCGGTAATCAAAGATGATGTCGCTACTATGGACAAACATGACGAATTAAGTATTGCCGCAGGCGAGAAAATGGAATTAAAACACGGCGGCCTCCACCTTATGTTAATGGATCTAGAGTCACCACTGATGCTTGGCAGCACGCTCGCTATCACTCTGCACACTAATCAAGGCGATATTGAAGTTAAGATGCCAGTAGTAAAGCCTGGTATGAAGCATGGACATGGTGAAGAGAACGTTGGCACACCAGAGCCGAGCATGAAGCATTAAAAATACCGCGCTGTCACATCTCCAGACAACAACGCCAAACCGTTAATTACTCGTAGATACCCATGGCAAGTGCAAGCGATTGGCTGAAGTCGATACCGTTATACGGTTTGCCGCACCATTGGGTATCGCGAGTTGTGTATTGGTTTACTCGCCGGCAAGCCAAATGGGTGCCTAGTGTGATCAGATGGTTTGTGCGCACCTACAAAGTAGATATGAGCCAAGCTCAGCATAGCGACATTGATCACTACTCCACGTTCAACGCTTTTTTTACGCGCAGCCTTAAAGAAGGCGCAAGACCTATCTGCGATCACGACGCTGACATTGCCAGCCCCGCCGATGGACGTATCTCAGCCATCGGCAATATTGAAAACGGCACGGTGTATCAAGCAAAGGGGCAAGACTACTCATTGCTGGAACTACTTGGTGGAGACACCACGGCCGCAACCACACTTGCTAATGGGCGTTTTGTTACCGTGTATTTATCACCACGCGACTACCACCGATTACACATGCCACTCACTGGCAAACTATTAAACCAAACGCATGTACCAGGACGCTTATTTAGCGTTGCTCCTCACACTGTTAATACAGTACCCAGATTATTTGCACGTAACGAACGCGTGATTGCACAATTTGATACCGCTGCTGGCCTAATGGCACTCGTGTTGGTCGGCGCGATTAACGTCGCAGCAATCGAAACGGTTTGGAGTGGTCTAGTGACCCCACCACAAAAAAAGCGCATCAGTCGTACCGACTACACAGGTGATGAGCAAGTCATGCTGCGGCGTGGTGAAGAGATGGGTCGCTTTAATATGGGCTCAACCATAATTGTTTTGCTAGAAAACCCAGCTCGATGGCGCTTGGATATGCAAAATGGCGACGCCCTAAATATGGGACAGCTACTCGGTCATATCGCTGATGGGGCAGACACCTAACTGCTGAGCAAGCAATGGCTGCGATTCTAGCCTCTGCAATAACGTTGCTTTTGCATCGCTGGCATCTTCAAAAAACCAAGCCCGGCTTGAGCCCACCATAAAGCTATAGCCCCAGTTATCCATATCGCAGAACATGCGTTCACGCCCCATACCAGGGATAAGATCGGCCATTAAAACTTGTAGATAGCAGACCGCATCTTCTTCAGCTTGACTACCCAGTGCATCCGTATGCAAAGCGATTCGTCGCGTATCGTCCATCATCAACCAATGCCCAGCTTCATGCAGTATTGAATGCACTGGCGTATCCGCCCGATAAAATAACGTATGTTTAATCAACCCAGCCTCACGCTCGCCCCAATGACTACCGGGTATCTTTTCGCCTAAGGCGACGTTTTCCAGATCTAGCCCATGTGTGCCAAATAGCTCGCCCAACGATGCAATATCAATATCGCTTACGGATAAAACTAACTCTGAAGGGTCTTTAGTGCTCATGCGCGCTCAAAAGGGAAAGCAATGACTTGATCAATACTATTGGCACCAGTCAGCAGCATCAGCAATCGCTCTATACCAACAGCCACACCAGCACACTCAGGCAAGCCAGCCTGATGTGCATCTATTAAGTGCGTATCAACAGTTACGGCATCTAAACCATGTTGCTTTCGTGTTTGTACATTTTCTTCAATGCGCTGCCGCAAAATGTTTGCATCAGTTAATTCATGATAGCCATTTGCGATTTCCAATGAGCCGAAGTACACCTCAAAACGCGATGCCACAGCATTGCCCTGATCATCAATCGCCGTACGCGCTAATGCTGCCTGAGACGCGGGGTAATCAGTAATAAAGGTAAAACGATCATCGGAAAATTCAGGCAGTACAAAAGTATCGATCAATAAATCTAAAGCAGCATCTAAGCTGATGTCGCCCGATGGGAAGGATCGATTTTCCTTGTCGAAGTATTGTTGTATTTTTTTTGTCGTTACTGACTGCATATCACAAGCCAATACAGCTTCAACTAGATCGATATAGCGCTTACGCTGAGGCTTATGCCAAGGTTTGTTAAAACCTTCAAAAACACTCCCTAGCAGTATCTCAATACTATCCATCAACTGCTGATGATCCATGCCCACGCGATACCACTCAAGCATAGCAAATTCGGGATTGTGTTTATGGCCACGTTCAGCGTCACGAAGCACTGGCACAATCTGATAGATATCCTGTTGATGCGCAGCCAACAAACGCTTCATCGCAAATTCTGGCGAGGTATGTAGATAGCATGGCAACCCGCCAGCTATTACCTTAAAAGAATGAAGATGGGGGTCGGTGGTAGCGGCATGTGACAAAACAGGTGTGCTCACTTCAAGCACAACCTCCTTATCCATATATTGTCTTATTAGTTGCCGCAATTGAGCAGCTTGTTTGAGCGTGTTTAAGCTAGCACTTGGCTGCCAGAGTGGGTGCTGCACCACAAGCGTTCACCGATTCCTTTCACTCATGTCGAGCGCTCATGCCGCTTACTGATATCGCGCACTGATTACTTAACGCGAGATACATATTCGCCTGAGCGCGTATCGATTTTGATCTTTTCGCCTTCTTCGATAAACAATGGCACCTTAACTACTGCACCGGTTTCCATGTGCGCAGGCTTATTGCCACCGGTTGCAGTATCGCCACGCAAACCTGGATCAGTTTCTTTTATCACGAGTTCAACAAAGTTAGGTGGAGAAACCGCCAAAGGCTGGCCGTTGAATAGAGTGACTTCACAAATGGCTTCTTCTTGCAACCATAAGTGGGCATCGCCCATCGCTGTTTTATCAGCACCCAATTGCTCAAACGTAGTAGGGTTCATAAAGTGCCAGTGTTCGCCATCGTTGTACAAATACTGCATTTCAGTATCCATAACATCGGCTGCCTCCACCGACTCGCCCGATTTGAACGTGCGTTCTACTACGCGGCCTGTTTTAAGGTTACGCACCTTTGTTCGGCTAAAGGCCTGACCCTTGCCCGGTTTAACGAACTCGTTTTCAACGATACTGTGTGGATCGCCGTCGAGCATGATTTTAAGCCCGCCTTTGAATTCATTTGTACTGAAACTGGCCATTGTCGCAAACCTGCTGGTGAGTAATAACCCGATTATAGCGGGTTTACGACGCCAATCGTTAGTACCGGACTCGCTCTTGAGCTTAATCTTTTCTCATCATCGACTCTTCGAGCCGAGCAATACGAACTTCAAGTGGCGGATGGGTAGAACGCAGGGCTGAGAACTTACCGCCCGCGATACCAAATGCCGCCATCTCCGATGGCAAACCTTCAGGCTCTTTCATCCGCTGTAGCGCTTTTAGTGCACCAATCATATTTTGATTGCTTGTAAGCCCTGCCCCACCTGCATCGGCTCGATACTCACGTTGCCTAGAGAACCAGGCAGCGATAAAGCTTGCGAAAAAGCCGAACAACATATTGCCCACAATATTGCCGATGAAATAACCAATACGATTACCACGCATCGCTTGGCTGATAATCGAGCCTAGAATACGCGAGAAAAAGATGACGAAGGTATTCAACACACCTTGGATTAACCCCATAGTCACCATGTCGCCGTTATACACATGAGCTACCTCATGCCCGAGCACTGCTTCTACTTCACCTTTATCCATCACCGATAGCAAGCCGGTACTTACCGCTACCAGTGCATTGTTTTTGTTCATGCCGGTCGCAAAAGCATTTGGCGTTGGCGAATTAAATATACCCACTTCCGGCAAACCAATACCTGAATCCGCGGCCTGCTTGTGTACCGTTTCTTTTAACCAACGCTCGGTATCGTTTGCCGGCTCTTCAATCACTTTGACACCCATTGAACGTTTAGCAACGCTCTTGGACATAGCCAAGGATATAAACGCGCCGACAAAACCAAATATTGCCGCGAACACTAAGTTACGCGTCATATGGCCATCAAGGCCAAACAAGCGATCAATACCAAACACCTGCGTCATGATGGTCATCACGAGCATTACGGCCATATTGGTACCTAAGAACAGCATCATGCGTTGCATGGAAACTCCTAAAAACTATTTAACTAGTCGAATTTAAGGTCGAATGGAACAAATCACAAGTAAAAACGGCCGTCAGAGGGGCAGCCGTTACAATAACTTGCAATCCTAACGATTATTCAAGCTCTGCGGAATCCACTTTTTGAAAACCACGCGGTAGTTTTCGACCACGCTGGCCTCTAGTGCCAGTGTAATCCTTAAGCTCTTTAAATTTAATGCTTGTGTGGCGCTTACCGCTGACAATGCGAAGTTTGCTGCCTGGCGACATAACAAATACAGCAATCATCGACTCCTCCCCGTCTTTAAACTTCTTACCAGGAATGTTGTAGATCTTGTTGCCTTTACCACGCGCCATTTCTGGTAGTTCTTTAATTGGGAATGCTAATAAACTACCACCATTGCTAATTGCAACCACTAAGTCTTCCTTAAGAGACTTAACTGAAGCCGCTTTTAACGCAGTTCCACCTGCCGGTACTGACAACACGGATTTACCCGCTTTGTTGCGACTTACTAAATCTCCAAGGCGTGCAACGAATCCATAACCTGCACTGCTGGCAAATAGATAACGGGCATCGTCGTCATCCATCATCACACTAATAAAACGGGCGCCATCAGGTGGCTTAACACGACCACTGATAGGCTCGCCTAAACCACGTGCAGATGGAAACCCATGCGCTGGCACACAATATACTCGGCCAGTTGAATCTAAAAACATCGCACTAGCGTTACTGCGCCCACCAGCCGAGCTCTGATATGCATCACCAGATTTATAATTAAGCGATGTGGGATCAACATCAAGGCCTTTTGCTGCACGTACCCAACCACGCTCAGACAACACAACTGTAACTGGCTCACTCGGAATCAAATCGGCCTCAGCAATCGCTTGTGCTGCATCACGCTCAACGATTGGAGATCGACGCTCATCACCGTACATTTCGATGTCTTCTTTTAATTCCTTTTTGATCAGGGTTTTCATACGCCGCTCAGAGCCAAGCGTAGTTTGTAAATTATCGCGCTCCGCTTCGAGTTCGTCCAATTCACCCTGAATTTTCATTTCTTCAAGTTGAGCCAAATGACGCAACTTAAGTTCTAGTATCGCCTCAGCTTGTTCGTCTGATATTTTGAAGCGCTTCATCAATACAGGCTTGGGATCATCGTTGTTACGGATAATCTTGATCACCTCATCAATATTAAGATAGGCGATCATTAAGCCTTCAAGGATATGTAAGCGCTTTTCGACTTTATCTAAACGCCATTGCAGACGCCTGCGCACAGTTTCCATACGGAATTTCAGCCACTCTTTCAGTATCGTGACTAGATTTTTAACTTGTGGTCGGCCATCTAGGCCGATCATATTCATATTGACACGGTAGGTACGTTCAAGATCAGTCGTTGCAAACAAGTGCTGCATTACCGAATCAACATCGACACGATTGCTACGTGGAACGATGACCAGACGTGTTGGATTTTCGTGATCCGACTCATCACGCAAGTCTTCAACCATCGGTAGTTTTTTGGCTTGCATTTGCGCCGCGATTTGTTCTAACACTTTGGCACCAGACACTTGAAACGGCAGCGCTTTTACGATGATCTCGCCATCTTCTTTTTCGTACATAGCACGCGCGCGCAGGCTGCCATGTCCCGTTTCGTAAATGGTTCGGATATCTGATTTCGATGTAATAATTTCAGCATCGGTTGGGTAGTCTGGCCCTTCAATATACTTGAGCACGTCATCCAATTTAGCTTTAGGCTTATCCAACAAGTGAATACAGGCATTGCCAACTTCTACCAAATTATGCGATGGGATATCAGTGGCCATACCCACAGCGATGCCTTGTGTGTTGTTAAGCAAAATATGTGGCATGCGCGAGGGCAATAACGAAGGCTCCGTCATCTCACCATCAAAGTTCGGCACCCAATCGACTGTGCCTTGCGCTAACTCTTGCAATAAAGACTTTGAAAATTTAGCTAAACGCGACTCGGTGTAGCGCATTGCAGCAAATGACTTAGGATCATCTTGTGAACCCCAGTTACCTTGACCATCTACTAACGGGTAGCGATATGTGAATGGTTGCGCCATTAACACCATGGCTTCATAACAAGCGCTATCACCATGTGGGTGATACTTACCTAAAACGTCTCCGATGGTTCGAGCTGATTTTTTGTGCTTGGATACAGCCGACAAACCCAATTGAGACATCGCATAAATAATGCGGCGCTGCACAGGCTTTAAGCCATCACCAATATGCGGCAAGGCCCTGTCGAGAATCACATACATCGAGTAATCCAGATACGCCTTTTCGGTAAACGTACTTAGGGGCAACTCTTCTATTTCGATGTCGTTAAATAAATCTTTGTTTTTCGCCATTTTTTGTGTCTATTGTTTGCGCCAATACTTCGGCTTCTTTTACCAACTTGTTTACTTACTATGCTTGCACACTATAGGTACCGACTATACTCGCAGCAAAATGGGCCAAACTGCAGCCCAACTCTGCAGCTCGATTACGCAATCCGCTTAGGCTTGTAGATTACGAAATTTGATTGCGCGATTGATCAAGCCATTGCTTGAGCTATCGTGAGCGGTGACCGTATTGCCAGCTTCTATCTCTTGGTGTATTGATTTAGCTAGCTGCTTGCCTAGCTCGACCCCCCATTGATCAAAGGGGTTGATATCCCAAATTGCAGCCTCTGCATACACTTTATTTTCATACAGCGCGATTAGAGCGCCTAGCGCTTGCGGGTCTAGCCTCTGCATCATTATTGTATTGCTTGGCCGGTTACCGGTAAATGTGCGATGCCCCTTAAGGCGGTCGATTTCATCATCAGATTCCCCTGCAGCATGCATCTCAAGCGTTAGCTCCTGAGCATTTTTACCCATCATTAAGGCTTCAGACTGCGCAAAACAATTTGCCAGCAATAATTCGTGATGGCTACCTATCTTGTTGCTTAAAGGGTTCATGCTTTCAATCGGCATAATGAAATCCACAGGGATAATATGTGTGCCCTGATGCAACAACTGAAAAAACGCATGTTGGCCATTAGTGCCGGGCTCGCCCCACACGATCGGGCCAGTAGAATGCTCAACCGGACTACCATCTTTATGTACCGACTTGCCATTACTCTCCATAGTAAGTTGCTGAAGGTAAGCTGGGAAGCGGTGCAGGTATTGATCATAAGGGGCGATCATATGGCTGGTATAACCATAAAAATTATTATACCAAACTGTCAGCAGTGCTAGCAGCACAGGCATATTGTTACCCAATGGTGCCTCATAGAAGTGCTTATCCATTTCATGTGCGCCCGATAAAAACTGTTTGAAGCGCTCACTACCTATGCTGAGCATCAACGATAGGCCAATCGCAGACCACAATGAATACCGCCCTCCAACCCAATCCCAAAACTCAAACATGTTGTTAGTATCAATGCCGAAGCTTGCGACTGCATCGCTATTAGTGGATAAGGCAACGAAGTGCTTAGCCACTGAGGCTTCCGGCGCACCGGATTCTAGAAACCAGTTGCGCGCCGAATGAGCGTTGCTTAGTGTTTCCTGCGTGGTAAACGTTTTGGAGGCAACAATAAAGAGTGTAGTTTCCGGATTGATCTTAGCCAAGGTGGATGCTAGGTGGGACCCATCAACGTTGGATACAAAATGTAATTGCAGGCGATCATGCGCAAACGGCGCTAAGGCTTCCGTTGCCATCAAGGGTCCGAGGTCTGATCCGCCAATCCCAATATTCACTACATCGGTGATTGCCTTGCCGCTATGGCCTTGCCAACTTCCGCTGCGTACTTTTTCGCTAAAGGCTGCCATGCGATCAAGCACTCTATTAATGCCCGGCATGACATCCTCAGCGTCCACCATCACAGCGTCACCGGAGAGGTTTCGCAGAGCGCTATGCAATGCAGGCCTGGCTTCCGTGTTATTAACCTTATCGCCCGCCTTCAGCGCAGCAATCTTTTGCTCCAACTGCGCTTCGCTCGCAAGATTGAGCAGCAGCTCTAATGTGGTGGCATTTATCAGGTTTTTAGAGTAATCCACGAATAGACCAGCAGCAGTACATTGAAACTGATCAAACCGTTGGGCATCTGTTGCAAATAGATTGCGCAGGGTTTCGCCTTCGAGCGATGCTCGATGCTGCTCCAGCGCCTTCCATGAAGAAAGTTTTGTGGGTATATTCATTATCGATATCGTTATTTTGGGCAGTTACCGCGACTACAGCGCGCAATCACTAGTGTAGCTGTTCAGGCGCAATCACACCGCTAGTTGCATTAAACAAAACCAATTCTCAGCTGGCCGTAATAGTATTGATCGATTTTCAACCAAGAATCCGTATACTGGCCCAACACCCCCTGCTGGAGGCAGCCTTGAAGACAGTTCCAACAACACCGCAAACGCTTGCCACATCATCGTGATGGCTACAGTGGCATAAATGAGATGACCTCCACCATCGAGCTACCGCTGTGGTTAGGCATTGGGCTAATTGCCTTAACCAGCCTATGGATATGGCAACACTTTGTCCTGCCATCAGCTCGCTGGTATATGCGACGCCGGGCAAATCGGGTAATTCATGAGGTGAACGAACGCCTCGCCCTGCGCCTACCTTCATTTAAACTGACACGCCGTGAAGTGTTGATCGATCGTTTGGCCTGGCAACCAAGAGTGCTAGAGCAAGTTGATCGAATGGCCGCAGAGAAAGGGTTGCCGCGCGAAGTATTAATGCGCGATGTACAAGCCTACGCTCGAGAGATTGTGCCTGCATTTAATGCCTTACTTTACTTTAAGGGCGCTTACTGGCTTGCCCGAAAGATGGTTCACGCTCTTTACCGTGTACGCTTGGGATTTGCCGACGACGAAGCACTAGGCAGGCTTGATGAAAACACCAGTGTCGTGTTTGTGATGAACCATCGCAGCAATATGGACTACATTTTGGCAACCTATTTGGCTGCCGAGAAAACCGCTCTATCTTACGCAGTAGGTGAATGGGCGCGCATTTGGCCACTGCAGCAATTGATAAGAGCCATGGGTGGCTACTTTGTGAGGCGTGATTCGGGGGACCCACTCTATCGCCGGGTGCTTGAAAGCTATGTGCAAATGGCCGCTGAAGGTGGCGTACCCCAAGCAGTTTTTCCTGAAGGACGACTAAGCCGTGATGGCAAACTTGGAGCAGCCAAACTTGGCTTACTGGGTTATCTGGTACGTGGGTTTGATCCTAGCGGCGATAGAGATATCGTGTTTATCCCCGTCGGAATTAACTATGATCGAGTGATAGAAGATCGTAGCCTGCTGCGCTATAAAAAAAGATTGCCCCGACGCGGCATTTTCTATTCAACAGCAACCTCACTACGCTATGTGGCTAAGCAACTGCTGTACGCACTACTGGGAAAGCGATATAAAAACGGCTATGCCTGCGTAAACTTTGGCAAACCAATTTCATTACGCAATTGGATCGAACAAAACCAACCAGAAAGCGATCTAGAGGACGTTACCCCACTTGCTAACGACTTAATGAGCAGCATCGGAGCAATCACTCCCTTACTACCTGTCGCACTAGTGGCAACCATATTCGTTAATAATCAACATCGTAGCTACAGCGAACTAGAACTAAAAAATGCCGTGTTCGAATTACTACAACGCTTAGAGGCCGCCGGTTATCGTGCCTATATTCCTCGTGCTGACAGAGACTACTCTGTCACGGTTGGTGTGCGAATGCTTACACTAAGGCACGTACTACTAGAAGATAACAACGTATTCAAACTGAATGAAAAAGAACTCGAACTACTGCAGTACTATGCTAATTCGATAGAACACTTGGTTGACTCGCTCAAAGCCCCACAAGCAAACACCGATTCAAGCAATTTGACTAATTTAACTAACGAGAACTAAAAATGAGATACCTTCACACGATGGTTCGCATCAAAGATGTGGATGAGTCACTGGATTTTTATTGTAATAAGCTTGGGTTGATACAAACACGCCGCAATGATTATGAACAAGGCCGGTTTAGTCTGATATTTCTCTCAGCCGCCAAAGATGAAGCCAGCGCGAAAGCCAACAATGCACCTGAGCTTGAGCTTACCTACAATTGGGACCCAGAAGATTACGACGTTGGTCGTAACTTTGGCCACCTAGCTTATAAAGTTGATAACATTTATGCACTGTGCCAAAAACTGATGGATTCAGGCGTTACGATAAACCGCCCTCCTCGAGATGGCCGCATGGCGTTTATTAAATCACCAGATAACATTTCCATTGAGCTACTACAAGAAGGCGAAGCATTGCCAGCGCAAGAACCTTGGGCTTCAATGGAAAACACGGGTAGCTGGTGATACATCTGCAAGCGATACTAGCAGCCGTTAAAAAAGCAACAAAGGCTTATGCCCACCTTTATGCCCACTAAGGAATACACATGGCAACATTAGAAGTTTTTCAGTTTCCGTATATGTCTGATAATTATGGTGTACTGCTGCACAACAAAGATACACTTGAGACAGCATTGATTGATGCAGGCGATGCTAGCGCGGCACTTGGTGCACTTGAGTTACATGGCTGGTCTTTGACACACCTGTTGCTCACACACCATCACTCCGATCACATTGCAGGAATGC
The DNA here is from genome assembly GCA_937958675.1 of uncultured Granulosicoccaceae bacterium. Classification (GTDB taxonomy): domain Bacteria; phylum Pseudomonadota; class Gammaproteobacteria; order Granulosicoccales; family Granulosicoccaceae; genus Granulosicoccus. The sequence continues at coordinate 33,997 of CALGND010000123.1, forward strand.
ATGAAATTAAATCGCAAACTCACTGCAAATGTTATGGCCCTCAAGGAATCGATGGCGTCGATAAGGTATTAAGCGGCGGAGATAGCTTTGTATTTGCTGATAGTGAGGTTCAAGTACTGCATACACCTGGGCACACAATGGATATGCTTAACTTCTATTTGCCTGATCAATCATTGGCGTTCACCGGCGACACGTTATTTACACTAGGGTGCGGGCGTTTATTTGAAGGTGATGCAGCAACCATGTGGGAAAGCTTAAGTAAGCTGATCGCCCTACCACCCAACACGTGGATTTACGGTAGCCACGAATACACGCAGGCCAATGCAAAATTTGCACTCAGTGTCGACCCTAACAACAAAGCACTACAACAGCGCGCAAAACAAATCGATCAACTAAGAGCTGAAAACAAACCCACCGTCCCTAGTAAACTCAGTGATGAACTAGAAACTAATCCGTTCTTACGGCCGGATGATGCTGACATTCGTACGCTGCTTAAAATGCCGAGCGAACCTGATGAAGCTGTGTTTGCGGAAATCCGTAAACGTAAAGACAACTTCTAGCATCAATTTGTGTATCTTCCCTACGAATTATTTAGACTAACTTAACTTAAATATTATGACTTTCAATGCACTAGTAGTAGAAAAAAACGAAGACGGCAAAACCAGCGCATCGGTACAGAGCATCACCGAAGCGCAACTACCCGAAGGCGAGGTATTGGTGTCTGTTGACTACTCAACAGTTAATTACAAGGACGGCTTATGTATTGGGCCTGGGGGAGGCTTAGTTAGAAACTACCCACATGTACCCGGCATCGACTTTGCTGGCACGGTTAAAGACTCGAGCGATAAGCGATACAAATCGGGCGACAAAGTGGTGTTGACTGGCTGGCGTGTAGGCGAAGCGCAATGGGGTGGCTACGCTCAAAAAGCAAGGGTTAAAGCTGATCACCTCGTACCACTGCCAGCCTCACTAGACACTCGTCAAGCAATGGCCGTTGGCACTGCCGGCGTTGCTGCGGCCCTTGCCGTTATGGCACTTGAAAAACAGGGTATGCAATCAGCTGATGGACCTGTGTTAGTCACAGGCGCAACCGGCGGTGTTGGTTCCGTCGCCACCGCAATGTTGGCTAGCAAAGGTTATGACGTATCAGCGGTTACTGGCAAAGCCGATGCAGCTGATTATTTAAAAAATTTAGGCGCTAATACGATTGTCGATCGAAACGAGCTTAACGAAGTAGTCAAGAGACCACTAGAAGCGGAAACTTGGGCCGGTTGCGTCGATGCTGTTGGTGGCGAAATGCTAGCCCGGGTGCTCGGACAATTGAAGTACGGAGCAAGTGCTGCGGCCGTTGGCCTTGCTGGTGGTGCAGGTTTGCCAGCTACAGTAATCCCGTTTCTACTGCGCGGCGTAAACCTACTCGGTATCGATAGTGTGGTTCAGCCTTACGACAATCGCTTAGAAGCATGGAATGAAATTGCTGCTCATTTGCCTATGAAGCAACTCGACAGCATGATTGAAATGGCAACCCTATCTGACCTACCTAAACTCGGCAAAGCCATTCTCAAAGGCGAAACAAAAGGACGCATAGTAATAGATGTTAATGCTTAGTCCCACACGTTAATGCAAATCGGGCAACTATGTACACAAACGATAAGGTTTTTACACAAAAAAAGAAGGAGCATCGTTGCTGTATAAAGCGGGACTTCCCTGCGAGTCACAGCTAGGCGAACAATCAGTTACTGCACCTAATACCGACATCGCCGTCGTTCTGTGCGCGGCGATTATCAATCAACAAGCAAACCAGCATTAAAGACTTGCACCTGCGCATTCAAGCTGGTCCAAAATTTACCAACCCGCACAATATTACGGTTAGATCGGGCGTTATAAATGACACATTTATGTATCGTGACAGCTATGATATTGAGACATATAGGGTCACAAAGTGACTTTCCCCCTATATTTAACAGCTTATTAATTAACAGGGCTCGGATATGATGTCTTAACGCCTCATTTTTTTATCGGGTGGACCGAAAGCGCAGTCTACACCGATGTATTTAATGGATCTATTCACTCTTAAGATAAGAAACGAGAAGGCCAACCTATGAACCAATCACCAGAGGAACAAGAAATCCTTAACGCCATTGATCAAGTCAAAGCGCACCGAATCTTCAATCGCTCGCCACTCATGTGCGCATTCCTTAGTTACGTTGCCTTGGAAACCATACAAGGTAGGGAGTCGAGAATTAGCGCCTACTCCGTTGCTGTAGATGCGCTTGGCAAACCCACTGATTTCGATCCACAAATGGATCCTTCCGTCAGAGTGTTGGCAAAGCGGCTACGCGATTCTTTGACTCGGTATTATAATGAAGCAACCGATTACAAGTTATGCGTCGTGTTGAAACCTGGCTCTTACGTGCCGAGTTTTCGTCGCACAGAGCCGTGCTCAGACTCAACAATAGCGAGCAACGCTTCTAGCGATATAGAAGCCGCAGGCGGTATGGCTTGGACACCACCTGTAGTGTTTTATCGTCCCGACGACGCAGAACCCAGCGCTATTACACAAAAAAAAGACTGCGTAGCGACTACCTAACTACGTATTTTTTTAAAGGCTACTCTATGCATCAGTCGCGTCAGAGCCGCTCAACCTGATTAGTAAATCTTTTGCATCAATTTGGTCGCCAGCGGCGACCATCATCTCAGCGACTTCACCATCGGCTTCTGCATAGATAGCTGTTTCCATCTTCATCGCTTCAATGGAAAGCAGCACATCTCCCACAGCCACTTTCTGGCCTGGCTTTACACTAATAGTGGAAATCACACCGGGCATTGGCGCGCCCACTTCGAGCTTATTTCCAGCCTCAGCTTTGGCTCGCACCTGGCTATTTACAGCACCATGAATCCTGTCAGGCACCTGAATCGAACGGGGCTGGCCATTAAGTTCGAAAAATACACGGACCATGCCTTTGTCGTTAACCTCACCCACCGCCACGCATCTGACTACAAGTGTCTTTCCTTGTTCAATATCAACAAACACTTCTTGACCTACTTTTAAGCCATAAAAATAGACTGACGTAGGCAGCACGCTGGTTGGACCATACTCATCCTGAGCAGTCATGAAATCGGTAAACACTTTGGGATACATCATGTAGGAAGCCAGCTGCTGATCACTCAGCTTGCGATCCATTGTCTCCTCAAGCGATTGCTTTTCGGCGTCAAGATCGATCGCTGCCATCGCGGCACCCGCGCGTTGCTCAAGCGGCTTCTCGCCTTTTAATACCTTCGCCTGTATTGCTTTGGGAAAGCCTCCTGGTACTTGGCTAAGTTCGCCGCGCATCATCGATACGACTGAATCCGGGAAGGCAATTTCTTTATCGGAGTTTTCAACGTCTTCGACGGTGAGATCTTGGCTCACCATCATTAAGGCCATATCACCCACGACCTTAGAAGATGGTGTGACCTTAACAATATCGCCAAACATATCATTAACATCTGAATATGTTTTTGCCACTACATGCCACTTAGAGGCTAATCCTAGTGAGTTAGCTTGTTCTTTTAAGTTTGTAAACTGCCCACCTGGCATCTCGTGTAAATATACCTCAGAGGCGGGGCTCTTTAAATCGCTTTCAAATGCAGCATATTGATTACGCACGGATTCCCAATAAAACGAAATCCGCCGAATAGCGTCGGCGTCTAAACCAGGATCGCGTTCGCTCGAGCTTAACGCTGCCGCGATTGAACCCAAGCACGGTTGCGATGTGCCACCTGAAAAAGCATCCATTGCGCCGTCAACAGCATCAACACCTGCTTCCACAGCAGCTAAAACAGTTGCTGCCGCAATACCAGAAGTATCATGCGTGTGAAAGTGAACCGGCAAGCCTACCTCTTTGCGTAATGTTGAAAACAGTTTAGTGGCAGCGGCAGGCTTCATAACACCTGCCATATCCTTGATAGCGATAATATGTGCGCCCGCTTTTTCAAGTTCCTCTGCCAACTTGAGGTAGTAACTTAGGTCGTATTTAGTCTGATTTTTATCCAACATATCGCCGGTATAACAAATTGTTGCTTCGCACAACTTGTTTTCCTCTAGCACGGTGTCCATTGTCACGCGCATGTTGTCCACCCAATTGAAGCAATCAAACACACGAAATAAATCGATACCAGCGCTTGATGCTTGCCGAACAAAGTGCTTAACGACATTATCCGGGTAGTTGGTATAACCAACGCCATTGGCACCACGCGCTAACATTTGCAGCAACATATTGGGCGCTCGCTCACGAATCATGGCTAGACGTTCCCAGGGGTCTTCAGTGAGGAATCGCATGCTCACATCAAAGGTTGCCCCGCCCCAGCACTCAAGCGATAACAGTTCGGGCAAAGCTTTAGCATATGCACCAGCAACGTTTGCGATGTCATAAGTACGCATGCGAGTAGCCAGCAGTGACTGAGGACCATCTCGCATCGTGGTGTCAGTCATTAATACGGCTTGTTGTTCCCGCATCCAGCTGGCAAATGCCTTTGGCCCATCATTTTCCAATTGTTGTTTGCGCCCAGGCTGCACCGCATTATCAAACCAAGGAGCTACAGGGGCCGCGATATCAGCACGCGGACGAGCTCGGTTTCTAACATCAGGATGGCCGTTTACTGTGACGTCCGCCATAAACGATAGCAGCTTGGTCGCCCTATCCTTACGTTTTACCTGCTCAAAGAGCTCTGGCGTATTGTCGATAAATTTAGTGGTGTAGCTGTTGTCTAAAAATTTTGGATGCCCAATTACATTTTCAAGAAACGTAAGGTTGGTAGCAACACCTCTAATTCGAAACTCACGCAGCGCACGATCCATTCGATGTATCACCTCATCAGGCGTTGCCGCCCAAGCGGTCACCTTTTCAAGTAATGGATCGTAAAATCGATTTATGACAGCGCCTGAGTAAGCGGTACCGCCATCAAGGCGAATACCAAAACCCGCCGCACCACGGTATGCGGTTATGCGACCATAGTCGGGGACAAAATTCTGCTCTGGATCTTCAGTGGTAATGCGGCATTGCATCGCATGACCATTGAGTTTGATATGTTCCTGCGCCGGCACACCCGATTCAGGCGTACCAATCGTTTCACCTTCCACCAAATGTATTTGCGCTTTGATGATATCAATACCAGTGACTTGCTCAGTGACGGTGTGTTCCACTTGCACACGTGGGTTTACCTCGATAAAGTAAAACGCTCCAGTGTCCATGTTCATCAGAAACTCAACCGTTCCCGCACCTACGTATTGAGTACCATTGGCTATCTGCAACGCATAGTTAGCCACTTCTTGGCGTTGCGCGGCATCCAAATACGGCGCCGGAGCTCGCTCAACTACTTTTTGATTACGCCGTTGTACCGTGCAGTCACGTTCAAATAAATGAACTGCATTGCCGTGGGTGTCACCTAAAATTTGTGCTTCCACATGCCGGGCACGCTCGACGAGCTTTTCAAGAAATATTTCATCTTTGCCAAAGGCGGCTTTCGCCTCTCGCTTGGCTTCAACCACTTCGGTATCAAGATCAGACTCGTTGCGTATTACACGCATACCTCGGCCGCCACCGCCCCAAGAGGCTTTAAGCATAATGGGGTACCCAATTTCAGCTGCCATTTTTTTTATCTGATCAAGATCATCGGGCAACGGCTCTGTTGCTGGCACTACCGGCACTTCCAGTTTTTGAGCAAGGTTTCTGGCTGCGACCTTATTACCCAGCGATCGCATCGTTTCCGCTCGTGGGCCAATAAACAGCACACCGGCCTCATTACAGGCATCAACAAATTCCGGGCTTTCTGATAACAAGCCGTAGCCTGGATGGATCGCGTCAGCACCTGAAAGCTTAGCTACCCGCAACACCTCTTCAATTGACAAGTAGGATTCAATTGGCCCCATAGGCTCATCCAAATGCGGACCTTTACCTATCTGGTAAGCCTCATCGGCTTTAAACCGGTGCAGCGCTAGTTTGTCCTCTTCAGCCCAAATTGCGACGGTTTTGATACCAAGCTCATTTGCCGCTCTGAATACACGAATCGCGATTTCGGAACGATTGGCGACTAAAATCTTTTTTATTGGCACAGTGCTAAACCGGGTTTTTGGTAGTAGATTGAGATTTTACCAGCCTAGGCCTGCTAGCGCAGTGAAGCTAGTGATACAAACTATTGCAATCGCGCGAACGCTACTCCGACTTAGCTAATTGGGCAAAAACAGCCCAACAGAGCTGTTTTGCAGATATAGCCTATTGCACCGCTTTAAACGAAGCTTCGATCATTGCTTGATCGCGCAGGGATACGCTGACTTGTCACTCTCCAGTGGCTTTAGATCACTTTTTTTGTATTACGTAAGTGAGTATTTCTACCACTTGTTCTGCCGTTTGAGCCCAAGCCATTGCAGAAGCATCAACTTCTTTAAGCGGATGTATAATGTCGGCATCGTGTAGTGTTATGTAGGGTTTACCCAACGCTGCACATTGACCAGCATCAAATGCTGCGTTCCACTGTTTATACTTTTCCCCAAATCGCACCACCGCAATATCGCACCGCTGAATTAACGACTGCGTGCGAATACTATTAACTTTTGATGATTTGTGATCACGCCAAAACTGCTGCTCTTCTGCGCCGAGCAAATCGCCCGCGGCATCACTAGCGTCGTGATCGGTGACGGCCGACGTAAAAGTAACGGGGAGCCCGGCTTTCTGAGCGCCGTTTTCAATCGTCAAGCGCCAGTCGCTGTGGATTTCTCCAGAGAGATAAACATTCCAAGTCAAAGGCATGGTAAAACCCAGTAAGTTAAGAATGCGCATTATCGTACATCTAGGCGCATATACGCAATGATGTCGAACTATTTGCCTAAAACAGCGCTTATCTAGAACAATTGAGATGAGATCAATATGAATACGAGGCTTTTTGTCTTATCACTCGCGATGATAACCGCAGGCTTTCTTAATGCCTGCAACAAAGATGCGTCAACCACAATCGTGTCGGAAAAGCCTGCCAGCGAAAATGTCGGTACCACCGGCCAATTACAAGCTCAGCCCAGCACGATAAACATACGTACACGTATACGATTATCTGATATTCAATCGCTAATTGAATCAGAACTGCCTGCCAAGCAAAGTGGCACCGGTGAGCAACGCCAGTGCAAACGCGTGTTGGGTATCAAGCTATGCGGTACCGCGCAGTGGCTATACAATGTTAAGCGCGGTGCCGTTACTACTCTGGCAGCCGGTGATGATCGTTTAGAGCTGCAAATCCCACTTTCGTTTAGCGGTAATGCCGGCATACAAGGCGATGTCGCAAAAGCACTAAAGCTAGGAAAACTCGACTTTGATGGCGCCTTGTTGGGCAAAGTGAAGCTGGGCCTCGACTTAGACCAACAATGGTGCCCCGTCATAAAAACGCAGGTCGAGTACCAATGGCAAAAAAAACCAGAAGTTGAATGGATTGCTGGCCTGGATATGGATTTAAGCGATCAGTTAGATAAAGCGATTAAAAAACAACTCGACAGCCTTGATGACAAGCTCAAAGATTCCATTGATTGCGAAGAATTCAAAACCAATATTGCCGAGCATTGGCGCAACTATACATTCCCGATATCGGTAACAGATACCGACACCATGCACCTGAATTTGCAGCCTGTCAGTTTCGCGTTTTCGGGCATGCACACAAGCGATGAGTTTGCCGGTGTAAGCTTTACCCTCGTTGCCAACACACTTCTGGAAAGTAGCCCCGTAGAGCAAACACAAGAAGCGTTACCGCCACTGGAGCGCATTCAATACAAGCCTGGCCAAAGTGTATTCGAATTTCTAATACGAAGTAATTACGACCAACTGGCACAAATTGCTAAACCCGTTGTAGTAAACAAAACTTTCAGCAACGATAGCGCTGCTGGCAAGGTTGATGTCACGATCAACAATCTTGAGCTTAGCGGCAACAACGAGGGCATCACTCTGAAACTCGAATTTGATGTCAAACTACCCGCCCGTCGTGATTTATCAAAAGGCGAAGTTTACTTAACCGGCTCCCCTGAGGTCGATCTACTTAGTCAACAAATCAGCCTAACTAATATTCGATTATCTAAAGTACTCGACAGCAAAATGTGGAACGCCGTTGCTTCCTTGTTTGAAGGCAAAATCATTAAAGCAATCGAAGAGCAAACCTTATGGGATGTTCACGAACAAATAGAAGAACTGGAAGCCCAGCTGCTGACTCAGCTCAACGACCCATCGAAAACACAGGGCTTAGAAATAAGTGCACAAACTCTACAAATAGAGCTTAAGCAGTTACTACCAGAGCAAAGCGCCTTGGCTGCACTGCTCAGTGTCGAAACCGATATGGATATTGTTATCCCAGATACCGTTTTGATAAAGCAACGATAGCCTCCAAGCCCATTTTTTCGAGTGTTGCTATGTTGCGCGTCGCGAGCGTGTCTAGATGAGGGTAATGATCAACTCCGCGGGTCACCGAAGTTTCTTGTAGTAAATGGAGAATCGGATACGGCGAGCGATTGCTGTAATTGGCAGGGTCACTCTCGTCAGAGCCATCGAAAATGTACCGTGGATGAAAGCTAGCGAGCTGCACCTGTGCATCGAGCTTTTGTAGCACTAGCAACTCTTCCGCCAACGCCAGCAAATCCAGATAATCGTCAAAGTCATCAAAACCGACAGGGAGGACTAACAATGTGGTGCTGTCGCCACCTACTGCCAATACGCCTTCCGCCTCCTCTATTAGCGCCGCCAGCACGCCTTGTATATCAGTAGCCATGCAAATTTGCGTTTTAAGCTCACCACTACTCCTAACCTTTGGCGCAAATGGGCACAGCTCTAGGCCAATGACCATGGTTTCAACCCAGGTATTGACATTGGATCGAATAGTGTCGTGAGTGGCTTGCATAGGTCAGGTGATGCAGGGTTATTTGGTTCAATTTGGACGTATAATAGCCTCTGACAAGGCATACATCACCATGAACCCCGAATTAGCGCTTCTACAACCCTATCCGTTTGAGAAAATACGCCTGCTGCTTGATGGCCTAACGCCGGCTAACAAGCCAGCGATATCCTTATCCGTGGGTGAACCTAAGCACGCGGCGCCAGCGGTAGCGCTAGAAGCTCTAGTAGCCAATCTCAATACACTTGAGCAATACCCCAGTACTCGCGGTACCGACGAACTCAGAAACGCAATCGCAAGCTGGTTAGTTGCGCGCTATCAACTCAGCGAACCAGAACAGCTAGCAGCGCAACACATTCTGCCCGTTAATGGTACTCGAGAATCACTGTTTGCGATCGCGCACTGCCTGCTTGATCGCACCAGCCCTAAACGCAAGGTGTTGGTACCTAATCCGTTCTATCAAATTTACGAAGGCGCTACGCTGTTAGCGGGCAGCGAGCCTGATTTTTATCATATTGATGCAGATGCTGATCAAAACTTGGCCGACATTAGCGACACGCAATGGCAACAAGCACAAGTCATCTACGTGTGCAATCCGGGCAACCCTACTGGGTCAGTCTTGAGTGAAAAAGGCTTTAAATTGCTTATCGAAAAATCCAATCAATTCGATTTTACGATTATCAGCGACGAATGCTACAGCGAGATATACCGAGACACTCCACCGTGCGGCTTGCTAGAAGTCGCGCACAAAATGGGCAATACCCGTTACGAGCGCTGCCTGGTTTTTCATAGCTTGTCAAAGCGCTCCAACTTACCGGGCCTGCGATCAGGTTTTGTGGCAGGCGATGCTGGTTTAATTAAACAGTTTTTTCAATACCGCACCTATCATGGCTGCACAATGCCAGGGCCAGTACAAAAAGCAAGTGTCGCAGCATGGAAAGACGAACAACATGTTATAGAAAACCGAAGCGCTTACAACAAAAAATACCAAGCAGTAATGCCAATACTAAAACCGGTAATGGACGTAGAACAACCCGCAGCAGGTTTTTACTTGTGGCCTAATCTACCTATTGGTGATGAAGCACTAACCCAAGCCCTGCATACCGAACAAAACGTGGCAATCGTTCCAGGGAGTTACCTTGCTCGATTAGCCCATGGCAACAACCCTGGTGCAAACCATACGCGCTTAGCATTGGTTGCACCTCTTGAGCAATGCATTGAAGCGGCAGAGCGCATAGCGCAATGTCTGCACAAACTAACCTGATGTGGAGAACCCCATGAGCACTAACCTAGAAGCCACTATTAACGAGGCTTTCGAAAAGCGCGACACGCTATCACCAAATAGCGCACCTGCTGAAATCACTAGCGCCGTAGAAGAAGCTATTTCAATGCTCGACAGTGGGCAAGCACGTGTGGCTGAACCCACCGGTAACCATCAGTGGAAGGTTAATGAGTGGCTGAAAAAAGCTGTCCTATTATCGTTTCGCTTGCGCGACAACAAGCCGATCGCTGCTGGTGGCTTTACCCAGTTTTACGACAAGGTACCGGGCAAGTTCACTGACATGAGCGAAGCACAGTTTGCAGAGTCAGGTGTGCGCGTGGTACCGCCAGCCATGGCCCGTAAAGGTAGCTTCATTGCTAACAACACGATATTGATGCCATCATATGTCAATATCGGTGCGTATGTTGATAGCGGCACTATGGTCGACACATGGGCAACAGTTGGATCATGCGCGCAAATTGGTAAAAATGTACATCTATCAGGCGGCGTAGGAATTGGCGGTGTTCTCGAACCCCTACAAGCATCACCTACTATCATTGAAGACAATTGCTTTATTGGCGCTCGCTCAGAAGTCGTAGAAGGCGTAATCGTTGAAGAAGGCTCGGTGATTTCAATGGGTGTATACATTGGCCAAAGCACACGTATCTACGATCGCGATACAGGCGAAATAAGCTATGGCCGAATCCCTGCTGGCTCTGTCGTTGTATCAGGCAACCTGCCCTCTAAAGATGGCACTTACAGCTTGTATTGCGCCGTTATCGTTAAAAAAGTTGATGAGAAAACACGTGGCAAGGTTGGTATTAACGAATTGCTACGTATCGTAGATTAGTATCGTTATTATCATTCACTCAATTACGCTGACTCAATAGCGATAGCAACAAGGCAATAACATAATCGCCCGCCATTGGGCAGGCGATTATGCCCTTACCAGTTACGACAACAGCATCGGTACCCTCCTATGAGCATTACCCTTTATGGCATACCCAACTGCGACACAGTAAAAAAAGCACGCCGTTGGTTAGACAATGCAGGCATTGAATACACGTTCCACGATTACAAAAAGCTAGGCATAACCGAGACTAAGCTTAAGGCTTGGAGTAAAGAACAAAGCTGGGAGCTACTGCTTAACAAACGCGGCACCACATTCCGCAAGCTTGATGAATCACAACGCGAAAATATCACCCAAACTTCTGCAATCAAGCTAATGAAAGAACACACCAGCATGATTAAACGCCCGGTGATTGAAGGCGGCAAAGAACTGTTGATCGGTTTTGATGAAGCGAGCTATAAGGCGAATCTTAGTTAGACGTACTTAGAATATACTGCACTAACAGCCAGACACAAAAAATAAAAATTGCAGTACCGATCAAACCACCGACAATAAAATGAATCGGCTTACCGTGCTTAAAGTCGCGCTCTTTATTAGCTTTTGATTGCACGCCAATAAAGGCAGCCAATACGCTTTGCACAACAGACCAAAACCCTGTGCCCTTTCGTTCATCAACCATATTGCTTTATTTCTTTGTAAAACAGTCGCTTGCTTAAAGCGCGTTTAGAGGCACCTTTAACATCGGATTACCATCGGCATCCTTCGGTATCTCACCAGCGCGCATGTTGACTTGTATCGACGGGATAATTAGGCCTGGCATTCTTAGTTGAGCATCGCGCTCTGTTCTAAACGCGATAAATTCTTCCCGGCTTTTACCACCGCCCACATGTATGTTCTTGGCCTTCTGATCACCAATGGTGGTTTCCCATTGAATGTCACGCCCGTTAGGGCCGTAGTCATGGCAAATAAACAAACGCAGCTCATCGGGTAAAGACAACACCTTTTGAATTGAATCGTATAGCTCGGCTGCATCTCCACCAGGAAAATCAGCACGGGCGGAACCACCATCAGGCATAAACAAAGTATCACCTGCAAATGCAGCATCTCCGATCACATGCACCATACAAGCCGGCGTGTGGCCCGGCGTTGCTATGGCGAAGGCTGTCATTGTGCCAATTTGATAGGTTTCGCCATCGCTAAACAAGGCGTCAAACTGACTACCATCGCGCTGAAATTCGGTACCTTCATTAAAGACTTTGCCAAAGGTATCTTGAATAACGGTGATTTTTTCACCGATACCAATTTTGCCACCCAGCTGCTGCTGAATATAGGGCGCAGCTGAAAGATGATCAGCATGCACATGAGTTTCTATCGACCATTCAAGCGTTAAATTGTTGACCTTTATAAACGCAATCATCTGGTCAGCATGGTCGTAGGTGATACGCCCAGCCGCCATATCAAAATCCATTACTGAATCAAACACCGCGCATGCAGAGGAGTCTGGATCCTTGACGATATAACTAATGGTGTTACTAACCGAATCAAAGAATGCAGTGACTTCAGGCTTAGTTTTAAGCTGTACCGGGTAGCTACCCATTTGCGGTTCCTTCTTTGTCGGATAAATAGGTCTCGCCTATACGCGTGAGCACGATCCCTGCCAGCAATGCAACAACAAACAATAGGACTGTTAAATTGCCTGTACCAAGCGCAGGCAAAGCGCCTCCGGGACAATAACCCGCAATACCCCAACCTACTCCAAATATTAACGAGCCACCGATTAAACGAGCGTCGATATCGGTACGTTTTGGCAAACCGAAATCACGCTCAAACAAGGGCTTTGATCGGCTTAACACCAAACGGTAACCAATAAATGTAACGATTACCCCGCCACCCATAACAAATGCCAAACTTGGGTCCCATGTACCCGCTACGTCAAAAAAATTAATGACCTTAGCCGGGTTAGCCATACCCGAAAGCGAAATCCCCAAGCCAAAAATTAATCCGACCAAATAAGCAAAAGGTAATTTCATCAACCTATCCCCAATACATGGCGAATAACGTACACCGTGACTGCCGTACTAAACATAAACGACAGAACAGCAATGAGTGAACGACGCGAGATTCGCGCTAAGCCACAAACCCCATGACCCGACGTGCAGCCGCTACCTAATGTCACGCCGATACCCACTATCAAACCACCAACTGTAATCATCAGTGGAGACATAGGCACGTCGATAACCGGGAACGCGCCCGAGATAAGTTTAAACAGCCAAGGGCCACTTAGCATACCAAGCAACAACGCTATACGCCAACCACGATCCCCTGACCCAGAAGGAAAAATTGCACCCGCCAGAATACCTGTAGCCCCCATTACACGGCCTAAGGTAAGCATCAACACAACGGCGGCTAGGCCTATAAGTGCACCGCCTATCAGTGATGCAATGGGAGTGAATTCAGTGATCAAAAAGTGGCTTCTATTGATATTTAGAAGCTTCCAACTTTACCTTAAATATGCATTTTTTTCTATATATAAGACCAGAGCCGTTCCTTCACCAAACAAGCCTACTTAAGCAATAGTTTTATCCAATAAATTATTCAAACTCATCGCAGCACTTGGATTAGTTACTTATTCCATTCGAATACTCCATCACTTAACAAAAGCGACTTAACAAAAGCGACTGAACGAGCGCGTATGCTTGCACTGGTAATAGCGACACACCCAATTGAAGTTAGGAAGCACTGGCGATCTTATTTTGCCTTCCGCTCAGCCTCTGTCAAAGCGACGCGATCTCTAATGTAAATAGGCAATGCGGCCTCAGGAGGCAGCCACTGCCCTGTTTTAATATCAGGCATTGCTAGCGTAATTAGATCGCTTGCCTCAGGCCCAACATTTTCAAGCACCGTGACTTGATCGTGCAACTGCAGCTCAATGGATTCTCGATACTCAGCAACCCCAGAGCCTGCAATACTTAGCGGTGCGGCATCGTTAAGCATTGGTGCAAGATCAGATGGTGCGAGCAATTGCTCTTCGCCTTGACTTGTCGCTAAATTTGAGTCGTTTCGGCAATAACGGCAACAATAAACTTCGCTAAGGCGCGCATCAAGTAGTACAAGTACATTATTAGCATCGCTTTTACGCAAGCAGCCTTGTGCAATCGCAGCCAGTGTGGACACTCCAATTACACCCACGTCTGCGCCAAATGCGATACCTTGGGCCGCAGATGCCGCAATGCGTAAGCCCGTAAAACTTCCTGGCCCACGACCAAACACAACACCATCTAATTGAGATGCAGTGATGCCTGCTTCCACCATTAGTTGATCAACGGCAGGCAACAATAGTGCTGCTTGTTGTTGTGGCTTGTGTTGATGATAAGTGAGCGTACTCTCGCCGCTAAGCAAGGCTACGCTACA
>CALGND010000124.1 GCA_937958675.1 uncultured Granulosicoccaceae bacterium
TAATTGTTCGCTAGATCGAAATGCGTGATGCCTTGATCGAAAGCTGTTCGACACAGCTCTCGATGGGTGTTTTCGGCTACATCGTGGCCAAAGTTATGCCATAGACCGAATGAGATAGCCGGTAATTTAAGCCCGGAGTTACCACAGCGTCGATATACCATGGATTCATAGCGGTTGGGAGCTGGCATATATGGCATCGTACTATCCTGTTCTTAACAAAATAAATTTACTGGGGGTGTAGCACTGCTATCCTTTGATTCTACAACTACTGCAGGCAATGATGAAAAATAAAAGATTCAAAATTCAGCACAAGAGAATTGCCCTCACAGCGTTGTTGATTTCTTTATGGTGCACCAATATACAAGCTTCAGCGCTACACGTTCAAGCGCAGTATGCCGTGGTATCGGAGAGTGATTTTGGACCGGCGTTGGCGTTCCAACATGAACGTGCGATCGAGAATACCACTGTTTTTGCAGTTAGCGCTGGTCGGGTGATTGCAGACAATGTGTTCGGTTGGCCTGCTGAAGTAGTCGTTTACGGAAGCCTACAGCATTTTGATGAGCGAGGACTCCAGCCCAATATTTACGGCGCAACCGTTTATATCAAGGCTTATAAATTGTTTAGACTGGGTAGCATGCAATTCCCACTTCGCCTAGGGCTAGGCGAAGGCTTAAGTTATGTCAGCCGAATTCCCGCCGTCGAAGTAGAGGACTTTGCTCCAGAAGAATCTGCCAAGCTCACAAACTACCTAGAATGGAGTATGCAAACATCTCTGCGATATTTAATGGGAGGCGATGAAGGACGGTTCTCAAAAAACATCAAGAACGCATACATTGGCTACAGTATTTTTCACCGTTCAACCGCCTTTGGTCTATTCGCTGAAAAAGGCGGCGGCGTAAACTACATGGGTATTGGGGTGGAATTTACTTTCGATTAAACAGCCTTAGTCATAGCATTGGATCGCGGATGGCCTGATAGGATGGAGTCTCTGTGCTTTAAAAAACTGATATGAAATGTAAAACGCGTGAAAGCAAGCTCTGCCTTGTGTGCAACAGGCCATTTTTCAACCGTAAGAAGTGGGAATCTAGAGGCCTATGGCCGTCTATTGTTTACTGTTCAGAACGTTGTCGTCGAAACGGTAATAAAAGTTCAACAAGCTCAAAATGACTAGACACAGCTGGCGAGGCTTGTGAAGTGAAACAGGTGTATTCAAATTGTTAATCAGTTAAGCGTAGCTAAAAACGCTTCAGCGGTATTGATGTGCTCCTTCTTTTTTTCTGTTTGCATCCTTTCAGCATTTTTACACATCATCGCCCACCGGTGGTTTCCTGATAATTTATGTTGGTTTTTGATTATCCAACGCCAAAATAAAGCATCCCAAATTTGGCTCCATTCTCCTTTTTTATAGTGGCTCATTTTTATTATGTAGTTTGAGCCTGAAAAATAAGGTTTAGTTGTAATCAATCCACCATCAGCATTTTGGCTCATCGCATAAACATTAGGCACCATCACCCAATCATAGCTATCTACAAACATCTCCATAAACCACTTATAAATTTCATCAGGACTGATTTCGCACAGGAACATAAAGCCGCCAAGCACCATCAGGCGCTCAATGTGATGGCAATATGCGTGGTCTTTTACTCTGGATATGCAATCATCCACTGGATCAATACCCGTTGTTGCCGAGTAAAAGCATGTTGGCATAGCTCGAGTGTGTTGCCAATGATTACCATTTCGCATCTCAACACCTAGGTCAACGTAGGTGGCACGCATAAATTCTCGCCATCCAATAACCTGTCGAATAAAACCTTCAACACTGTTTAAAGGAACATTGAATCTATCTGCGTGTTTTAGTGTTTGATCCACAACATAATCTGGAGTTAATAACCCCACGTTAAGCATCGGTGTAAGCACACTGTGATAGAGCCAGTTCTGGCCGGGTTCGATGGCATCCTCATATGTCCCAAATAGTTCGAATCTAGTGTGTAAAAACTCATCCAGCCAACGCCTCGCCTGCACATGTGTAGTTGGATAATCGATGCTGGGTAGAGTAGGCAACATCTTAATTTGTTTTACTGGTAACTTTTTACGATTTTCTTCGTCATAACTCCATTTCCCTCCCTGTGGAGAATCTCCATCCATAAGTATGTTCAAGCGAACGCGTTGCCATTTATAAAAATCAGCCATATGCCAGCGTTTTTTATTCGCTCGCCACTGTTGATTATCATATGTACTATTGAGAAATCCGGGACTGGCTAACAACTCCAGAGATAAATCATAAGTTGAACTAGCGTCGCGCAATCTTTTTTCTAGCGTGTAGTCACAAGGCTCAACGCAACAAATATGAGTAAAACCATCAGCTACAAGCTGTTTGAGTACACCATCAAGCTCGCACACACCTCTCTGGTACTCAATATGCTCAGTTGTATATCCACTTTTTTCTAAGGCAGAATTAAACTCCGTCATTGAGTCTTTGTGAAAGGCGATTTTCTTTGAATGAAAACGCATTGGGTATTGATCGTCGCCAAAAAACAATGAGTTCTGAAGTAATAAAATCTTTTCTGGATCTTTAAGAAAAACAGGATGGGACTCGAAAAGTTGATGAGGGAAAACCAACGCGGCAATACGCATAAGAAATAATGGCCTGTTTACTCTGGATTAACAATGTGTATACGTTGAGCCGTGATTTACAGATCAATACAATTGAAGATAAGTGCCTTTACTTAACATAATTGAATAGCTGCGTTATGGACGCTGAAGGATAGAAAGCAGGGCGCGGTTATCTGTGCTCGATTATGTTTGCTACGTACCGACGGGAGCGTTTGTTAAATATTTGAACAGAAATGGTTATCTGGCAATGCCACGATAAGACGTATGGCGGGGCTAGATGTATTGATTGACCGTAACGACTTGGATTTTTTTGAAAAAAACCTGAGCAACGTCACATTTGGTAGTCGGGAAGCCCGCTTTTAAGCGACTTCAAGCACTAAAGGCGATGTTTGCTTGCAGTAGCGCTATTGGCATGACCAAACGTGCCGATATCATCTGATACAGAAAGGTTATCTGTGTTAAGAACAATGTTTTACTGATTTCGGAACGAATCCGGCTGCATTGCCAAAAAGGGTTGGCATTGCTGGGCGTTAGAGACAACTGCTAGATTTGACACCCAAATAAGTTCTGCAAAAAACCTTGGCAGAAAGTTAGCAAATTATGTCGGCCGGAAATATAGAATTGACTTTATCAAAATTCGTTTTAATCGGGAGTCTACGCTCCAGAATAGTCATTGTAATCTCATTGATGACTATTGCTGTGCAATTGGCGATCTACTCTGTTGTAGACAGAACCAATCAGGACTTTAAGCAATCTCACGGTGACGCAATGGCAACCCGAGTTGCAGAAATAGTACCGTCGGTTGTTGACGCAGAATTTCAATTGCTTACCAATGAACTGCTGAAATATAAAAATCAACTGAGCAGTAGTGTTTCTTCGAATGCAGATTTTAACGTTAACGACACTATAGCCCTGACTAACAAGCAGAACTCAGAATCCCTGCTTGTTGAAAATCGTCAATTCATTCTCAGAGACTCCAGTGGGTCTGTCATATATCATGGTGGTGGACCTCAAGTGGAGGACATCCCCACGCAGAATCACTCTGCATATTCAGCCAACGAATTTAGGCTTGGTGGTGTTTTTTCCAATGACGAATCCTATCTTATGACGACCACCGACATTAACGTGGGAGTGGATAGTTATAGCCTATCTGCTGTGTCAAGCATTAAACACAACATATTACCGCAGGTGGAAAAGCTTGCTAGAGTTAGCGTCAATGTGACTCAAATTGCTAAAGAAAATGTTAGTGACATGGGCAATAAGCTGGGCAGCATTCAGATTCCAGATTTTCCAGAGGCATTAATAGAAGGAAAATATAATGGTTTTAATGAGCTAGGCCTCCTAATAGACGCTCAGCAAGTCCGATTGCAAATATTGATGGCATCCAGTCTGATCATCGTTCTTTTTCTTGGGATGGCTCTAGCCCGTGAATTAACAAAACCGCTACGGTTGCTAGTTGACGCGACGAAAAAAATCAAAAATGGGGACTATTCAGTTAAGGTGCCCACGATGCATCGTGATGAAATTGGAGAGCTTGCACACACCATAGATATTATGCGGGAGCACGTTGGCGAAAGAGAGGAGGAGATACTCAAGCTCGCCTACGCCGATAGATTAACTAATTTGCCCAACAGAGCTCTTTTCGATGATCGACTCAACACCGCTGTCGCACATTGCGAGCGCAAAGATGAACCGTTTGCCGTAGTTATGCTTGATATGAATCGGTTTAAGTATATTAATGATGTACTGGGCCATGAGTCTGGTGATGCTGTATTAAAGGAAGTTGCTTTGCGTTTAAAAACAACGCTTCGTCGATCGGATTCGGTTGCAAGGTTAGGTGGGGATGAGTTCTCGCTTCTGTTGCATGACGTAAGTGAAGAGACAATTCTTGCTGCTATTGGTAGAATTTCTGCAGTCTTTGAAGAGCCTGTAACATTAAACAACCAACCAATTGATATAGGGTGTAGTATCGGGATTGCTAAGTATCCCGAACATGGCACAGATGCGAGCACGCTGCTGCGCCGCGCAGACATGGCTATGTATTCTGCCAAACGGACAGATACAATCTACGCGTTCTATGATCCGAATTGTGAAGAACACCGTGAAGAGCACCTATCATTGCTCAGCGAAATAAAACGTGCGATTGAGAAAGATGAATTGCAATTATTCTTTCAGCCAAAGGTTACGTTTGGCGATTCGTCTGTGCTTGCTGTTGAAGCGTTACTACGTTGGCAGCATCCTAGTAGAGGATTGATCCCGCCCGACGAATTTATACCATTTGCAGAGCGCACAGGTGCAATCAGACTGATTACCCGTTGGTTGATTGCCAAGGCTATGATTCAAGCTCGAAGTTGGGTTGATCAGGGTCTGGTGATAAAGTTGTCACTTAATATATCTGCTCGTGACCTGCTCGATTCTGATTTTTCCAGCTACATTGATAAGCGCCTTAGAGAACACGGGGTGGAAGCTTCGATGATTTGTATGGAAATCACTGAAAGTGCGCTAATGGAAGATCCTATCAAAGCAAGACGCACTGTAGAAGAGTTGCATCAGCTAGGGCTGTCGATATCTATAGATGATTACGGCACTGGTTATAGTTCACTTGCGTACGTAAAGAACCTGCCTGTCAACGAGTTAAAGATCGATCGCGAATTCATCAAAAATATGATAAACAACAAGGAAGATGTTGCAATCGTACGCTCCACCATTGAGCTTGGCCATAACCTTGGGCTTAAGGTAGTGGCTGAAGGTATTGAACGTGAAGAAGAGATGCAGATGCTGAAAGACTTCGGCTGCGATGAGGCACAAGGCTACCTTATCAGTAAGGCTCTATCTGCTGCAGATATGGATGCCTGGATATCTGAAAACCGAAAACTACCGACAGATTTCTGTACTCAGCCCAAGCTGAAGTCAGTTGGTCAGTAAACGCTTTACACCATTGACTTGGTTAGTTACAGTCTACGAAATCACTAACCAAGTAAAATAGAACTCTCTTATGTTGTTAAAACTTGTTCGTAACGGGCTTGGTGCCGTTATTGTGTTTGTTGATCGGGTTTCTCGCCCTAAGGCCATGCAGCGTACGCCAGATGAACAAAGCCGTGTTCAATCGCTAATGGATGATTTGTCTTTGTATCAATTTCATGCCTGTCCATTCTGTGTCAAAACACGTCGCGCGATTCATGCTTTAGGCGTTGATATTGAGTTACGTGATATTAAAAAAGATCTTAGACATCGTGAAGATCTGCAACAGGGTGGAGGTCAAGTGAAAGTACCTTGTCTTCGAATCGAAGATAGCAACGAAGTGCGTTGGATGTATGAGTCGGATGATATCATTGATTTTTTGAATCAACGCGCTAATGCATAGTGCTCCAAGCTGACCTGTTTAATAGGTAATATTTTTGTTAATTGTGGTAATCACTCCAACTATTAGCCAATTAGATCAATCATACTTGCTGAAATACTCCCTATTTATAATGGATTAGGTTGATGAAATCCCTGCTGTTGCTACTTGTTCTTAGCCTTGCCTATACGGCCAATATTCACGCCCAATCAAGCGATAAAATTACTTTTGGCAATAGGTTGATCTGTGCGCTTGACGAGGTTGGTGGTGTTAACTGCATAACAGGTGATGCTTTTATGCGTTTGCAGCCACCTGCTAACACACCAGCGCTAACAACCCTTTCAGCAGGTGATGTCCATGTTTGTGGGATAACTCAATCCGGCACAGCGTTCTGTTGGGGTGATAATAACTTCGGGCAACTAGACGCCCCGCAAGATGTTCAGTTTATAAGCATCAGTTCAGGTACAAACCTTTCATGTGGCGTAACCACTGATAATAGTGCTGTTTGTTGGGGGCTAAACTCACATGGTGAGACAGAGCCTCCAAACGACAAACGCTACACCCAAACGACGCATGACGACACAACAAGCTGTGGTTTGCAACTCGATGGAAAGGTCTCGTGTTGGGGGCAATTTCCTGAGCTCGGAGATCGGGTTGCTCAATACAGGTTTACCAAGATAGATATGGATAGCAACCTTAACGGCTTATGCGGTGTTACTGATCAAAACGATGTGCGATGTACTTTTAGTAACCGAGACATTCGGGGCAATATGGTCGACGTAGCGATGTCAGACAATCTCTGGTGCGGGCTTTCTGCATCTGGCGATATCACTTGTCAAACAAATTACATTTTCTCACCATGGCAAAACCACTTGACTGCACGAATCAATGATATCAACAGCGGGCCTAATGTCGTGGCAATTTATGGTGATAGCACGGGGAATAGTATTCGATCTAACAGAATTTGCTACGAATTAGACACCGGTGAGTTTGGATGCATCGTGCGTGAAATATTTGCAGAGCCGGTACTGCCCGGAGTGCAATCTAATGCGCCCGATGCTGCGCAGAACCTAAGTGCCGACGTCTACTCCGACTCAACGGTTGAGTTAGTTTGGGCAGCTCCGTCTAATATAGCGGGCGCTGATATTTATAGAAACAATGAGTTGCTTGATACGACGTCGAATGGATCAAGCTATATTGACACTACATTAATTCCTGGCGTTCAATATGAGTATTCGGTTGCGATATTTTTTATTGATGGAACTCGTAGCGCGCTCAGTACGTCGGTTAGTGTTACTACAGGGCAGACCTCTACCGGTATGGAAACCGGTTATACGCCGGTAGACAGGCCATCTAAACCGACAGGGCTAACAGCGGCTATTTATAATCAAAATGAAATCGAACTATTCTGGGACAGGTTAGCCAGCCTAACAAATGATTTCAATGGCTACGAAATTTGGAAAAATCAAGAGTTTTTTGCGTTCACGCGCGGTATTAGTTTCTATGACAATAGTGTTCAAGCGAATACCTTGTACCACTATGATGTTGTCGCGGTAAGTCGAGATGGCACCATACTCGGATTTACTGGAATTGATTTAAATACCGGTGCAGAATAAGCAACTCAGATCCATGGAGTGTTGAATCTGAGGCGGGCTAGCCAATAGTGATGCGTATAGTATGGCTAAATATATCGTTCGACGGTAGCGATAACATATCCGATTTATTCTCGAAATTGCCATCCGAATCTATATAGTCGCTGATACCAAACCAGGGTTCAATACATACGAATCGTGCGCCGGGCTTTGCCCAAATACCCAGATGAGGTGCAGCGCCAGTATCAACAGTCAATTGAGGCTTTTGGTTGCTTCGTAAGGTGATTTTCTTGGATTCGATATTTTTGAATACCAATGCATCTTGATCAAATAGTGTTTCGCTGAGTTTAATAGTGTTGTTATCTAATTCATACGGGCTGCTTTCAGTTGCCAGTAAGCCTGCGTCGTTTAACATTACGCGGCGTAACGATTCTGCGTGTTCAAAATGAATGTCGAAATCAGAAAGCGACAGATCATTTTTTGTTTCGTCAGTTGTTTGAAGTAAAAATGCTGGGTGTGAGCCCAACGTGAAAATCATAGTATCGGAATCAAGATTCTTCACCTCGTATGTGATACTTAAAGTGTCGAAGTTTAGCGAGAAATGAACCGTTAGTTCAAAGTCCCAAGGGTACATCGCCAGTGACGTAGCGTCAGATCGGAGTCTCATGCTCAGATCTGATTGGGTTTGAGCTATACAATCAAATACAGCTTGACGAGCAATACCATGGCGCATCATTTGATAGGTCTTGCCGCGGTATTTCATTTCATCATTGGCGAGGGTGCCAACAATAGGGAATAATATCGGTGCACGCCCAGACCACACGTCTGGATTTCCTTGCCATAGATATTCCTGAGAACTTGATTGCAGACTGCTTAATTCAGCGCCTAGTGGATTAACTGTAGCCATGAGCTGATCGTGTTGAATTTTGATCATTATATTAAGCTAGACCTATTTTGGATTTGCTATCATAAACAAATATTAGCAGTGACTGGCAAGAGCCGTAGTGTTTTCAATGCTGGCTTGGGTGGTTACCGGAACATCACGACATATACCCTGACGGAGAAGAGCGTATGTGCCGTAGGGCTAGTGCTCGCCTGTATTGGCACATGCCATGCGCCTAGCAAATCGTTTTTTTGCAAAGATTCGATATAAGCGGTCTAATATTGCCATTACACCTGGCAATGAAATGATGCGCACCAGTTGGCGGTAGTAGGGTAGTTGCTCCCAGATAACAGCGAAGGCCGGTACGCCGACAACGATTTTACCGTTATCGATGACATGCAAGTATCTCATTGCCGCTTCATAGCCTATTCCATATTGTGCAAGTATTTCCGGGTTTGCGTTAATATCTGCCCAGTTAACCTCACCGGTTTTGTCCATCCGCCGGTAGTGTGCTACTTCCTTTGAACACAGAGGACAACCGCCGTCGAACAGCATGGAAACTTTCGGTTCTTTTGTTGTGATTTGGATCATGAAATCCCAACTGCGCCAAGGCATAGTAATACTGTAGAGGTAAGCTGCAATCGTAATTTGCCGTACCACGCCGGTGCACAATTGCCGCTCGCCCAATTCATATCAACAATAAGTAGCGCAACGAATCCAACTGCAAGAACGGCGATTGCGTAACGTGTATCGAAAAAGGTGGCAGTCCAACCTAAAAGTGCGGGTATAACGCTTAAAACCAAGTGCCATGGTTGGATAGGTATGTTTTTACCTACAGTTTTTGTCATGGCAATGCCCCAGTGAACTCCACCCATAAAAGACAGTATGATCGCGCCATACGCAATTAGCATGGGTTCGATTGTGTCTTTCGAAGCTGACCAATCCAACAGCACAAGAGCGCTCAAACCTGCAAACGGCAATACGCCAGCCCAGCCGAGTAAGTTGACTGATCGAGGTATCTGTTCTAGTTGGCTCATTTTGGTTATCAGCTCGCCCTTAATGGTTTGTGCGCTGCAGTGTTAAATAGATCAAAGGAGCCATTTATACGGATTGACGAAGAATTTGGATGTTACCTTAGCTGGGCAATGCCATACCCTGTCACGATCAACACATAGCCGACGCATACTCCCCAATCAGCTCAAGTAACACTGACCTTGATTTGGATCTTCCGAGAACAGGTGTAGCGTGAATCCAGGTGAATCCAATGTGCCTACTTTGTGAATCAGATTGTCATAAGTGCCTTCCTGCCCTTGTTTCCAAATGATATCTCCACGAGCCATAATCAAGGATTGAGTACGCGTCGCTGTATCGTCTCCAGTAGAGTCGTATAGGTCCATTTGAAATTCGCCTTCAATCACTTGATAATAAGCGAAGGAGGGGTGGCCGTGGATTGAGGAGCTGGTCTGTTTTTCCCATCGGCAGATATAGCCTATCCAATCACCTTCAGTGCCGATAATATGTCGGCTGTATTTTTCGTCTCGAGGTAAGCCATGGAGTAACTCACTCTTTGATTGTATTAGCACCTGTAATTCACTTGAAAGACGATTTTCCAGAATGGAGGAGTTCTCACCAGCAGAGTGCTCTCCGAGAGCTCGAGCACCAAGCAGTAGCTCAAATACAGATCCAAAGTCGTTTCTGGCGTCGAAGGTCCTTTTGTTGAGAAGCGATGGATTGAGTTTCTGAGGCCACCGTTTTATACACATTGTGTTAATTCCTTAGCTACCTTTGACGCTGTTTGTAGCCAATTATCGAAAAATGTGTCGATGTCTTGCTCGGTGACATCTTTGTTGGTAATAATCAAACGAATAGTCAGATCATCTTGGATATAGGCTATGTTTACTAGTGATTCGCCTGATTCGTATAAAGATTGACGAACCTGTTTGTTGAATGTGTTGCTATCAACTCCATCACCGACAATGCTTCGAAAGCAAATATTATTTATCCAGCGTGTGGTCTGTAGTTCAAGCGTTGGTTCGTTATGTATGCGAAGTTCTGCATGTTTCGATAGTTTGATAAAATTGTCGATACGGTTTTCGAAACCCTCGTTACCGTAGAAAATATATTCAAGCCACATTTTTAAAGCGTCTACTCGACGTCCACATTGTAGTGAGTATGGGCCAAGGTCTTGACGTTCGGCGCTTTCGTGAAAAATGTAAGAGGTATCGCCAAGATTACACACGCGATCGAAGCTACCTGACTCACGTACAAATAAGACACCACACATTAATGGTACGCCCAGCATTTTATGAGCATCCCAACTCAGAGAGTCAGCTAAATTGCTTCCTGATAATAAACGTTTTTCTTGTTTTGAAAAAGCGACTGCGCCACCCCAGGCTCCGTCTATATGGAACCAACAATCATGAGCTTGAGCAGTACTGGATATGCGCTGGAAGTCATCGAAAGCACCTCGGACGGTAGTGCCTGCAGTTCCTATAATCGATACAGGAATGCAGCCTTCGTCTTTGCTTAGTTGGATAAGCCGTTCAAGCTCGCCTGTTCGCATAGCACCTGTCTCATCGACCGGTACTTTCACCAGAGAGTTCAGGCCAATACCGGACATCACCATCGCTTTGTCCATTGAGTAGTGTGCTTCTTCAGAGACGAATACAGACACTCTGGGTAGGCCATGTAGGCCTTCGTTTTTAAGTAGTGGGAATTTTTTGTGCAGAGCTAATAACAAAGCAACATAATTGCTATTACTTCCACCGGTGGTAATTTGTGCTTCGCCATCGTTGAAACCAAATACTGATCTAAACCTACTCAGTACTTCATTTTCTATCAGTGTTGCAACCGGTGCTACCTCATAGGTGTACATAGAGGTATTAGCTAAAACCTCAATTACGCTGCCAACTAATGCAGCGTTAGATTGCCCAGCCCACAGTTGGTTAAAATATTGTGGATGGGCAGTTTTTACGCTGTAGTGCAAGTATGTTTCGACAGATTTCCAAATACTGTCCCAGGATTGCGTACCCTCATCAAGCTGCATTGCCGCAAGCTCAGTCTTAAGGGCGGAATAGTTACGATAATTAACTACGCTACCATGGGTCTTTTCCGCATTGTAGGCTTGCATTATGGATGTCAGTTTGGAGAAGAGAGCGTTTTCAGAGTGCATTTTCGACTTACCGGTCCTGTTCAACGGTTGCTAACGTATTAGTAGATAAGTGTGACTTAAATCGCTCCTTAGAGTTCACCGTTGGAATGTCACATTTCTGGTTTGTTGGGTCGGTCTACGCTACTCTACGTGTGTACCGGTCTATGGTTAAACAATTTCCGTGAAGTTCACAAAAACGAGTCGTTTTCGTACGAATTCACACTGGAGCCCCCACTTTTGTAGACTCATAATCAAGGTATATATGTTGCTGCCGTAAATTACTGTGCAGAGACAGAGTGATATCAATTGGAATTTAGTTCCATTTAGCTGGCATGATTTTTTTATGTCATGCTTGGTTTTGGTAAACGCGGGCACCGGTATCTGAATCTGCACGGAAATCGATAGAGAGATGGATGCTAACGTACAAATTAGCACTGTGTTGGATCAGCAGCCTCCCACTTTATTTGTCCATGAGTTAACTTGCACAACAGTTACCTTATGTAATTGCAGGTTATTTTCTATTGAGGTTCCAATCAGGCGCTAACAGTTGAATACTGAACTAGATTTAGGTGGTAAAGGGCTCGCTAAGATCCCTGAAGAAGTCTTCGGCATGACCGAACTTAGGGTGCTGAAGCTCCATGATAATCAGCTGACAGAGTTGCCCAACGACCTGTTTCGTTTGGTTAAACTAAGAGAGCTTCAAATACAGAACAACCAACTAACCGAGCTGCCCCTAGGTTTTTATCAACTAACCAATTTGCAAAATGTACTAGCAAATGGTAATCAGATTCGTTCTTTGAACCAAGGGTTATTTCAACTACACAATCTTCTTACTCTAAATCTCAGTGATAATAAAATCGAAGTTATTCCAAAAGATGTAGGTGATTTAGTCAACTTGGTTGGGCTCTCCTTAGAAAATAATATGATTCAGAAATTGCCTGATTCGATAGGAGAAATGGACAACCTGCGTAGCTTAAATCTGTCCAAAAACACTTTATCTGAGTTGCCTCCAACAATCGTAAAGCTAAGAAATTTAATTAGTCTCAGAGTGGATCACAATCAGTTGGTAACATTGCCACCGGATATTGCTCAAATGGCGCAGTTAAATGTGTTCAACATTGAGGGGAATCCGCTCGAGGAATAGGCTGATGATAAAGCAGAGCGCAATGATCGATATTCAAATGCTTAGTATTAATAACCCGTATTAAAAAGACTGTATTTACTAAGCTAAACGGGCTCTACACGAGCGCGTGTGTTATATATCTGCCTCGATATTCGACAACCATGGATTATCTATAGTCCGGACCACTTCGCGCCCGTCCACGCTGAGCCTGACTTCTAGTGATGTTGGGTTGCTGGCGGTGTTTATGATTCTGGCTCGATACAGCGAAGTTTCTTGTGGATCCAATTCTATGGTACCGATAAGGTCAACACCATATGCGGGGTCGTAGTTTTCTGGTGCAAATGAGACGAATAGTCTTCTGCCACCAAATAAGGTATCGGGCAATTGCGCCCAGCCTGACTGATTTGCTTCAAATGTACTTGTGGCCGGGACGACTCCGTCTCCTATGGTGCTATCGTGATATTGACGGCTTACAACCCTATCGCCTTTTGTTAAATCAGTGGTACTTTGAGTAGTTTCTGTGATACGCGGCGTACTGGTTCCTGACTTTACGTATCTGTATTGGTTAAAGTAGGCGGCGTGTATCGAATAGTCTTCCATGCCGGCTCGATTCACTATCACATCGTTAAGATCTGTTTCGTTAACACCGGCTCTTAAATTGAATTCAAACTCTCCCGATACCGTGGCGTCGTCTAACTGACATGCATCTGCAAGAACCGTAATGATGCAAAACCCGCTGGAGGGAAACGCGTAGCTTGTGCATATAAATTCTCCAGGTCGAGCGTTATCGGGATAAAGATCTCCAGTAACATGGGCGAAATAGGAGCCGCTGTCACAGCTAAATCGATCGCCCCGAAGCATTAACTCGTTGTTGTAAACGTCGGATTCGGCATGCGACAAGACTGGCACTTCACCTACATCTAGTAGTCGAGCGGACTCCGCCATAACGTAACCCAGAGCGCGCGCATCATCAAGCTCCGGAAAGACCAACGTTGCTTGAATCTCGGGAATCATCGCAATGAGCTGACCCATTAGTTCGTCTGCGTTAACACTGTCTGGCCATTTAGCAGGTAAAGACCGCGATCCATCACGACCAATCGCGTAAACCTCATAAACTTGCTCACCGATACGCACTTGATCATCAAAATAGCTGATGCCTTCTGTTTTGCCCAAGAGTGTGCCATTACGATGTACCTCGTAATAACTAACCATGTCGTCTGCCGGAGCCCGATCCCAAAATAGCTCGCCTGATACGCTGGTATATGTTTGTACGCGTAAGTTATTTGGTGGCGTTAGCGTGGTTGATATGAAAGGGCCATTACCAGCTTGCGTTGTTGCAGATAACACCGCCTGACTTGAACGAGTGTTGGTTTTATCAATCGCTGTTATTGTAAAATCATATTTAGTGTTGGGCGACAGCGAATCGATGTAGTAACTCGTTGCATCTAGTAGTGCAGCTTGCGCTCCGTTAATCAGTATCTCATAAGCCACTACACCTTCTTCGTTTGCTGATCGATTCCAGAAAAGCTCAAGTGCAGTACTTGAATACACTTTTGCATTGAATCCAGTTACTGCGTTTAATATAGTACTGGGGCCAGTGCTATCAGAACGAGTGCGTAATGTTAAACTGGCTGTTGGCGAACGTTCATTGTCAAAATCGACTGCTAAAATACTGTATCTATATTCGGTGTTAGGCGACAAACCATCTAGGAATAAGGAGTTGGCATCTAGCGTTTTGATCACCACGCCATTTTGAGATATTTGGTATTCCCTGACAAAACCGTCATCATCGGAGTCATCCCAGAATAACTCGATAGCGGAGCTTGAATAGACGCTAGCCAAAAAATTTGCTGGAGTGGACGGCGCAGCTGCCATAGCTGCATGGCTGAAAAGTCCGAGCGTAAGTAAGCACATGATGGCTTTTTTGGTCATAGCGCCTTCTGCCTTAAAGTTGACATCTCTGTATTAGATTTTACAACAATTGAGATTAAACGACTCATTCAGACAATGATCGATTCTCACGTTAGCGCGCATATCGCAAGAGCAAATAACCATTTGCAATTTGACCGATGTCGCGGTACAAGATATCCAAATTTCCAAGATGGTTGCTAAAGCCAATTTAAAGCAAACTGAGCAAGATGATTTTTAGAGAAAGTAGCGTATGACAACACTGCCAGAGTTCAGGCTCGAAACCCATTTTTCAAAATGGGAATTCAAAGCTAAATACCACATGACCGCATCAGATGCAGAAAGCATTTCTCTGCGTGATTTACTCGCTATGGCGACACCCGCAGAGCGTGAAGAATTTGAGGGTATGTGGTTGGGATATACCGAAACCTTCGGTGCGTCTGACTTACGCGAGAGCATAGCGACTAAATACACCAGTCAAAATGCTAGCCAGATTCTGTGTTTTGCTGGTGCGAGTGAGGGCATATTCGCTGCCAACTCTGTCATTCTTGATAAACACAGCCACGCGATTGTAGTAACACCTAACTACCAATCACACGAAACATTACCATTGGCGATATGTGAGGCGACAGGCGTACCGTTGGATCCGGATGATCACTGGTCACTTGATATCGATCGAGTCGCTGATGCGATCAAACCGAACACCAAGTTGGTCACTATCAATTTCCCGCACAACCCAACAGGGGCCATTCTTCCGATTGATCACTATATGTCGTTGGTTGAGCTGTGTCGAAAACATGGCATCTATATTCTGCACGATGAAATCTTTAACGGCCTTGGCCCTAGCGGGACCCAACATCTCCCCTTTATCGCTGATGTTTACGAACGTGGATTGTCGTTGAATGTCATGTCGAAATCCTATGGACTGCCAGGGCTTCGAATTGGTTGGATCGCGTGTGAAGATAAGGAAGTTATCGCAAAGATGGAACGCTTGAAGCATTATCTGTCGATTTGCAACTCTGGGCCTAGCGAGCGTTTAACAAAAATTGCGTTGAGTCAACAAGACAAGTTGCTACAACGCAATTGTTCCATTGTTGATGAAAACTTACCTAAATGGGATCTATTTTTTAATAACCATCCAGACTTGTTCGACTGGACGCGACCAGATGGTGCGTGTATGGGGTTCCCAAGATATAAAGGCCCAGAAGGTGTTGAAAAGTTTTGTCGATCATTGGTTGAGCAAAGCGGTGTACTTTTTCTGCCAAGCACGATATACAAATCAGATCTAGGCCCGACTCCCAATGATAGATTTCGCTTGGGCTTTGGCCGTAAGGGCTTGGATGAGGGGCTTGGTGTTCTGGAACAGCACATAGAGCGGCATCTGTGATTCATCGCCCGTGAAGATATTGTTGTAGGGGAAGACCTTATGGAAATCCCCATGAGCGTGACGGCATACAAAACAGCTAGTTAAATGTGTTATACCGAGCGCGTAATACCGCCATCGACCCGAATATTCTGGCCAGTAATGTAGCTACCCTCTGAGGCTAAAAACGCAACGGTGGCAGCGATTTCTTCTGACTTACCGTATCGCTCCATGGGAATACGATCTTTAAATTCTTGCTTCTCAGGTAAGCTGTCTATAAAGCCAGGCAGTACATTATTCATGCGAATATTCTCGGCTGCGTAGTTGTCAGAGAACAGCTTAGTAAATGCAGCAAGACCTGCACGGAATACACCAGAGGTAGGAAATACCGGGTCTGGCTCAAAAGCTGCGAAAGTTGATATGTTGATGATTGAGCCTGTACCTTGCGCTTGCATATGCGGAGTGACTAATCGGGCTGCGCGCACAACGTTTAGAAAATACACATCCATCCCTGTGTGCCAGTCTTCGTCCGTTAGTTCCAGTACTGGTGCTCGCGGGCCGTGCCCAGCGCTGTTAACTAACACATCAATACGGCCCCATTTTTCTATTGTCATATCTACGAGCTTTTTCAAGTCATCGTTAGATTGATTAGAGCCGGTTAGGCCGATGCCGCCGAGTTCCTTTGCCAGTGCTTCGCCCTTGCCAGACGATGACAAGATGGCGACAGAGAACCCATCTTGTGCAAGTCGTTTTGCAGCATCTGCGCCCATTCCGCTACCTGCGGCTGTGATTATCGCCACTTTTTGAGTATTCATTTTTTCACCTGTGTGTTGATTAAAGTTGATACCGCTATTGTGCGCCTAAGCTAAAACAGCCTCATCACCCTCAGCGATCATGCCACCTTCTAATACTTCTGCATATACACCCATGTCCATATGGCCAAACGTCTGCTGCAGAAGTTTCGGAATTTTCATGTCCCGCTTACCGGTATTAAGATTAACTTGTGTTGCCGGGCAACGTTTAGTGCGCATGACTATCTTAAGCCGCACCTTGCCAATGGTTATATGCTTATCGACAGCATCTAGCTCAGAAAATGCAGGTAAATCTGCTAAATGAATATTGCCGCGGAACCTTCTAGGATCGACTTCTTGGCCGATCTTTTTTGAAAACTCGAGCACGCTATCTAAATTAATAATAGAAACCGCATTCATCAACTTTGTGGAAACGACAGACACATCCGTAAAACGATGTGGGGAGGCTTCAAACAGTTGCGGCATTTCCTCGCCTTGCAATGCAAGGAACGACTTTAAAAACACACTTGCGTTTTTTTTACCCTCCGTAGTGGTGATGTCAAATTGATGGGTTTGTTGGGCACTCTTAACATTGAGCATCCCGTTCTTGTCATTAAATTCTGTGTCGAGTAACGCCAGTGCGGAATCGCGCGCAAGCATATAAAAATTGGTTTTTTCAAGTGGCTTTGGATCCTTCGGGTCGAAACCGCTATCTGGCCGTGCAAATCCAAACTGTCGATCGAAAGGGAACCCTCGGCCGGGCTCGAGTTGTACGCTGTGAAGCGAATGTCCACTCAAACCCTTTATGGGATAGCGAGTCAAACTATCAATTGTTGCCACCACGGTAGAGAAACCCCTAAAAATTTGTCCATTGACAATGCCATGTTACTCGCTAACAGCGCTGGTGCTCGTTGACATTATCAACTTGGCATACGAAGCCTGAATATTGGCAAGTCAAACGAAATGATTAACGTACCTCAAAAATCAGTAGACTTGAGGTACGTCAATCATATAGACTAATTTTGAGCCTGCAGTTTCTCTGTGTAGGCTGCTTATTTCACCAATAAAGCTAACCTATCTCTGGAGGAAATATAGAATGAAACAACTAAAATTCGCCTCAGCCGGGGCCATCGCTCTTGCTGCCGCGTCCGTTACGACGACAGCTCAAGCAGATGATCTAACGTTGTGCTGGGCTGCTTGGGATCCCGCTAACGCCTTGGTAGAGCTCAGCAAAGACTTTGAAGCTGAGAGTGGGCACTCCATGAATTTTGAGTTCGTGCCTTGGCCAAATTTCGCTGATCGCATGCTCAATGAGTTGAATTCGGGCGGCAAACTTTGCGATTTGCTAATTGGCGATAGTCAGTGGATCGGTGGCGGCGCTGAAAACGGTCATTACGTTAAGCTAAACGAGTTCTTCGACAGTGAAGGTATCAGCATGGATGATTTCGCTCCAGCGACTGTTTATGCCTATTCAACTTGGCCTAAGGGCACACCTAACTATTACGCTCTACCTGCAATGGGAGATGCCAATGGTTGGTTTTATCGCAAAGATTGGTTTGCACGCGAAGACATCAGAGCTGCATACAAAGAAGCCACGGGTGATGAACTAGGCGAGCCAAAGTCACAGAAAGAAATGCTACAAATTGCCCAGTTTTTCCAAGGCAGAGAAATTGACGGTAATAAGGTTTATGGTGCCGCAATTTTCACAGAACGTGGTTCAGAAGGCATCACAATGGGTGTGACGAGCGCGCTTTATCCATGGGGTTTTAAGTATGAAAACACCGCTGGTAAGTACGACATGGAAGGTGCGGTAAATTCTGCAGAGGCTGTTGAAGCATTGGAGTTTTACAAAGAATTCTACAAGACGGCCACTCCTCCTGGCTATACAAACTCGTATATGGGCGAAAGCTTAGATGCGTTTAAGTCTGGCCAGGTTGCTATGGCAATGAACTGGTTCGCGTTCTTTCCAGGGCTTTATGCAGATCCTGACACAGGTGGCGATAAGATCGACTTCTTCGTTAATCCTCCACAGAATCAAGCGGGGTCCACACTGGGCGGACAAGGCATTTCGGTCATTTCTTACTCCGAAAAGAAAGACGCATCGTTGGAGTATATAAAATGGTTTGCTAATCCTGACGTACAGGCCAAATGGTGGAGCATGGGTGGATATTCTGCTCATAATTCAGTGCTCAACTCCCCAACGTTCAAAGACAGTGCCCCATTCGCTGGTGACTTCCTAGTTGCTATGGATGACGTGCAAGACTTTTGGCAAGAGCCTGCTTACGCAGAACTTTTACTTTCAATGCAAAAACGTGTGCACGACTACGTTGTTGCGGACAAAGGTACTGCGCAAGAAGCGCTTGATTTGCTTATCGAAGATTGGACCGAAGTCTTTGAAGATGAGGGCAAGCTGTAACATTCAGCTTTACGTGTGTGTCAGTGGCGGCAGCGATGCCACTGGCACAGTTCAATCTTTGGTTTGCTAAACCAACTAACCAGCTAACTATTACTTGGACAGCGTCATATGTCTGGAAAGACAATAGATCGTGTGGCTAGCGCAACTCCTGCGCGTGTTGCTCGCAAAGTTAAAGGTTTATCCGACAGAGCCATAGCATGGATTTTTGTTGGGCCGACTATCTTTTTACTTTTAGCTGTCAATATTTTCCCGCTGATTTGGACGATCAACCTAAGTTTTACTAACTTCAAAGCCAATCGTGTAAACAGAGCGGTTGAATACATTGGCTTGAGAAACTACGAGCGCATTCTCGGTGACAGTGATATCTGGCTATCCATGCAAGCCACCGCACACTTTCTCTTTTGGACGCTGTTTTTTCAAGTGTTAATCGGCTTTACTTTGGCGTGGTTAATCAACAAAAAATTTCGCGGTAATGATCTTTGGACAACCATAATTGTTTTGCCAATGATGCTCTCACCAGCAGTGGTTGGTAATTTTTGGACGTTCTTGTATCAGCCTCAAATTGGATTATTTAACTATGTTGTCTCGTTTTTCACAGGTGTAGATCCGTCCAGTTTTGACATGCTGGGTTCGGTCGACTTAGCGCCATGGTCAATCGTCATTGTGGATACCTGGATGTGGACACCTTTTGTCATGCTCATCTGTCTGGCTGGTTTACGCAGTATTCCTGACTACATATACGAGGCAGCCGAGATTGATCGAGCGTCTAAACTGCGGCAATTTTTCACTATAACGATCCCGATGGTGTTGCCGTTCTTGATGTTGGCAGTGTTGTTTAGAGGAATCGAGAATTTCAAGATGTTCGACTTGGTCGTTCAACTCACGGGTGGTGGCCCGGGTTCTGTTACTGAAATGGCGTCGATAAATTTGAAGCGGGAGGCGTTTGAAAAGTGGCGCACTGGCTACTCGAGCGCATTCGCCATTATTCTGTTTGTCACGGTTTTTGGGTTGGCTTCCATTTATGTGAAAGCCTTGAATAAGGTGAAAGAACGATGAGTTATTCAATCACCGAACCTTCGTCAAGGCAAAAATGGGTCGCTGGCACACTGGTGATCACCTATGCGCTTATCACTATGGTCCCCTTGTTGTGGATCATGATGACCAGTTTCAAAACGCCACCAGATAGTATCAGCTACCCACCTAAGGTGATGTATCAGCCATCGCTTGAGGGGTACGTCAATTTGTTCACTACAAGAACACGCGTTAGCCCAGAAAAATTGGCATCACTTCCACCGCCGGCAAACTTTGCAGAAGAGATTGTACGAAATCGCGATATGGTGATTGCTGGGCCATCCAAGTTTGGTGGTCGATTTCTCAATTCGGTGATCATCGGTTTTGGTTCAACGTTTCTCAGTATCTTTTTAGGAACGCTCGCAGCCTACGCATTCTCGCGATTCAAAATACCGTTGGCAGATGATCTGCTATTTTTCATTTTATCAACGAGAATGATGCCGCCGATAGCGGTGGCAATACCCATATTCCTGATGTACCGAAAACTCGGTTTAAACGATACGCATCTGGGGATGATATTGCTTTATACCGCGGTCAATATTTCACTTGCTGTTTGGCTTCTAAAAGGTTTTATTGATGAGATACCCAGAGAATATGAAGAAGCAGCACTAATAGATGGTTATACCCGTTTTCAAGCCTTTTACAAAGTCGTACTGCCGCAAGCCGCAACCGGTATTGCCTCTACCGCTATATTCTGTTTAATCTTTGCATGGAACGAATACGCATTTGCCGTGCTACTAACATCGGGCACAGCCCAAACGGCGCCACCGTTTATACCCACCATTATTGGTGTTGGCGGGCTTGATTGGCCTGCTATCGCTGCCGGTGCCACGCTGTTTTTACTGCCCGTTATGATATTCACCGTGATGTTGCGCAAGCATCTGCTTCGCGGCATAACCTTTGGAGCGGTACGCAAATGACGCGCTTTTTTAAAGGCCTGTTCACGCTCAAACGTGGGCCCTGGGAAATGGTGGCAACGCTGCTTATTGCCGTTGGCGTATTTATGTTGATGCAGCCTTTTGTGATGTGGGCGTATACCTATTCGTTTATCGTTACGTTGGTTGGGACGGTTATGTTTATTGTTGTCAGTCATTTTTCGGAAGCAGAATAATGGCTGAGATAGTGATAAAGAATCTGCGTAAAGATTTTGGTGATTTCACTGCTGTAAAAGAGTCGTCATTTACGATAGCCGATGGCGAATTTTTTATGTTACTCGGGCCATCTGGCTGCGGTAAAACAACAACCTTGAGAATGATTGCCGGCTTGGAGCTTCCCAGCTCAGGTGAGATCTATCTTGACGGTGAAGAAATTAGTCAAAAGCCCCCATCAAAGCGTGATATCGCGTTTGTGTTTCAAATGTTTGCGCTGTATCCACACATGAATGTTCGACGCAATATCAGTTACCCGCTGGCCAGTCAGGGTATGAGTCGCCGAGATATACGAACCAAGATTGCAGAGGTATCCAAAATATTGGGTATCGAGCACATACTCGATAAATCAGTTGGCGGATTATCAGGTGGTGATAGGCAGCGCGTTGCATTAGGCAGGGCCATTGTTCTAGAACCCAAAGCTTTTATGATGGATGAGCCACTTGGTGCATTAGACGCAGAGTTTCGTGAACACATGTCTGAGGAGCTTCGTGCTCTACACGACAGAATGGGTGCGACCACGGTATATGTAACGCACGATCAACTTGAAGCCATGCAAATGGGCGACAAGATAGTGGTTATGAACAATGCAGTAGTGGAGCAGTTTGGCACTCCACGTGATATTTACGATAAACCCGCTACAGTGTTCGTTGCTGATTTCATTGGTTCACCGTCAATGAACTTTCTGCCATTCCATGGCTCAATATCGAGCGGTCAAACCACAGTACAGCTTAATCAACATACCGTTGCCGTTCCTCAACAGTTGCACGATACCAGTGGTGATCTTCTATTAGGTGTTCGTCCAGAACACATTTCTATTTCTGATAGCGATGGCATTGCTTGTCTGGTATTGGCGTTGGAGTATTTGGGCACCACGCAAATTGCGGTGCTCGATAGCGAGTTTGGTGAATTAAAGGCGCGTTTAGATTCTGCTATGCCAATTAATGTCGGCGAGCGGGTTAGCGTGCACTTCGACTCCTCTACCATCACCTTGTTTGAAAAAACAAGCGGTAGAGCGATTAGATCATCACTTAACGATGGAGTATTTCCGCATGTCTGAGGTGATACTACAAAATCTAAATAAATCCTTTGGATCAGAGCATGCGGTTGTGGATATGAGCCTTACAATCGATGACGGAAGTTTCGTCGTGTTGTTAGGTCCAACGGGTGCTGGAAAAACCACAACGCTGCGATTGATATCTGGTTTGGAGGAAATGGACAGTGGCAGTATCAGTATAGATGGTCGTGTTGTAGATAGCGAAACTCCAGCACAACGCGATGTTGCGATGGTTTTTCAACAATATTCCTTGTATCCGCACTTGAGTGTCAGGGATAATTTAGCGTTCCCATTGCGTTCTCCTATTTTAAAAACGTCTAAGTCAGATATTGACAGGATTGTAAATGAGGTCGCTGAGGTTCTTCAAATAACTCACAAACTCGGCAATCGAGCAACGGAGCTTTCGGGCGGTGAAATGCAGCGTGTCTCGATCGGGCGCGCCTTGGTCCGCGATCCAGCCATTTATTTAATGGATGAACCCTTAAGTTCATTGGATGCCCGATTACGAGCAGATCTGCGTATTGAATTAAAACGAATCCACTCAGATCTAGGGTCAACGTTATTATATGTGACCCACGATCAAATAGAGGCCATGACAATGGCAACGCATGTGGGTGTTTTGCAAGAGGGGAAGTTAGTTCAATTTGGCACGCCTCGAGAGATATACGAAAACCCCAATAGTGTTTACGTGGCAAGTCGCTTGGGATTGCCTCGAGTCAACATATTACCCGCTGAGCTTTTCTCTGCAACGAAAGGCATGTCGCACAGTATTGGGTTACGGCCAGAGCATATAGCGTATGGCGAAGGAGACCCAGCGGTGGTTAAACGCATTGAGCACCTTGGTGATCAAACGCGATTGCATATGGATCTTAATGGGCAGGCGATTACCGCAATAAGCCCGGAAGGAAACCCGCATGCGGCAGGATCAACAGTAAAAATTAAACCCATAAACCCACTTTATTTTGATGAAAGTGGCGATCGGATTACCGGAACAAACGCATGACTCAATTTTTAAACGCGAAAGAGAATATTGTCACAGAGGCAATTGATGGCTTATTGGCAGTCTCTGGTGACAAACTAAGCAGGCTCGACGGCTACCCACATATCAAAGTTGTTTTTCGAACTGATTGGGATAAATCAAAGGTGGCGTTAATCTCTGGCGGCGGATCAGGCCATGAGCCAGCGCATGCCGGTTTTGTTGGGCAGGGCATGTTGACTGCGGCCGTTTGCGGCGAAGTGTTTGCATCCCCATCTGTTGATGCTGTGCTCGCTGGGATACTCGCTGTAACTGGCGACGCAGGTTGTTTGTTGATTGTTAAAAATTACACGGGCGATCGACTTAATTTTGGGCTTGCTGCTGAACGGGCAAGAGCCCTGGGTAAGAAAGTTGAAATGGTGGTGATAGACGATGACATCGCGCTACCTGATTTACCACAAGCACGTGGCTTGGCCGGCACCTTGTTTATACACAAGGTAGCGGGCGCTCTGGCCGAAGCAGGGGAATCACTTGAACGAGTAACCAACATTGCCCAGCAAGTCAATGAGCAAGTGTCGTCGATAGGCATGTCTCTGGACACCTGTACAGTGCCAGGTTCGGTTAAAGAAGACCGCATAGCTGCAGGAAAAGCAGAGCTTGGCCTTGGCATCCATGGCGAAGCTGGGGTGGAGCAAGTTACATTAGATAATGCAAAAGCCGCTATGGGTAAAATGCTTGAAAAGCTTAATCCGCATTTTGGTAAAGGTAACGTCGTAGCGTTACTCAATAATCTTGGCGGCACGACACCATTAGAGATGTCAGTGCTTGCAAATGAATTGGCAACTTTTTCAAGCAACAATGCCGTAAAATATGTAATTGGCCCTGCACCAATGATGACATCGTTGGATATGCACGGGTTTTCACTGTCTGTAATGTCAACCACTGATGAGCAACTAGCCGCACTACAAGCACCGGTAACACTTGTGTCGTGGCCGGGTATAAACGCATTAAGCCAGATAAAGGTAGCGACGTTACCCGATGGTTTAGCGCCTGTCCCACCTATCGCCTCAAGCGACACCGGTACGCACAACACAATATCAGCTATATGCGATTTGCTGATTAAATCTGAAACAACATTAAATCAACTTGATGCTAAATCGGGTGATGGCGACACCGGTAGCACATTGTCCGCTGCGGCTAAATCTCTGAAACACAACTTAGATAAAATGCCATTAGCTGATCTGACGCAATTGATGCCAGCACTGGGCAACGAGCTAAGTCAAACCATGGGCGGTTCATCTGGGGTTATTTTAGCGATCTTCTTTAATGCAACGGGTGATGCTTGCGCTCGAGGTGTGTCAATTGAAAAAGCACTCGCCGAAGGGTTAACTCGTGTTAGTGAAGTAGGCGGCGCAGTTAAAGGTGATCGAACCATGATCGATGCATTAGAACCCGCTTTAGAATTGTTACCGAGCGGAATAGCAGGTGCAGCGAAAGCAGCACGAGAGGGTGCCAATTTAACGTCCAAAATAACTAAAGCAAAAGCGGGGCGAGCAGCTTATGTTCCAGAGGAAAACCTAGCTGGCCACAACGACCCAGGTGCAGAGGCCGTTGCATTAGTGTTTGAAGGTTTGGCCAGTCTTTAATGAACAACGAAACGTTATGCACATGGCAAACATAGGGATTTAAGGTGGTAGCCAGCAAGCCAACTGTTAATGATGTTGCGAGCCATGCTGGCGTGAGCTTGGCTACCGTAGATCGAGTCGTAAATGGTCGCCCGGGGGTTCGCACGGTGACCATAGAACGTGTTAATAAGTCCATCAACGAACTAGGTTATATCCGAGATACGGCCGCTGCGAACCTAGCACGCCGTCGGCTTTATCGCTTTACGTTTATGATCCCCAATACGGATAGTGGGTTTTTCGATTCGCTCGCATCACAAATTGAGGCGCAAACAGGTGTGCTGTCAACCGAGCGAACTGCTTTAGAAATAAAACGCATCACCGCATTTGATTCGCACTCTGTTGTAATTGCATTAGATAGTCTTGATAATAAAGCTACAGACGGCGTTGCTCTTATTGCGCCTGAAACAGCTACTGTTCGAGATGCTATTGGCCGTGCACGAGCCAGAGGTATCGTAGTTGTGGCGCTAATATCCGATTTACCAAGCTCGCTACGAAATCATTTTGTCGGTATAGATAACAGGTCTGCAGGTCAAACAGCTGCACAACTTCTCGGACGATTTATAAAAGCCGACAAAGGAAGTATCTTACTGCTGATTAATTCTCGATTGGCACGAGATCATCTAGAACGCCGGCACGGTTTCGATATGATCATGTCGGAACATTTCCCACAGTTCAAAGTATTGCCCTCGATTGAAGCGCGAGACGATACCGAATTGTTGGAAACAGTGTTGCCTAATGCATTTAATGAATGGGATGATATTAAAGGTGTTTATGCGTCTATGTCGAGCAATAAAGGATTAATTGATTTTCTGGGCAACCGATCCGATGACTTGATGGTTATTGCACATGAGCTAACGCCATTATCAAGGAATGCCCTACAACGCGGAGTATTCGATGCGTTAATTTCACAAGATACAGGGCACATCGTGCGAAGCGCGGTCAGATTGATGCGCGCAACGATTGAAGCGGTACCCTACAACGCATTGCAAGAAAGAATACGCATTGATATATTTATGAAAGAAAACTTACCGCCAGAACCTTAACCACAACTAGCCACGGGGACAAAAAATGAAAACAATGCAAGGGCCAGCTCTTTTTTT
The DNA here is from genome assembly GCA_937958675.1 of uncultured Granulosicoccaceae bacterium. Taxonomy (GTDB): domain Bacteria; phylum Pseudomonadota; class Gammaproteobacteria; order Granulosicoccales; family Granulosicoccaceae; genus Granulosicoccus. Next base: position 26,218 of record CALGND010000124.1, read on the forward strand.
AGCGCAGTTTGCCGGCGACGAAACTCCCTTTAACAGTTGGAATAGCATCACAAAGTGGGCTGCAGACTGTGGTTATAAGGGAGTACAGGTGCCCAGCTGGGACGCTCGTTTGTTCGACTTAGAGCAAGCCGCAAAATCAAAAGATTATTGTGATGAATTTAAAGGCGTAGCTAAGGCTAACGGCGTTGAAGTAACAGAGCTTTCGACGCACCTCCAGGGTCAGCTAGTGGCTGTTCATCCTGCCTATGATACTGCATTCGATGGTTTTGCAGCTCCATCAGTTCATGGTGATCCAAAGGCACGACAAGCATGGGCGGTTGATCAAGTGATGAAAGCGCTAAGCGCTTCAAAAAACATGGGTATTGAAAATCACGTTTCGTTTTCGGGTGCCTTAGCATGGCCCTATGTGTATCCATGGCCACAACGGCCGGCTGGATTGGTCGAAGCTGCCTTCGATGAATTGGCAAAGCGCTGGAGGCCTATCTTAGATCATGCAGAAGACTGTGGTGTTAACGTGTGCTACGAAATACATCCTGGTGAAGATCTACATGACGGTGTTACGTTTGAGATGTTTCTAGAGCGGGTTAATAACCATGCGCGCTGCAATATGCTCTACGATCCTTCTCACTTTGTACTGCAATGCTTAGACTATCTAGACCATATCGATATCTATAAAGAGCACATCAAAATGTTTCACGTCAAAGACGCCGAATTTAACCCGACCGGCCGACAAGGCGTGTACGGCGGTTATCAACCCTGGGTTGATAGAGCTGGCAGGTTTCGCTCACTGGGCGATGGTCAAGTCGATTTCGGGGCAATTTTCTCAAAATTGGCGGCAATCGATTTTGATGGATGGGCAGTGGTCGAATGGGAATGCTGTTTAAAACACCCTGAAGACGGTGCTCGAGAAGGTGCCGCATTTGTCAGTGATCATATCATCCGTGTTACGGAGCGTGCATTTGATGATTTTGCTGATGGCGGAACCGATGATGCAGCCAATCGTAAAATGCTTGGCATCAGCTGAGCGTACGCTAACTCTCGACCTGTACAACAATATTCGTGGAGCACTAAGCAATGGCAACAGAAGGAAACAAAAGCGAAAGCGGTGCTTTTACAGACCGGATTAGGCTTGGTATGGTAGGTGGAGGTAGTGATGCGTTTATTGGAGGGGTACATCGAATAGCATCACGCATAGATGATCGTTATGAACTTCTAGCTGGTGCACTGTCATCCACACCTGAGCGATCACAAGCGTCGGGAATGGCATTGGGGTTGGCCGAGGACAGAATCTACGACGATTACAAATCCATGGCGATACGCGAAGCCAAATTAAAAAAAGGTATCGAAGCCGTATCGATTGTGACGCCCAACCATGTGCACTATTTAGCGGCAAGAGAATTTTTAAAGCGCGGTATTCACGTCATTTGCGATAAGCCACTAACGTCTACACTAGCCGATGCAAAAAAGCTCCATAAATTGGCGACGGAATCAGATGCGCTCTTCATACTGACGCACAACTACACCGGTTATCCAATGGTAAGGCAAGCCAGAGATCTTGTGACCACTGGCGAACTAGGCAAGATTCGTGTGGTTCAGGTTGAGTACGCACAAGACTGGCTTGCCGAGCATCAAACCTTCAAACAGGCCGAATGGCGAACTGATCCAGAGAGATCGGGGGCAGGTGGTTGCACTGGTGACATTGGTACACATGCTTTCAACCTAGCCTGTTTTATTACTGGCCAACGAGTAGAGAGTTTATCTGCCGATATTCAATCGTTTGTAGATGGCAGACCTGTAGATGACAATGCACATGTGATGATGAGGTTTGATAATGGCGCAAGAGGTATGCTTTGGGCTAGCCAAGTAGCACCGGGCAATGAAAATGCGTTGCGCATTAGGGTGTATGGCGAAAAGGGCGGTCTTGAATGGGCCCAAGAAGACCCAAATTACCTTTGGTACACACCATTAAATGAATCAAAGCGTTTGATAACACGCAATGGCCCGGGTGCTGGTGATGCAGCAGCACGGGTGAGTCGTATTCCTCCTGGACATCCCGAGGGCTATCTGGAAGGTTTTGCCAATATCTATTCGGAGGCTGCAGAAGCCATTATCGCGAAGCGGAACGGTAGCGATGTCGATAGCGCTGTTTTGTACCCAACAATTACTGATGGCCTATTAGGTGTGGAATTCGTTGATGCCTGCGTTAGATCATCGGCTAAGGATGCAGCCTGGGTGAAACTATCCGCTTAACGTTATCGAGTTATACAAAACTTAGTTGATAAAATCCTACAAAGTTATATTCTTTGGAGAACTCCGATTTCAAACAATCAAGTGGGCGAGATTCTATTTAATATCACAGCCAGAGGGAAGGGTTTTGGTGTTCCGTTTAAAGGATCAGTTGAGCAATTAAGCGATCTTGAAGATCTAGTCGTTACTGCTGGGGGCATTGATGGATTGGATTTGCACAGAGGTCATTCGCCCATAGAATCCGTGCTTGAAGTATTTCTTGGCATTAGCCACGATCAGATTCATATCTACATGGAGCGAGACGGTTTAAATTTGGCCGGCACTTGCGAGGCATTAGGACTACTGCCAGAGAATTTGATTCAGACGCTTACTAACAGTTTCGAACCCTATGTGGATCAAGCTGTTGCGATTGGGGTAATAGCGCCGGCTGAAAAGCTTGGCTGGGTAAAAAAAGTTAGAGCTGAATTTCAAACCCGCGTATATTGGAGCGAATAGCAAGAAACGCTCAATTACTCTCCTCAATAAGTCGTACTATCTCAGAATATCCACTCGATTGAGCATGCTGCAGCGGTGTAAGGCCTTGCTTGTCCGCAATGGATTTATCAGCGCCAGCCTCCAATAATAGTTTTACGGTTTCTATATGTGCCGGTCCACCGTTGCCTAGCACTACCGCTTCCATCAATGCAGTCCATCCTAAGTTGTTAACATGATCAAGCTTCGCGTCGTTTTTAATTAGACTCTTGACCGCCTCATGATGGCCAAGGTGTGCAGCAGCGATAAGCGCATTGCCAACATAAGGGCTTGTGATGTTGTTAGGGCTTGCACCTAATGCTAAAGCTAAATCAAGCAGCTCAACATCGTCTGCAACAGCGCTGATAGTCACGATATCGTAGGCGCGAGATTCCAAAGCGTTTAAGTCAGCACCGGCATTAGCCAAAATTTCTATTGTTTCATCGTTTGATGCAAACGCTGCGACGATTAAAGGCGTTCTACCAGCGCCATCGCGTAACTCTATATCAGCACCTGATTTAAGTAGAGTTTGTATCGCGTCGGTATCACCGATATGAGCAGCTTCGTGCAAACCATCGTAGGCAGACGCCTCTGTTGCTGAAGGCGCTGTTTGAGCCAATGCCGAATGAGCGCCCGTTGCAAAAGCAATAACGGCTGAAACTGTAAATAGATACTTCATAATTTAATACTCCAATACAGCGTAGCAGCTTAAAAGTGAATGATGGCTGGGAAGCGCCTTGCTCTCATGATGTTAACCGCTGAGTAAATAAAGATATTCGTCTTAACGCTGCCATTTAAAGTACTTAATTAGTAGCGTCATAGCGGCTGTATCAACTAAAGCAGGGCTTATTCAAATGTAATAGACATGATTGCAGATGCTAGGTTCCCGCGGGAACACATTATTGTTAAAGGCTGGCGAATAGTCCCACTCTCTTAAAGAGAATGTGTTGTTTATGAAGCACTCAGTGGCTGATTGATTTCTTTAAATCAGCGAAGCTCTGATCGCGCGCACTAAGAACCGGTTCAACATCATTAGCGCTTAAACATATAGGTGGAACCATACGCAGCACGTTTTTAAAGGTGCCAGATTTTGACATGATCAAGCCATTCGCGCGTGTGTGCTCAAACACCTTGGCAGTCGCCTCAGGTGCAGGCTCTCGAGTCTTGTGATCTTTAACAAGTTCAATAGCCTGCATAAAGCCATGGCCGCGCACATCACCAATGATGTCGTACTTATCTTTAAGTTTTAACATCCCAGTCGTTAATTGACTGCGTAGACCAATCCACATCAGCCTGCGCAATATTTAAGTTGTTCATAGCTTCCCCCTCAATCGTTCGTCCAATTATAACGTGGATAGGGCTGTCTATCTGGAGCAGGCGATATAGGGAGAATATCTCAGGTGGACTGGAACAAGGAATAAGTCGACTATATTCCATGGTCAAAGTTGGGAACTAATTTAAAACGGAGCAAAGCCATCACTTTCGGCAGTTGGCACTGTCCATCGTTGCTGTGCACTGATTGATCGTGGCTCGATCCCGGGCATTGGTACCTGTCCGGCTTCGCCATAAAGCCATAGAACAAAATTAGATCGCTCGCCCTTCGTGATGGGCATTGATTCGTGTGCCACGCTACCGTGATGGATTAACGCCGTGCCTGGCGCGAACGTCAGCTCGCCTACTTGCTGAGTTGCCCGATCGAAAAATCGCACACCTGATCCCGAAAAATCTTCACCCGGCAGATTCAGATTGATATTCAGTGTCACCGAAGAGGCATCTGTGTGCGCACGTAGAGACGTATCTTTATCCGGTTGCCACTGAATCGAAAAACCAAACGTTTGCGAATCATATCCGTTGATATCAGGAAACAACAAGCGAGCAATTGGTCGCATATACGCATCCATAAGGCTTTGATAAAACGTCTGAAAGTTAGGCGCAGCCAAGTAGCCTTCTGATCGACTATCCAGCATGGCACCGCCGCGATTGAGCGATATGCCATAAGGTGGCTTTAACGGTATCTGAGCTTCGGCAACACTGTTAAGGTAGGTTCGTAATACGGCAAGACGCTCCGGGTCAAAGAACTGGGCCTCAAAAACGCCAGGGAACACTTCTTTCCACAAATCCTTTACGCCTGATTCTTTATTGGGATCTTCCCAAGCAAGCTCGACAGCCGAACGTAGCTTTGTATCATACAAGCTGCTATCCAGAGTGATCTGCCCATCGCTTTCGCTAGCTTCCCATTGCTTCCAGGCATCACTAAATAGCGCTCGGTTTTGTAGCCAAAATTGTTGTACCGAAGGAGCTCGTTGAAGCATTTCTTCTCTTGTTGGTCGCTCTACTGCACGTGCGGTTGAAAGTGAATTGCTTGTCATGATTGTTGGTTCCACTACTATTGTTGTACGGGGTTAGCTCGGATGGGCTTAGCTCAGCTTGGCCACCACCGCATTGATTGCTTGCATCACTTTCGCACTGTGGCCGGCATCCAATGCAGCAGCATGTGGCTGCGAAAACGCACCGATATCGTTGTCGAAATACTTGCCTGTGGCATCTTCGAATGATGCACCTATCGCCGCTTCGCACAGGATATCCGCACCGATTTGCATATCTTTCCCCTCAACCCCAAAACCCTCTTTAACCATTTTAGAGGCTAATAGGGAGCCGGGATTAACGGCAACAACGACAGGGCCGTCAACCAGCTCTTTCGCCATTTCTCGAGACCAGATCGTGATAGCCAGTTTGCTCTGAGCATAGGCACCCATATCATCGAGTTGTTTGCGCCCATGTAGTGCATCCAGATCAACAGGCGCTTGCGCGGCAGACGACAGGTTCACGATTCGCGCGTTTGCTGGAAGAATGGGTAGCAAGGCTCGCGTGAGCGAATAGGGTGCAAAGGTATTAACCATGAACCGAACATCGTACCCATCTGCCGTTTGAGTTTGACCAATTTTTAAAACGCCAGCGTTATTAATGACGGCATCAAGCTGTGTATGTTGTTTGCGAATGTCAGCTGCCAACTTGTGCACTTCATCCATACGCGATAAGTCGGCCGCATAGGTTTCTGTTTCGCCCTCAACATCTTCTGCGGCCTTGTCGAGCTTTGTCTGGTTTCGTCCATGTAGCAAAACACGATGCCCGTTTGAGGCCAGTGTCTTGGCTGTAAGCAGACCGATGCCATCAGTAGACCCTGTAATTAGAATTGTTTTAGACATAGTATTCTCAGTTAATCGGTGTATTGGAAAATGTAAAAGCGATGAGGGCGTTATTGCTTACGCTTTATTATTGGTGTTATCGTTGCGATCGCGGTAGCGCACTAACGTCCGGCTTTCGATGCTCTTGCGCACTGTGTGTATGTCTGGGTTTTCGATCATATCGATTGCGCTGTGGGCAATCGATGGCTGACCACGATTATCGAAAATATTGAAATAGGCTACCTCATGTGGCGTCATCTTAGAGCGATATATCCACTCATGTGCAGGGTTTGCAGCTAATCCCAAAATTTGTCCTTTCCGGTCAGGATAAATAAGATCAAGCAATATCCAGTCGTCTTCATCCACAGTAGCCGGTATTATAAAACCCAGCGGAGAGGAATTAATGTAAGCCCCGACCGGTCGCCATACGTTAATAAACGCATAGTGCCCTGCAGCCCACTCAGCTGCTTGCTCTTGCCCCAGTAGATCAATCAGCCGCTGCTGTGCGCCATCATTGCTGTAGTCGCTGTGCACATTGCGAGCGGGTTTGCGCTCTGAACGACCATCATCGATCCTCACCGTATGGTCGAAAATAATGACTTGCTCAACATCAAGCTCCTTTTTCAACAGGTGTTGGATTTCGGCATCGTAAGTAGGCTGCCATGCACGAGCATCGTTAAGCACATCAACGTCTGTTTTAAACGCAGCGAAACCCACCGAAGCGCTCTTAAATGAAGTGTCATTATCTGTCTCGCGCACATCCAGCACAGTTACTTGTGTTGCCACCAGCTCAGGCGAGATGAGATTGCCGACAATACCGCCCGCATCAAGCTCAAACGCTTGGCGTTCTGGTTTGTGGATGTGATAGTTAACTGTTGCTGTCGTGGTCATCGTGATCTTTGGTCTATCTAATTCGTGTAAATGGCTTTGTTATGCGAATGGTTAATGTATTATATTCAATACATTAATAAAACTAATCGAAAGCGAGTACAGAATTCGTTATATCTATATAATCAAGTTATGGATACTAATGGAATTCGGCTGTTCGTCATGGCTGCAGAGATGCTCAACATCAGTGCAGCGGGTCGGCAATTAGGCCTTGCCCCTGCTGTGGCCAGTGCGCGCCTAGCCAAGTTGGAAAAGAGGATGGGTGCCGATTTACTCCATCGTTCGACAAGGCAGGTGTCATTGTCACTAGAGGGCGAAGAGTTTCTACCGTATGCTCGTGAAATTCTGGCCCAGGAGGATGCAGCACTTGCAGCACTGGGGCATGGCAGTAACGAAATAAAGGGAACGCTGAGATTTGCCGCGTCCAGTACCTTCGTTCAACTTTACTTAACACCCATCCTGCCTTTGTTTCTAGAGCAATATCCTGGTATCAACCTCGAGCTTAAACTCTCTGATACTCAGATCGATTTAATCGATGGAGGCTTTGACTTAGCACTGCGTAACTACGCCGCGAAAGACAGTTCGTTGATTGGCAGAAAAATCGCAAACGACACACGTATACTTTGTGCGTCCCCTGAGTATCTAAAAATTCACGGTACCCCTCAAGAACCACGCGAACTCGCCTCTCATCAACTAATGGTTTTTACCAGTGCTACTCCCAGACAACTGACCTCTGCCACAGGTGCAGACTCATGCACATTCCCACCACCAAATAGCAAGCCGCGTGTTACCTGTGACGATGGCTTGAGCATACGTCTAGCTGCAAAAGGCGGAGTAGGTATTTGTATGAGTTCGATGTGGAATATTCATAGTGATTTGAATGAAGGGTCGCTTGTACGAGTACTTTCAGACTATGAAGTGAATGATGGGTCAGCGATTTGGCTTGTTTACCCTAAATCAAATGTGCTGACAGCGAAGGTGCGTGTGTTTATCGATTTTTTATTGGAGCAGATTGGGACGCCACCGGTATGGGAACATTGAATACAAGAGTAATAACGCTTGACGGGATAAAAGCCTCGTGAGTATCTGAGCACTGTTTCTTCAAATCGAAAAAAGGATTCGTCCGTAGTCCGCTAATTAGTGCGTTCGGTCGTTGATAGCGCGATGAAGGTTTACTGTTGATAGTGTTCAATCAGATGATCAATAAAAGCTCGTATACGAGCGGTGAGATGCCTGCTGTGTGGGTAGATTGCATAGAGTGCAAACTCGGTCGCCTCTATATCCTCGAATAGTAATTCTAATTTACCAGTACGTAAAAATGGTTCGACTGCGTAAAGCGGGCATCGACCAATACCTAATCCATTCGCCGCAAGGTGTGCAATAGCTCGCGGTGAATTTGCTTTGGATGATCCGTTCACTCGAAAGGATGTCACTTTGTTATTGATTTTGAATTCCCAACTCTCGTTGTCTTTTGGAGTTTGTAGCAGAAGACAGTTGTGTGTTGATAGCGCTTTGGGGTGCTCAGGCTTGCCGTGTTCCTTAAGGTACTTCGGAGATGCACAAATCACCACTCTCATGTTCATTAGTCGTCGGGCAATTAAGCTTGAGTCCTCTAATTTGCCAAACCGAATGGCAAGATCAAACCCTTCTTCAACCACAGCTACAAGATGATCAGATAGTTGTAAATCGAAGTTCACTTTCGGGTGGTTGAGTTGAAAGGGCGCTATTGCCTCAACTAATTGACTACTGCCAAACCCTGTGGGAGCTGTTAGTCGAATTGGCCCAGCGAGTTCAGCGTGCTGTGATTGGACTAAACCCTCCAACTCATCGAATTGATCCAGTAGTGGTATGCATCGTTCGTAGTAGGAGCGACCGGTCTCTGTTAGCGTGACGCTGCGAGTAGTTCGGTTGAATAGTTGGACGCCAAGTTTACTCTCCAGCTGTCCAATGTACTTACTGGCCATCTTTGTGCTGATACCCACTCGATTTGCGCCCTGGGTGAACGAGAGTTCCGCGGCCACCGCAACGAACGTGCGCATGCCAACAATAGTATCCATCGTTTTACTCGTTTCTCACCATTATTATCCTCATTATATACATAGATATTCGCAAAATAGGTATATTGTCCTTTATTCGGCCACTATATATCATCCCTCAGTAGAAACAAAACGATCCGCTTCAAAACTGAGAAATGAATTTTATGAGTAATGCAATCCGAATACATAGCTTTGAAAAATCTGGGCACGCTCACCGAATAAGACTGTTCGCAAGCCTTGCTGGCATTGCCCACACTGTTGTCGATGTAGATCTTCCTGGCGGTGAGCACAAGCATGCGCCTTTTCTTGCACTGAACCCTGTGGGGCAGGTTCCGGTTATTGAAGACGGCGATGTTGTCATCAGTGATTCGAACGCTATTCTGGTTTATCTTGCGCGCAAATATGCGCCTTCTTACATCCCACATGATCCTGCTGACGAAGCACGGGTACAACAATTTCTGACACTAGCAGCAGGCGAGGTTGCCTTTGGCCCTGCAGCTGCGCGCTTGATTACTGTTTTTGGCGCGTCGCTCGACCCGGATGTTTGTCAAGCCATCGCCGACAAAGTACTCCCTAAATTTGAGGCGCACCTGCAAGCACGAGAGTTTTTGGTCGGTGGTTCGGTAACGATTGCCGATGTGGCTAACTACAGTTATATAGCCCATGCACCTGAAGGTGGTGTTTCATTGGAGAATTACCCAAACATTCTTCGTTGGTTGAGTAACATCGAAGCACTACCGGGTTTTGTACCCATGCCAGCGACTGCAGCAGGTCTAGTCGCCTCAGTTTGAGTGCAGCTTACTGCTGATCATCAAAGGCTGTATCGAAGCAGTTGAAATCGGCAAGATCTACGTTGTAATTAAAATAGGTAAGTGAGGAATAAGGTGCGAAATACTTCGAATAAATCTATCTACCATGCTGGTGAATTAGCTGCTCAAGACAAGGCAGGTACACGAGGTGCCGCCGCCGAACTTGCGGTAGCTAAGTCGCACTCACTTAATTTCTCATCAAACCATGATGCGTTTCTGGCAAACCAGACATTTGCTGTACTAACCAGTGTAGAGTCAGTTACTGGAAGTGTCTGGGTTACCCCATTGTTTGGAAAAGCCGGGGATCTAAAGGCGATTACTGAAAATGAGATTATCATTTCCAGAAACTGCATCCCAGTTGGTGACGTTATCAACAAAACCCAAGCAGGTACTCCTTTGTCATTACTGGGTATCGATCTAGAGAAACGATCTAGGCATAGAATCAATGGCGTGGCGATAGCATCACAAGATGGTTTAGTGAGCAATATTAATTTCGGAGTCAGAGAATACTCTCCCAACTGCCCGAAATATATTAATCGCCGAAAATTTATTCGTAACAGCAATGATGCCGATCCTATAAACGCCACTGCGATTCGCGAGGAACGAACCAGTCTGTCTGGATCCGATCAGGCATTCGTTGCTGCCGTTGATACTTTATGGATTGGAAGTCATGCACCGGGCGTTGGGGCTGATACCAATCATCGTGGCGGCCAGCCAGGTTTCATCCGGGTGACTTCACCATCCTCTATTGAGTGGCCAGAGTACAGAGGTAATGGCATGTTTTTTACCTCAGGTAATCTTGAGGTGAACGATAAAGCGGGCGTTACCTTAGTTGATTTTGAAACAGGTAGCATAATTCAGATGACCGGCAGGGCAATGGTGGATTGGCAACACGACGGCAGTTACGAGGGTGCCGCTCGTGTGATGAAGTTTCGAATAGAACGACTGGTTCGAATTGATCAAGTCACGACGCATAGATGGAAACGGCTGGACTACTCTCCTTATAACCCTAGCATCGCTGGAGCAGAGAGTTCAGGTGGTAGCACTGCCAGTGGGTTTCCAACTGTCGTTACCTTGGCTAAAGTTGTTGAAGAATCTGCAATGGTGAAAACATTCCGTTTTGTTGCTACGCGTCCGATTCAGTTCCTGCCTGGCCAGTACGCTACATTTGAATTTGTAGATATACCCGGCGGATCAAAATCAGAAATACGTACTTGGACCTTGTCTGAAACGCCTAACAGTATAAAAGGGGACAACACGCTTGATATTACAGTTAAACGAGTGCCGAACGGACTGATCACCAACTGGCTACATGATCAGGCTGATGTTGGTCTGGAAATTAAATTGAAAGGTGTGCAAGGGGATATGACGCCAGTACAGCTGGGTTTACAATCCGCTGAAGCCACAGTGCCTGATCATCTTCTTTTGTTGAGTGGCGGCATTGGCATTACTCCCAATATGGCTATAGTGCGAGGGCTAGGAGCATTTGAATTGCAAGATCAAACCAACATTACGATGATTCACGTCGAACGACACGAAGCTGATCTATTGTTTCAAAATGAGATCGCTCGCCGCGTGCGAAACTACCCGAACTTTAAGTATACGAATATTATTACCAGCCAAGAAGCTCGACTATCAAAAGACAAATTAGCGACGTTGGTTGACGACGCATCACTACAACACGCCTATATTTGTGGGCCGACGCTTTTTATGGCGGATATGACTGAACATCTGGTAGCGCTTGGTGTGCCACCAGAAAATATCATTACCGAGAGCTTTGAGTTTTGATCTAAGAATGCAAATCTTGTACACCGGCAGAGTTTGGTCTAACTAACGTTATCGTTCCGGTACAGGATTCTATCTACGCCGATGATATTTGTTTCTCTGCCTTGCTAAGCGTCCACGCATGAAATTGTTGATCCATTGATTTGCTTAGAGCCTTAGCTACCACGTTATGCAACACGGTCAGATTGAGGGCTTTCATCCATCTGCGCGGTGAGCTGGTGATTCAATCGTTCAGCAAGCTCAGCGCGTACTTTTAAGTGGTCCGGGTTGTCCCACAAGTTATTGGTTTCGTCTGGATCATTAATAAGATCATATAATTCTCCCCAATCTTGATCCAGGTACATCGTGTAACGCCATTGCTGTGTGACTAGCGCTCTGACTCTAGCGGGTTTTTCGAACCCTAGGCGTATCCCTCCATCGTTGTATTCAATGAGCAGCTCATCTCGGACACCAACACCACCATCCAGTATTGTTTTAAAACTCTTTCCTTGATTGCCATTAAAGGGGTCGATACCGGCTCGATCTAAGATGCTCGTGGCAATATCCACCGTCGACGCAAGCTCGGCTGACACTCTAGAGGTGCGACTTTTTGGATCAGACCAGATGAATGGCACTCGTGTGATACTTTTAAAAGGCAACGCGCCCTTTAGCAGCATATTAAAATCACCTAGATAGTCTCCGTGGTCGGAGTTATAGCAAATCACCGTGTTGTCATAATGACCACTCTGCTTTAGCGCTGCGACGATATCGCCAACCGCGTCATCTACAAATGCCATCATCCCAGCCGTCAGTGCCTTTGCCTCTTTAAGTTGTTGGTCGCCGAGCATGGTTGCAGTTTGTGGAGTAGTCTGACCACCATCGCTTTGCCAATTATTATGCAGCCACTGCATCGGGGCAGTTGGGTTTTTATGTGCTTCATACGGTAGCGGCAAATCAAACTCATCAGGCGAATACATGTCCCAGTATTTACCCGGTGGGTTAAACGGGTGGTGCGGGTCTGGGAAGGATACAAAAGCAAAAAAAGGCTCGTCTTGATTAGCTCGAGAGTTTAAGTAGTCGACAGCGCTATTTCGCACATAGGCTGTCGGGTAAAGTTCTTCTGGTATCGGTGTGCGGTATGCTTGTGGGCATGAGTAGTTATGTGGCAGTTGGTTTTTGTCATCATGTAGTGCTTGCCAATCATCGGCATTTTCACGAAACCATTGATGATAATGCCCGCCGCAACGATCACCATGAACAGTCACCATATCCACGTGTTGATATCCGTAATAGGGTGTTTTAATTTCATATCGACGATCTGCTCGGTATTGCTCAGGTTCTTCATTGGCATAGTCGCCATAGTCGGGCTTCCATGCTTCCATCGCCTGTGCACTGTTAGGGCGGCCAATGGGGGGTATGCCTGTAAAGGGTTGGATATGACTTTTACCTATGGCCGCGGTGTGATACCCAGCGTTACCAAGTAAATCAACAAACGTATTGGCAGAAAGGGGTAGTCGGCAACCGTTATAGCGTAGGCCGTGCACTGATGGGTAACGACCGGTTAATAAGGAGGCACGGTTGGGCATGCAAACAGGAGAGGCAACATGAAAATTATCGAATCGCATGCCCTGCGCAGCAATTGCATC
>CALGND010000125.1 GCA_937958675.1 uncultured Granulosicoccaceae bacterium
GCAGGCTGTCCAGGCGTTCATGGAACCTATCGAAGCATATTAAACGCTTAGACGATCATCTCGCGATTTATATCGAATCACACAATCGATTGATCTTTGAGAAGATGCTTAAACAAAAATCCCTTGAAATTTAGCGGCTTACTTGTGTGTTGTCAATCAGTAGCTATGTAGGCCAGTATTAAGGCAGTATTAACTGGCGTGCTTGTATCGCGTAGCCGCATTAGACCAAATCGATGGGAGTGAGTTGTTAAGTTTTTCCGTAAATTGTTCTGGTGGCAGGGCATGGTCGAATAGAAACCCTTGAAACTGTTTGATTCCTATTTCGCGTGTCATACTAAGCTGATGATCTTGCTCGATACCTTCAATGACGCAGTCCATTCCCAGTTGCGAACAAATCGACACCATATTTTGTAAGACGATTTTCTTTCGTTGCGCAATATTACAATCAGCTGCATCTCCCGACACAATACAAGACTCTGCCAGCCACACTTCATCGAACTTGGCAATGTCGGGTTCGGCGGAGGCCAGCCTTTCTAGGTTGGAGTTAAGCAAACCAATATCATCCACGGCGATCCTCAAGCCAACTTCTTTCAATCCGCTCAGTATGTCGTCTTTAATTTTTTGCGTTTTTTCTGACAGCTCTATTACCACACTGTTCGGTGGTATCTGAAACTCTGCGATTTTCTCTGCAATGAATTCAGGTAATGTATCCATACTCGCAGTCGCTCCGCAAAGATTGACTGACAAGTAAAATTCAAGACTAACTAATTCGTTCTTTTGCCAATTTGATAAATTCTCAAATGCCAGCGTTATGACTTTTTTATCCAGAGCAATGGCAATGTCATGTTCGTGAATATGTGGAATAAAATCTGTAGGCGATATGTAGTTACCTGATTCGTCCCTTATCCGCAGCAGTGCTTCTGTGCCTATTACCTCATAGCTGTCATTACCCGACGCTGAAATTATCGGTTGATACCAAACTTCAATGCGGTTTTTAATTAAGCTCTGGTTAACGAATTTTGCCGCCCTAACCGATAAATCGCTCTCTCGTTTTCGAGCCTGTTTAGTCTCGTACATTTGCGCATCGGCTATATTGACTGCATCAGCGAGCGATAGGTCTTCGCTGCTTGTGCTTATACCGATGCTGCAGCCAAGTAACTGCAAACCTTCGCTAGTGTTAAATGGTTTTTCGAATCGATCAGATAGTAGACGTGCCAGATCTTCTGCGGCTTCTTTCTCCGTGGCTGGCAGTATCACGACGAACTCGTCGCCACCCCAGCGTGATGCAACGCTGCCCTCGGGTAACACTAGTTTCAGCTCTTTTGCATACTGAATTAATATCTCATCACCAGTGTGATGCCCATGTAAATCGTTAATGGCTTTAAAACCATCAAGATCCATAAACAGAACGCTGAATATCATCTCTGGGTTGTCTCGAGCTAACCCTGCTGCGATATCCTGCAAGTGCTTTCTATTGAACAAGTCGGTAAGTGCATCATGATCGGCCTGGTACGTTATTTTTTTCTCAACAGTTTCTCGCAACAATTTATCGGCTTTTAAATCGGTCGCGAGTTGATCCATACTGTTAGAAACAGTACCAATTTCGTCTTGTGATGAATCGCCAATCAATTGATCATAGTTGCCGCGAGCTAGTCTATTAGCGGCAAAGGCATTTGATCGGAGTCGCAATGCAATGGGTCTTATCAGGGTAAACCAACTAATAATGACGAGTAACAGCGAAGCAATACCGGCATTTCTTATTAGGTTGGTTACCTTGTAGAGAGGGATAAATGCTTCGGCTACATCTATTTTGGCCACTAGCCCCCATCCGGTATCAGCGATTGTACCGATGGCAAGAAACGAATCAACATTGCGATAGTCAGGTGAGCGCACTACATGTGTGTTTGGCGAATCCAATGACCAATTAATGGGTTTGTCTTTTGATTTTGGGACGGTTACATTGAATGCTGCGTCTCGTTTGAAGCGAAGTAATGTTATAAATTCTGCATGGCCTTCGGGTGTGGGCTGAGCAATATGGGATTCAGAGGTCTCTCCCATGCCTTCGTGTGCCTCAACTAGGTCAACTACTGGTCCCAGTTCCATTTCGATAGTCATAATTCCTGAGACTCTCTGAACCGTTTCGAAGCCAGAATAATCAACAAGTTCATGAGCGAAGATTGGCACAACAATACCAAGCCTTGCATCGCCGTCAGGGTTAAGGAATGCCTCACCAAAAAGAGCTTCTTGATTGTTAATAGCCTGTTCAATAATTTTATTGTTAGCCGGTTTCCAGCTATACCCATCTGTCTGGGCTGACACTAAACCATCAAAAGTGGAAATTTGGAATTCTGCCACTCCGGACCCTATGTTGTAGGTGGTTTTGGATATCTCCTCTATCGCAGCTGATAGTGTTAAATAGGGATTAACGTTGCTTGCCGCTGTGGCTTCAAGTGCTGCGACATCGGACCGGGTCGCTAATTTAGGATTGGTTGCAGAGGTATCAAAATAAGTGCTTAGAGCTTCGCGTATGCTCTTATTGTTGGCAAGACTTACCGCATATCGCTTGTACTGGCCAAGCGCTGACTCTATGCGCGCAGCCTCTAGCCGGTGATCATTCTCCAAGCCAGCGATGACTCTATCCGTTAAATGAGATTTCACCAGGCCCACGGTAATTACACTGGCCGCTGAGATGGGTAAAACCACCACAAGCAACCAGAGAATCAGCCTGCGTTGGATACTGAAAATCATAAGAAACTATCGGCTTTTTGCGCAGTATGGTTAGCTCATGAAACAGTTTCATACAAGGCAAACTTGAACCAGTTCTCAGGGATCTTGTGAGCTTAGAAGCGAGTGAATTTGGGTGGTGGACAGAGCCTGAATTGGTCTGTTTAGTAAGTTATTCATTTTTGCAAGGAAGGCATATTTTAGGCAAACCTTTGGCCTTTGTAAGATAGAGTTTGAGCTGCAGATAAGAGGTGGTAAAGTTGATTGTCGGGTTAAGGGCGATGATCTGAACGAATCAGCTATCAATATTGAACCACTTCCAGAGTAATTTTATGTCAAAAGACCCTTTATTGCAGCCGTTTCAGCTGAAGCATTTGACGCTTCGCAACCGCATTATGACAACCAGCCATGAGCCGGCTTATCCTGAGGACGGAATGCCAAAGGAGCGATATGTGGCGTATCACGCTGAGCGGGCAAAAGCTGGAGTGGCCTTGGCGATGACTGCAGGTTCCGCTGCCGTCAGTAAAGACAGTCCGCCGGTATTCAATAACGTATTGGTTTATCGAGATGACGTTGTGCCCTGGATACAGCGGCTAACCGACAGCGTTCACGAACATGGTTGTGCGGCGATGATCCAACTCACTCACTTGGGTCGGCGTACCAACTGGGATAAGGGTGATTGGCTACCGTCGGTTTCATCATCCAAGCATCGAGAGCCTGCGCATCGTTCATTTCCTAAACTGATCGAAGATTGGGATATCGAACGGATCATTAACGACTTTGCTGACGCAGCAGAGCGGATGAAGGCCGGTGGTATGGATGGGATTGAGTTGCAGGTGTATGGCCATTTGCTTGATCAATTTTGGTCACCGTTGTCGAATGACCTTGTTGGCCCTTATGGTGCTGACACGCTTGAAAATCGCATGCGCTTTCCGATGGACGTAATAGACGCGATTCGCAAACGTGTCGGGTCAGAATTTATTTTAGGTTTACGCTACACGGCGGATGAAGTGCAGAAGGGTGGTATTACTGTTGCGGAAGGCATCGACATCTCTAAGCGCTTAACTGACTCAGGAAAGATAGATTTCCTCAATGTTGTGCGCGGTCGAATCCATACGGATCCAGCTATGACTGATCTTATTCCGGTTCAAGGGATGGCGAATGCACCGCATCTGGATTTTGCCGGTGAGGTTAAGAAAGCCACCGGTATGCCTGTATTCCACGCTGCAAAGATTCCAGACTTGGCCACGGCACGTCATGCTGTTTCCACTGGTTTGCTAGATATGGTTGGTATGACACGAGCTCATATGGCTGATCCACACATCGTGCACAAACTTGAAGCAGGTAGGGAAGACGATATTCGACCTTGCGTAGGTGCAACCTATTGTCTCGATCGGATCTATCGCGGTGGCGAAGCACTTTGCATTCACAATGCTGCGACGGGGCGCGAATTAACCATGCCTCATACAATACAAGCCGCTAATAAGCAGAAAGTGATTGTGGTTGTCGGCGCTGGTCCTGCTGGTTTAGAGGCTGCGCGTGTGGCATCTGAACGTGGGCACAAGGTAACTGTGTTTGAGGCGGCCGCTGATGCCGGTGGACAAGTGCGTCTAACGGCGCAATCACCACGCCGCCGCGAAATGATATCGATCGTTGATTGGCGAGTCGCGCAATGCACGGCGCGTAACGTTGATTTTAGGTTTAATACTTTGGCCGAGGTTAATGATGTAACCGCGATCAACCCCGATGTCGTTATTGTGGCAACCGGTGGACTACCTAACACTGAATTATTTGAGACTAAGCACGGTGAGCAAGCTCATGTCATCACGGCTTGGGACTTGATTGCCCGAGATGTACAGCCAGCAGAGCGCATACTGATTTATGATGAGTCTGGGGACCATCCTGCGTTGCAAGCAGCCGAGGTTGCAGCCAATGCCGGTGCAACGGTGGAAGTCATGACACCGGATCGAACCGTATCGCCCGATATCATGGCAATGAATTTTGTACCGTATATGCGCTCGCTACAAGATAAGGATGTGACGTTCACCACCACACGCCGATTGCTTGATGTTGTTCTTGAGGGCAATAAGCTTAAAGCGACAATCGGCACTGATTATAGTGATCACACTTACGAAACTGAATATGATCAGGTGGTCGTTAACTATGGCACACTGCCATTAGATGATTTGTATTTCGAATTAAAAGACTCATCATCTAACGGTGGGGCGGTTGATCAGGATGCGTTAATTAACGGAAAGCCTCAAACAATCGAGCGAAACGATTCAGGCACGTTTCAATTGTTCCGAATTGGTGATGCGGTTTCTGCGCGCAACACGCACGCCGCCATCTACGACGCTTTAAGATTAGTAAAGGATATTTAGCTCAACATGCGAAGTACTAAAACAATTCATGTGGTCTCCTGCCATGCCGAAGGGGAGGTGGGCGATGTTATTGTCGGTGGCGTTGCACCGCCACCAGGGGATACGCTGTGGGCGCAGCGCGATTGGATAGCTAAAGATCAAACCTTGCGTAATTTTATGTTGAACGAGCCCAGAGGCGGCGTTTTTCGTCACGTTAATTTGCTCGTGCCGGCAAAGCATCCTGATGCCCAGATGGGGTGGATTATTATGGAGCCAGAAGATACTCCACCGATGTCCGGTTCAAATTCCATATGCGTATCAACAGTATTGCTGGAAACCGGCATTATTCCAATGCAATACCCGGTAACTGAGATGATATTGGAAGCACCGGGTGGTCTGGTTAAGGTAAGAGCCGAGTGCAAAGACGGTAAGGCTGAAAAAATATCCGTTCAGAACGTTCCGTCGTTTGCTGGTGAACTAGCAGTGCCGCTAGATGTGCCTGGTATTGGTACGATCAACGTGGACACCGCATATGGTGGCGACAGCTTCGTTGTCGTTGATGCCGCATCGATTGATCTAGAACTCACTGCGACCAATGCTAGAGAACTTGCAAAGCTGGGTGTTAGCATTACTAATGCCGCTAATCAGCAGTTGCAATTTGTGCACCCAGCCAATCCGGATTGGACGCACTTTTCTTTTTGTCTATTTGCCGGAGCGCTTGAACGCAATGGAACTCAACTAAGTGCAAAGGCAGCTGTCGCCATTCAACCGGGAAAGATCGATCGTTCACCGACGGGCACTGCGGCATCAGCACGAATGGCGTTGATGCATGCAGCCGGCGAGATGCAGCTTCAAGACACGTTCACGGCAGAATCAATCATCGGTTCTAAGTTTCATGGCCGAATTGTGTCTGAAACTCAGGTAGGTGGTAAGGCTGCGATCGTTCCAGAAATATCGGGTAGAGCTTGGCTCACCGGGATGCATCAACATATGCTAGACCCGAATGACCCTTGGCCTGAAGGGTATCGCTTGAGTGATACCTGGCCTACTAAATCAATCTGATGATCAGAGCATAAGCAATTGCAGACTAGACCTTAATCTGCATAGGCTAGTATTTTATTGTGTAAGTCGCTCTGCACTGTCACACCTTGTTCTGCAGTTCTGAGGCGAGCGCTAAAGCGACGACCAGAAGGCAGGCGAGTACCTTCTTGTTCCAGTATCTTCTCGAATAGCATTTCTGCGCGACGTTGCTGGTTTTGTCGGTCTCGATCTACTACACAACGAGTAGGTTCGATGGCTATCAGGAACTCACCACCAAAAGGTGCACCAATATTGGACTTATCGTGTTTGGATGATTCATAACTAAACAGATCACCAATTAAAGCACCAGCCAACAGTTCGATCATCAATGCTATTGATGAGCCTTTGTGGCCACCAAACGGAAGTTGTGCACCCGCCAGTGCTTCCTCTGGATCGGTTGTAGAGTTGCCTTCTTTGTCTATTGCCCAACCTTCGGGAATGCGCTTTCCATCGCGTAGGTGCAACTGAATTTCACCACGCGCGCTAGTTGATGAAGCTTGGTCGAATACTAAAGGCGGTTGATTATCACGTGGCCACGCGAAGGCCATCGGATTGGTCCCAAACAATGGCTGCGTGCCTCCAGCTGGAGCGACAAAGGCATTTGCCGCTGTGAAGGCAAAAGCCACTAACCCGCGCTGCGCAAGCTCCTCGACTTCAGGCCAGAGTGCCGCAATGTTGTATACATTGTGAATAGCCATGGCAGCAATGCCGTGTTGTTTCGCTGTAGTGCTTAAGTGTTCTATACCCATAGCAAGCGCGAGCGGGCAGAATCCTCTGCCGCCATCTACATGAACAATCGCAGAGTCATCCTTTTTAATCACTGGGACGGCGTGTGCGTCTACGCCGTCGATCGATAGTGCGCTGATATAAAAGGGGATTCGAAATAAGCCGTGAGAGTGGCATTCGTCGCGTTCTGCATTTGTTACGGTTTTAGCGATTGCCTCAGCCTGCTTAGCTGAAAAGCCTTGGTTTAGCAGAGCAGAATTTGCTGAGTCGAAAACTTGCTCTAATGATAAATTGATTGTATTGGACATAAACCTAGCCAGTGAAAAACAGCTTAGAAAGCCATGTTATTAATCATAAGGCATGCGTACCGGCTCTGTCGAGTAGATGGTCAAGTTAACGCCCTTTCCCTAGGGCGTCACGCACTTTATAACGATATGGGAGGCTCTCCAGGTACCCGCTCATTTATAGCGCCATCGCCCTTAGGGTTCAAATCGACATCACTCGTTAACGGCATGGGGTTTTGTGCGCCAAAGTAGCGATAAACTGAGGATGCAATAGCGACTGGCTCCGCTTGATAACTATCATCGGTTGGCCTTGTGTATTGTCGGTTTTCATTTGCGGGTCCAAATATCTCTGTCTTACCTACAACTTTACCCAGTGCAGATGCGGGGCGTAATGCTGATCCGCCGATGGTGTACAAGTTTTGATTGTTGCCATGATCCCAGCCAGCGGAGTTGTTTAAATTAACATTACGGCCAAAATCCCCATGCACCTTGATAATGATGTTGTCGGTTGAACGATTGCCGCCGTAGGCTGTATCTGAGTAGCGAATATGTTTTGTGGCAACGCGCAGGGATTCCATAATTTGGTTCATGCGTGGCACGTAGTCTTCGATTGCTGAGCTGTGATCATCCCAACCGCCTAGGCCACCGCCAACAGTGATGAACAATGAATCTGGGTTATTAATGGCCAGCGTTACAGCGGCTTTTATTCGTCCGCTAAAGCTATTGTTGTCTGGGTATTGTAGAAAACCAGTAGCCGGATTGACATCAGGATCGAGTGATCCGTCGGCACTGGCAGGTGGAGTGGGTAGTGAGTCGCTTGCTGCATTCTGCAAGTCACCTACCAGGCGATCCATATTGCGGCGAATTTCAAATCCTTCAGCCACCTTGTCAAATCGAAGCCGTTGCGAGCTATCGACGATTTTTCTGACAAGCACTTCCAGCTCAAGCCCATTATCGTTATTACCGCGGGTGTAAGGGTTATCAAATTCTTCATCAAGGCTTAACCCACGCAGTTGCAATGGCAAGTTGCCATTAACGTCTCTTGCGAACGCCGTGCTAGAACCTTCAAATGATACAAACGGCAATACAAGCTCGGTTAACTGTTTTCCACCCAATAGGGCGGAACCGTCAAGCTGATCGCGATGGGCATTTAAAAGAGTGGCCAGTGTTGAACCCATGCCAGGGGCTGCGTCGATTGCCAGGGATCCTTTGAGGCTGGAGAATACACTCGGCCGATGCGCACGCGTGTTGTTTTTAAGTCGATTGATTGTTCGATACACTGACATATCACCGGCTGCAAGCATGTCCTCCATTGCACGGCCACCCGCATCTGCCCAGAATCCATTTTGCGTTACTTGGCCTTCGTCATCGCTGACGGCACGACGTAGCGCACTAGGATAGGGGTTTTGCGAATTGGTATTGATTAGATCCATATTCGTCAAGTTGCCCGCTAGCTCTGAAGGACCACCGTATAGAAAGACGTTGATAACTTGAGGCATAATCGTTGGTAGCACGAAATCTACCTGGTCCACCATGGGCATGGCATCGGCTCGACTGATAAGGCCCGGCACGCCAAATAGCGTAGGTGAGGTTGCGCCTATTCCGAGCAAACTGGTATTTCTTAAAAATTCACGACGATTCATATGGATATCCTGCAGAGTGTGTGGGTAAGTTGCTTAAGCGCTTATTGAACGCGGAGCAGGTAATAGCCTTCTGGCAGGCGAGACAGGTAGTCAAAGGTTAACAAAGCTAAGTCATCAATCTTGTTAGACAGCGCGAAGCGATTGTCAAATTCGCTATCAAGATACCCGAGTTCGTTGTAGATGGTTTCAAGGCCGCTTCGCTCAACTTCTGTTGGGCGTCGTTGAATGGCAGTGAGAAACACGTAGTCCATAAGTTGTGTCACATCCATATCATCAATCTTGTTAAACAAAACAGAGTCGCGTTCATATTCTGCTAACGCATTATCATAAGCAGCACGATCTGCTGCTGACAAGGCGTCAAGTTCGTCGTTGTATTCCTTTATATCTGCCTCATAAGATGCGATCTCGCGTGCATCTGCATCGTCAGCTAGTGGCGTGACTGGTTTCGGATTGGGTGCGCTTGGGCCTGATAAGCCCAACGGCTTTTTCCAACGATCCGCGTTCATCAATAGGGATTCACGCATAGCTTTGTGGTAGTTGCCAAAGCTTAGAGAGTCCAGTGGCACACTTGCGACACGACCAAGCTTTAAACTCATAGTTGGCCAGCCCATTTCACTCATATCGGCACGAGAGAATGAGCCGCTACCATTAACCATGCCCCTGAAAACATCAGGATGAGCATTCCACTTTAGCCGTTTTGCTGTGGATAGAAATGCTTCCTCAAACGAACGTGGGCGTTCAGTGCGTAGTAGGTAACGTTCAGAAAATAGTATCGCAATAAAGATATCTTCGAAGCGTTGCGGGTTGCTGGCAGTAATTGCCGCAGCTAGTTGTGTTCGGTGTTCCAGCGATTGGCCAGTAAAGAAGTAATCCACGAGTACACTGACCACACGAGGTATTAACAGCGGGTGGCCCGCGACAACGTCGTAGAAGTCATTGCAATTAGTGACGTACTGATCTAGTACCAACACCGCTTCTGAATTTGGGTAATCCGTATAAGCGAGCTTATAGCCGTCGCGTTCATCAGTTAGATATAAATCCTGGCAGGCTTGAGATGCCAGGGGTACCTCGGCATCATTGTCAAAAATGCCGAGATAGATCTCCATCATCTCGCGTGTGTTGTCCTCTGGTGATCGGAAACGACGCCAGTTTTGTACACTGCGTTGATGCACTGCGACCATCTCCCGTATGGAGCGCCCTTGTGTATTACTCAAATCGAGCCTACGAAAAAGGTTTTGAACATCAGTGATGTCAGCACTGTCGATTTCTTCAGCAGGGGAGAAAAGAATGGTATTAGCTAAATGCCAAGCCATCCACTGTGAAAACCCATCACTGCTTAGCGGGAAATGATGAATTCGGGCAAGCGGCATTTGTTTAGGACGATTACGGTCGAAGTTAAATAGTGGGTCTACGTCCTCTTGGGGGTTGCCGTTTTCATCCTCGCCCAATATCTCACTATCTAACTGAGTACGCTGTGTAGGTTCGAGTCGAGTTTGCAAGGCGGTTCGGATGCTAGCCAGTGTTGGTGCGTTCTCATGCCGCCTTTGCATGCTTGAACCGGGCTCGATGACATAAAACTCATCGACTGGTACGCCGCTATACAAGGTGCCGAGGAGTTTGTTTACCACCCGATACTGATCATCAAGCGGCAAGGCTTCAAAAGCTGCATCGCTCAAGGGGCTAGCGAATCCACCGGCAGCAGAAGCTCCGCCTAGTGATGCACCTGCTACATTAGGTGTAGAAGGGCTACACGCCATTAACGAAATAAGAGAAGAGCTAATTACAACAATGTTGAGTTGCTTGAAGCTAGTGAACGATTTGACCATCTGCATATCCAATTGCTCCGAACCACGGATCTGAAATGTTTATCGGACAAACGATATAGCGGTTACACTAACAAAATGTACAGCTTGGTTGAATTGTGAGTTACGGTTTATTCTATAGCTTTGTAATCTAGAGGTAGAAGGTGGAGATAACACAACACGAACATTACTTTGCGATACAGTTTCGCGCGATGGCAAGCCCTTGTGAAGTATTGATTGAGGCAACTTCACAAAAAGAAGCGAGGCGGTTGGGTAAAATTACCCGTGATGAAGCATTACGTATCGAAGCAACGTTTAGTCGATATCGTGACGATAATATCGTGCACCGGATCAATCATAGTGAAGGTAATCCCGTTCAGGTTGGTACTGAAACAGTTAATTTGCTCAACTTTGCTGATCAATGTTTTACATTGTCAGAAGGTTTGTTTGATATTACATCTGGTGTGCTTGGTCGTGTATGGAAGTTTGATGGATCGGACAAAATCCCACTACAGAGCGAAGTTTCAGCGCTATTACCACTGGTGGGTTGGGATAAGGTGAGCTGGCAAGCCCCGCAAATAACCTTACCTGTGGGTATGCAGATAGACTTTGGCGGTATTGGCAAAGAGTATGCGGTTGATCGTGTTGTTAAGCTACTACATGCCAACACTGAGCGACCTTTTTTAGTAAATTTCGGTGGTGACTTACATGCAGGCAGGGCGCCGCTTAAGCAATCTTCCTGGATTGTCGGTATCGAAGCGATGCGAAAATCGGGTGATGCGGTGAACACGATAGAGTTACAGCGAGGTGCATTAACCACGAGTGGAGATGCACAGCGTTTCCTTAAAAAAGACGGCATTCGTTATGGTCATGTTCTCAATCCTAAAACTGGATGGCCTGTAATTGATGCGCCCGCATCAGTCACTGTAGCCGGCAATAGTTGTACTGAATCCGGTGTTCTGTCAACCTTAGCGTTACTTCACGGCGCTGATGCAGAAACATTTCTAGAATCTAATGAGGTAATATTTTGGTGCCAACGTTAGAGTAGTTCATCACGTTGTAATCAGTTTCAAAATGAATCTGAGTAGTTCGCTGCCGCTACAGTTTGGACAATCGTTTTATCGATTAGTCTAACTTTCTGAGGTGTGCTTATGTGTTTGTACCGCTCGACTTCAAAATCAATTCCTTATTCGATACTGCTCGCTTTATCTTCCTTGTGGTTAGTGAACACCGCTGCAACAGCATCAGAGTCCAAATCAACACAAGCGCCACAGTTTGCCCTACCCAGTATGTCGGGTGAACGAAGCCTAAACGATTATCGTGGCCAGTATCTCTACGTTGATTTCTGGGCATCCTGGTGTGGACCCTGTCGTCAGTCATTTCCGTGGATGAACGAGATGCAGGCAATGTATGGCGACCAAGGCTTGAATATTATCGCCATTAATCTTGATGAAAAACGCGATGATGCTTATCAATTTCTTAATGAGGTTGATACGGTTGTGGACATCGCTTTTGATGCCAGAGGAGAAACCGCTCAAGCCTATAGCGTGCAGGGTATGCCAAGTTCCTACCTTATAAACCCTAAAGGGGAGATTGTATTTAGTCATATCGGATTCCGCCCAGTGGATAAGGTGAAGCTTGAGGCGAAGATTGCTGAGTTAATGGGAGAATCAATATGAAAACCACGTACTCAATTTATCCCTTACCTCAAGCGCTACTGCTGACAATGTGCGTACTCACTATTTCAGGGTGTAGCACCAGTGCGCAGATATTCACATTTGATGAAGTCAAACCGTGGGAGCGAGGAACACTCGCGCGTGAGAATATGCAATTGATCACTGATGCTATGGATCAATCGGTTGATGATCATATCTATTTTTCCAAAGAAGCCTCGAGAGGCGGTAGTGGTATACAGGGTGGCGGCTGTGGATGTAACTAATGAGTGGCTTAAAGAAAAAACTAGCGTTGGCCACCCTGTCGTTAATCGCTACAAATGTACAGGCAGAGGATTCCGATTGGGAAGTCGATACATCGTATCTGTCTTATGTTGAGGCAGATGATCGTGTGTCGGTTGCCAAGACTATGGCAAACCTGACACGAGAGCAAGAAGGCAGAAAGCTGATTGTAAACCTTGTACACGACACGATGTCTGGTGCATCACCAACTGGTGCCGTGCGCAGTAGCGATTCAGTCGTCACATTTACCGGCGTGTCTGGTGGTAATGGGTTTGCAGCTGCCAATGGGGCGGACTATTCGCTTAGTACATTTGAAGACACCCGTGTGCAGGCTGGATTTAATTTATCAAGCCAAGCGAGCAGGGCTGTTATTCTTGACTACGGTGCAGTCGTATCGCAAGAATCTGATTACGAGTCTATTGGAGCTAGCGTTGGATTTACTCGTGAACGCGCTGACAAGCTTGCAAGTTTTAATATGGGGCTCGCAGCTACATTTGATTCAATTTATCAAAGTGACTCTGGTGCAACTCCACAACCCTTGGGCGACGTAAGTCAAAGCCAATCCTTCGGCAAGGGGCAGCGCAATACTGTAGATGCATTAGTGGGCGGCACCCGTGTGTTGAATAAGCAAACAATTGCACAAGTGAATGTTAGCCTGAGCTTGTCGGATGGTTACCACTCCGACCCGTACAAGATCATTAGTGCAACTGGCAGCAATAATCAGATCATCGCAAATTATCATGATAGTCGGCCAGAGTCGCGAGTTAGAACCAGCCTTTTTGGCAAAGTGGTGCATCAACTCGGTGATACCGCGCATTCAATACATGTTGGTTATCGGGCTTATTATGACGACTGGGGGATCAATTCACACACTGGTGATTTTCGATATCATCGGCAATTAACAAAGCGGCAGTATCTAGAGCCCCATGTTCGTGTTTATCGACAATCACAGGCTGATTTTTATTATCGGCGTTTATATGTTGACAATGCCCTAAACCCGATTCTTCCAAGTAGTGGCATAGCCAGCTCGGACTATCGACTAGATGCCATGACCAGTGTAACGCTGGGTATAAAGTATGGCCTAGCGCTTACCAAAAACACAGACTTTAGAGTGCGGGCTGAGTATCTTGCTCAGACTTTTGATAATGATGATTACGGTAAGAATAACGCAATTGTATTTCAGACGAGTTTGAAGTATAAGTTTTAGTGAGCCGTCAGAGACAAAGAGAGGCGAGCTACCGGAAAATAGGCGTGAATAACTGGAGTTGATATAGACTAATGATAGGCGTATCTAGATTGTATAGACAGTTAGCGTGCTCGGTATTATTTTTATTGCTAACGTGCATAAAAGTAAATTCAGTGTATGCACAGGGATTGATTAACACGGAGGACACAAAGTCTGCAGTGTTAACAGAGCACGAGCAAATGCTTCAATCGGCGTTAAACGGCTCCGCCTCTGCGCAATTCGAAACAGGCTTATTGTTTGAGTATGGTAGAGGGGTAGTTCAAGACGATTCCATTGCTGCCTATTGGTATGAAAAATCAGCGGCACAAGGCAACAACGAAGCGCAATACCGATTAGCCGTGTTCTATGATAACGGTTGGGGGAAGCAACAGGATAAGAAAGGAGCGCTTGAACTCTATATGTCGGCGGCCGAAAATGGAAACGAAATGGCGCAGCACGATTTAGGTATTATGTACTTCCAAGGAGCGGGTACGCCAAAGAGTCTACTTCAGGCGTACAAATGGATGAAAATAGCCGTGCTAAGTGGAAACCCCCTGATGGATAAGCATTTGAGTCTAATTGCAATGGAAATGTCTACCGACGAAATTGAAGTCGCTGAATATCTTGCGATTGAGTGGATTGAGAGTTCAGTTTGGTAAGGCATAATGACTACCGTCACATTGATTTGGAGATTCCATGTAATCTTATGTAATAGCCAAGTAGGATTTAACCACAAGGACGATACCGACAATGCAATCACATGGTTCATGACAATAAACCCTCAAGCATCATCTACTGTGATGATAACAAGCTTGCTTACAAACTACATCAAACCGACTTTCTCGATGGTCAACGATTAACCTTTGATGCGGCCTACCGCCTCGCGCATTTGCCACTAGTAGCGCCTGATCACCCACTTGTTATCCCATCTAAGCCGGGTTCGAATTATCATAGAGGTGTCCATGATCTAAGATATTCCATCGCGATACCGGTACCTGCTGACAAGCTTCTGTTGTCTGAAAGTTTCATAGAATTTTACGATGAGCTTAAAACTATGAAATTTGCAAACAAAATATCATGGGAGACATTCGCGCAACGCAAAGATAAATTGCACGCTACCATTTGTGGAACAATATCGAGTGAACAGGAACCGTTCATACATCAGTGTGTTTTTGATAAGTTAAGATCGATTGGGCCTATAGCAATCAGTATTCGCGGTGTTTTCTCTGGCAATATCAACATCGGGCGGCTCTATCTCAAGGTGTATCCTGAGCTACGAGACGGCAGGAATATGTGTCATGAAATTCAAACGATATTCGGTGAGACATCAACCGAGTTATACCTTGTCGGTTTGTTGAATTTCGTGGAGGAGTTAGATGTTAGCGAGACTAAGGCTTTGCAGGAACTTTTGGGCCGATGGCGAAACAGAGAGTTTATCCAACTGAGTTTGGAAAATCTGTGGCTGTTGAAGTCAAAAGATGATCTGGTTTTGGATGGCTCAGTTGCAAAAGATATCCCGTTAGTTTGAAGCAGGGCTGAACCTCATTATTTAGAGCTTGAGGCTACGCAGAATGCCTTATTAGTATTTTTATTCACTGCAAACGCGGCGTTATCTCTTAATTACTACGCTGAGCATGGCGCTTGGTTTCTGGCAACCATGCTCAGCGACGTACTTACCTACTGAATCTGCTGTTGAACCGTCTCAGGTAGATCACTCAAAGCAGCGACTGTAGGTGGGAAAGTACTGATATCCAACACTTCAATATTATCGACGCCAGCTCCATCAACGACTTCGCGCTTGGTACATACAACGAATTCAACATTGTTGAGGCTCAGTGCTACGCGTAAACCATCATCGTCAGCTCGCTCTCCAGCATCGAAAGCATTGGCAATACCGCGAAGGCTAAATCGTACCAAGTGATCTAATGACAGTGCGGCTAACTCTGTAGGATTAGTTGATTCATCGAGTATGGTGCAAAAACCTGGTGATCCAGAAACGCTAATGACGGGTAAATTAGTGTTGGGGTCGAGATAAATCCCGTCAAAATCGAAACTTCCGTCCGAGCCCGGTGGGTTCACATTGAAAAATGGAGCGCCAGCGCTCGTACCGTCACTATCTCGCTCCTCTCCTAACAAACCAAATGCGACTACGTCTATGCCTTGACCGCCATCGAAGAAATCGCTACCGTCGCCAGGTGCCCAAATAAAAATATCATTACCATTGCCACCAAATGCTCGGTCACGGTTGTCAGAACCGAGGTCATCGCCATCGACGCTTGAATTAAAATCTTCAGTACCGCCGATTAAAACATCATCACCATCAGCGCCAATTAGAACATCAACACCAAGCGCACCAATTAAGACATTGTTGCCAGTGTCTCCCTGTAGTACATCGCCGCTGCGCAAGCTCTGATTAGGTGAGCCACCGGGGCCTTCAGGGTTGAGTGATAACAGCGCACTGCCTATATTATTGCGATCGTTTCCAAGTTGTACGCTGGCGGTTTGTTCTTGAGGTTGATTAGTCTCAGTGAGCGGTTCCTCGTTGGTGCCATCACTACAGCCAACAAGTGCAAGTGCGGCTACGCTGTAGATTGCGAGTTGTTTAGTAATCGGTGCTGCTACTTTAATAATGCTCATAATTTAGTTACTCCGAATTTTGAATGTTGGGTTATTTAATAAGGTTGTATGCGTCTGTAGGTAGTTCGGTGATATCAATTGGGGTAGGTGGGCTAGTAGTTAGGTCTAGCGCCACTGTCTCACCTGCATTAACGCCACCGCAAACGAGAAACTCCGTATTTTGTAGGTGCACCGCGATACGCAACCCGGTGTCTGGATTAGTTTCATCTGCTGCAGGGCCACGAAGGGTAAAACGAACGATGTGGTCAAGCCCTAGATCTAACAACTCGGCCTTTTCATCGTTATTGTTGTAACCATCAACAACATCACAAAAACCTGGACCTCCGGCTATATCCACAATGGGCAAGCCAGACGAGGGATCAACATAGATTCCATCAAAATCTTGACTGCCGGCAGCCGTAGGAGGATTAACACTAAAAAATGGAGCACCTGCATTGTTTCCATCAGCGTCTAATACTTCGCCTACCAAGCCCAGCATGAGCACATCTGCGTCAGCGCCACCATCAAAGAAGTCATTACCATCTCCAGGCGCCCAAATAAATACGTCGCTACCATTACCTCCAAACGCGCGATCGCGATTGAACGGGTTAAAGTCTTCAGTGCCCCCTATGATGATGTCGTTACCGCCATAACCAAGTAATACGTCAATACCCAAGGCTCCGATTAGTAAGTCAGATTGCTCCGAACCAAGTACGGCGTCACCTGCTTGTAAGCTCTGGTCGCCGCCACCATTACTACCGCGATTAGCTGAGAGAAAATCCCGTATGTTGTCATCAACACCAACCGTAGCATTTTGGTCCGTGCCGATTACCGTGTTTGTTACATTCGCGTTTGCTGTTAGCGAAACGCCTGCTGCGAGAAGCAGCCCGATCAAGACAGACGTTTTGCTGCCAGTGGTAGAGTGATATTTATTCATAATTGATCTCCGAATGTTCCATGGTTATAAAAGTTATGCGTTCTGTTTTTCGTTTAAGCGTGCTTAAACTTAATGAGCACGTTTTTTTGGCCAAATATCGAATTCATCTACAGCATATTTTTCAGAAATAAAATCACATCTAAATGAAAATAATGCGTGATTAACTCTGTAATAATGCAATTGTCAGATTCAATTGTGTGTACCGGGTAGCCTTCATAAGGTTCATTAATCAGATGAAAAAACGGCAGGGCAATTTAAAATATTTTTAGAAGCATGAGGCACCGAGAATACGGTGCCCCTGAAGATGAAAATCGCGAAAGAAAACTCGAAATAAAAAAGTAAAGTGCATCTATGTGACTAATAACCAGAAGAGTAGCCAGTCGTTTTATACCTAGACGACAAACGTGCAGTGTGCCAAACGTTACCAACTCCATCGCCTGTGGTTTCGCCAGCCTGTTTATCGCCTACCCAAGTGTAGAGCGGGCTACCGTTTAACACCCATTGTTCTGAGCCATCTTTACGTTTGCTCTTAGTTGCAGCTTGTGCCGGAGTGGCTTCACTCGTTAAGTATGGAGGCCACTTAGCTGCACATGAGTCGTAGCAAGCAGAAACACCATCTGTATCTTTGTCAAATGTGTATAGCGTCATACCTCTAGCTGTTGTAACAATGGCATCGGCTTCTGATGAATTCGCCTTGCCTAGGGATTGGTACGCGCTACATGCGTTTAATAGTAAAAGAGAAGATGCTAGTGCAATTGTTTTTGGGGAAGGCTTCATTTTATTTTCCTTGTGTTGGTGTTAGTTGAGTAGCTAAGTTGTCGTTTCATGTTTAGCTTTGTTTAAAACCATTCGGTATCAGCTTATTCGTTACACGGCTGGCGCCCCTCTACGGCCAAAAAGGCTGTCAATATTGCCGCGGATGGCGCGACGAGTGGCCTTCATGGCTGGCTCAACAGTGGTACGATGCAAGCTATGTTGGGTAAGTGTTCGGGACGAGAAAAATGGTTCATAAATTTAATTAATAGCTAAATGAACCTTTTTGGCGAGCCTAGGAACGTACTAATTACTATGTGTAGGGTTGCCATGAATCATGTTATTAACGACCATGCTTTCAACGACTTGGCGAGATGAGACTCAGTCTATGGAAGAACACTCTTCTAACCACGATCTTGAATTGATCAGGCAGATCGCAAAGGGTGATAAATCAGCGTTTGAGGCTCTTTTTCGTCTCTATCACGCAAGGGTTTATCGCTTTTCTATACGAATGGTGCACGATCATCACGTTGCTGAGGAGGTAGTTTGTGACACTCTCTATGCCGTTTGGAATAGCGCGTCAAAATTTAAAGAACAATCAAAGGTATCTACGTGGATACTAGGCATTGCGTATAAGCGCGCTATTAAAAGCTTTCAGCAACAAGCTCGGCATTCAAAAAATCGAGATTCGGACGCGCCGTTAGATGAGCTGGAATCGTCAGCACTGGATAGCAATCCGGAGGTTCAGGCTGACAGCGAATTACTAGGACGCCAGCTGACAGCGGGGTTTTCAACATTGAGTGCTAAGCATCGGGCTGTACTTGAGCTCACCGCACTAGGACACACGATTCCCGAAATTTCAAAAATTGTTGGATGCCCTGAGAACACTGTAAAAACACGCACGTTTCACGCACGACGTAAACTTCAATCAGCACTGCAGGCCTAATCTTATGCCTTATTCGAAAGACAGCACGAGCAACCATGATGAGATGTACCCTCTATTACCATGGTTTGCAAATGACACGCTATCATCCACTCAACGTGACAAGGTAGCCGATCATGTCAGCACCTGTGATATTTGCAAAGAAGAAATGCAATTATTGAAAATGTTAAACACCGATCTGATTTCTAGTAGCGAGTCGAGTTATGCAAGTAATGCGGATCTCGAAGGTAATTTGTCCAGTGTCATGCAACGTATCGAGTCTGACCAGACTAGAGCCGTAAATTCATCATCGTTAATTGACAAGTTAGGTCGATCATTACAAAGAATATCTGACACTATTGGTGATTATTTAAAGAGCCAATGGGTAGCTCCGGCGCTTGTAGCAAGCCTACTTTTCGTCACCATAGGGTCGTGGAGCTTGTATGAGAGCCAACAAGGTGACTATTCCGTATTAAGCTCGCCTGACGCACCAGCATCAACAGCGCAAGTTGCAGTTCAATTTACATCCGCCACTCAGAGCACCGATGCAATGACGCTTATTCGCAAACAGTTAGCTAGCGTCGATAATGAAATATCAATTGAGAATTTAGAGCCGGGTGTATATACCGTCGGTTTTAAGAATGCAGTTTCGCTTGATCAGCTAAATGAGATGCTTGGTGAACTACAAGCGATAGAAAACGTAACCAGCGCCGAGATAAGGTAATTAGCTATGCTTAGACTATTATTCCTTGCATCATTGTTAATCCTGACAGGGTGTGGAACCGCTAAACACATTGTGGATACTCCTCCTGATCCAAAAAGGAATCAAATGGATGTATCAATCGGTAGCTACCGTGCCGGTTGGGAGAATCAGCACGTACTTATTACGGTCAGTCAGCAGAATCACGCTGCCTTAGCGGGTGGTCATTCAATCGACTCTATTACTAACGAGCCTTCTGAGTTGCCCGAAGCATACAATGAGTTTCTAGAGCGCATGAATTCACAGTATGGGCTTATGCGGGTGGTCGATTGGCCGTTAGCTAGCATTGGCATTCATTGCCTAGTTTTCCAGATGAATACCGATACCGACACCCAAGAGTTGATTAGTGAATTGGCGAAAGAGCCTGAGGTCGAAACTGCTCAGTTGATGCAGGCGTTTCATGTGCAGAGTAGCAATACGTACGATGATCCTTATCTGCCCCTGCAGCACGGAATAAGGACGATGAGCATAGATTCGACACACTTATGGGCAAAGGGGGCAGGTGTCCGGGTGGCGATTATCGATACTGGGATGGAGTTGTCTCATCAAGATTTAACTGCAAATGTAGAAATGGCCAGAAACTTTGTGGATAAAGATGAACTTGGTTTTTCTCTAGATAAGCATGGTACCGCTGTAGCCGGTGTCATAGCAGCATCAGCTAATAATGGAGCGGGGATGGTAGGCATGGCCCCTGATTCAAAAGTAATAGCACTTAAAGCGTGTTGGCAAGATAGTCGAGACAATCCAAGCGCGACTTGTAATACCATAACGCTAGCTAAGGCGTTAAATTTTTCTATTTTGAATGGCGTTGCTGTTATCAATATGAGCCTCGCTGGCCCACGTGACGCCTTGCTAGAGCGGCTTGTAAAGGCAGCGTTAGAGAAAAATATTATTGTTGTTGGGGCAGTTGGCGACGAAGGTGTAGATCAATTTCCAACTGCAGTGCCGGGCACCATTGCAGTTATGAATATGGGGGAGTCTGTAGGCAAAGCCATCAACGCACCGGGTTTGAAAATAATCAGCACGGTTCCCGAAAACAACTACGAACTTGTAGATGGTAGTTCATTCTCGGCTGCACATATCAGCGGATTGGCAGCAATACTAAGAGAACTAAAACCAAGCTTAACGCCCTACGCTTTGTTAGCGTTACTGCAAAAAACCACCGATGAGATTACTGGCACCGTCAATGCGTGTAGGGCAAGCGCGCTGCTAATGCAGTTTGATCTCGCAAGCTGCGATGATTAAGTCATTGGCTACGTGCGGCTTAAAGCATTGAACTTTAGCTCAGAAGAATCTTAATTATTTCTCATTTTGACATTTCGAAAAATGGCGGTATAAGGGCGACTGGCTTTGCCTTGTGTGGCCTTGCCGATAAATGTGCTTATAATGAGTAGATGGAATAGGATAATATATTATGCGTAAGCTGGTTGTTCTTGATCTTTCTTCAGCGAATACAGACTTGTTCGAATCATACGAGCGAAAGGTAATACCGCTACTGAGTAAATACGAAGGAAAACTTGAACTAAGTGTTCGCTCACTTGATGGGGCCACTGAGACTCACGTTCTTTACTTTCCTGATAATGCCCGCTTTCAAGGATTCCTCTCTGATCCAAGCAGAGCGGTATTAAAAGATGATTGGGAAAAAACTGGTGTGGTATCCACGATTTGTGATGTAGAGAAAACTGATTATCTATAACAAGCGGAATTTCAAGCCAGCATTCCAGAGCCAGAGAGATAGGGCTGTCGTCCGCTGTTGGGAACCAAGCGTTTCTCCCTAAAACAGCCGTTTTCTTACAGTGCTATCCGCATCTACTACCCATTTCTAACATTTTTGTGTTATTGTTATTTCAGTAATTACTGAAATGACCGAAACAATAGAAATGGACAATCTACAACCTTCAATTCAAAGCTTTATTCTCCATTTTGGCGAAATGGGGGGTAACTGGGGCATTAACCGGACTGTGGGGCAGATCTATGCCTTGTTGTACCTATCCCAGGAACCACTTAACGCGGAACAAATTACAGAATCCTTAGGGGTGTCGCGTTCCAATGTGAGCATGGGGCTCAAAGAACTGCAAGCCTGGCGCCTGGTTCGTTCACATCATGTAATAGGTGATCGTCGCGATTACTTTTCAACACCTGAAGATATTATGGAAATTGCGTTGACGTTGCTTGAAGAGCGGCGAAAAAGAGAGCTCGATCCAACGCTTACGCTATTGCGACAAACGCTTATGGAGAAGCCAACGTCTGCAGAAGAGAAGCATGCGCATGCACGAATGAAAGAGATGTGCGGTTTGATGGAGCAGGTATCAGATTGGTCGAACGAGCTCCAACGAATTAGTAGAAGTGATTTAGAAATGCTCTTAAAGCTGGGCAGCCGTATCCCACGTTTGCTTGATATGAAAGATAAGCTCAGCATAGTGGGTAAGAAGAAAACCAAAGGTAGTACTAAGTAAGCCATTCGATTGGTGTTGTTGTCGTTAGTAGTAGGGGGTCAATATGATGGACGCGCTCATGTTAGCTCGCATTCAGTTTGCGGCTAATATTTCATTCCATATTCTGTTTCCAACCATTACCATCGCATTGGTGTGGATGCTTCTTTTCTTCAAAATTCGCTTTCACATCTCCGGCGAGGCCTCTTGGATGGCAGCCTATCGGTTTTGGGTTAAGGTGTTTGCACTTACGTTCGCCTTAGGTGTAGTAAGCGGTATCACCATGTCGTTTCAGTTTGGTACCAACTGGCCGGGTTTTATGGAAACCGTGGGTAATGTTGCAGGGCCTTTATTAGCCTTTGAAGTACTGACTGCCTTTTTCCTCGAGGCAACATTTTTAGGTGTCATGTTGTTTGGTGCATCCCGCTTACCGGCCTGGCTGCACACGCTTGCAACTGCTCTCGTTGCGATAGGCACTAGCATGTCGGCGTTTTGGATCATTGCGTTAAATTCTTGGATGCACACGCCACAAGGTTTTGAGATGATTGATGGTGTGGCTCATGTTACTAGCTGGATGGAGGTTGTTTTTAATCCTTCCATGCCATACCGCTTAACTCATATGATGATTGCATCGGGTCTGACAGCGGCCTTTTTGGTAA
Source organism: uncultured Granulosicoccaceae bacterium (assembly GCA_937958675.1). Lineage (GTDB taxonomy): Bacteria > Pseudomonadota > Gammaproteobacteria > Granulosicoccales > Granulosicoccaceae > Granulosicoccus. The sequence continues at coordinate 22,879 of CALGND010000125.1, forward strand.
CTGGTATATCGGCTTATCGAGTTTTACGTAACGACACATCGCTGGGAGTGAGGCGTGCGCTAAAAACTGGTGTGTACAGTGCCGCTGTGCTTATTCCTATTCAAATTTGGGTAGGAGATTTACATGGGCTCAATACACTTGAGCATCAGCCAGCAAAAATTGCCGCGATGGAGGCTATCTGGGAAACCGAAAAGGGCGCGCCATTGGTGTTGTTTGCGATACCGGATGAAAAAACACGTAGCAATCTCTATGAAGTATCGGTCCCTAAGCTGGCTAGCCTAATACTGACTCACGAACTAGATGGTGAGCTACGCGGAATTAATAGCTTTGGAGAGAACAGGCCAAAAGTTGCCCCTCTGTTTTATGGTTTTAGAATAATGGTGGGCACCGGTATGTTAATGCTGTTGGTTGCGACAGTGTCGGCTGTCATGTTGTTACGTAGCAAACCTTTACCGGTATTCCTACTACGAGTGCTGGTACTAATGACGTTCTCTGGTTGGGTGGCCACCTTATCCGGTTGGTACGTAACTGAAATTGGCCGACAACCCTGGCTAGTTCAAGGAGTGTTGTCTACGGCACAAGCGGTGGGGTCGGCACCTGCAAGCAGCGTAGCAGGGTCACTTTTCATGTACTTAGGGCTATATTCGTTTTTGTTGTTCTCCTATATCGCTACGTTGTTTTATATGGCTAAAACTGCTGCAAATCCTAGGCATAAAAACAGTGGCCAAACACCTTACAGGCCGTTTGCTAGCGATAACCCTACATTGCAAGGAGAACCATCATGAACTGGGTAAGTAATGACATGTTGCCGGTCATCTTTCTTGGCCTAATGGGTATTGCCATGTTGCTGTATGCAATGCTAGATGGTTACGATTTGGGTGTCGGCATTTTGATGACGGGAGAGTCGGAGCAAAACCGTGATCAAATGATTGCTGCAATAGGGCCTTTTTGGGATGCAAACGAAACCTGGTTGGTGCTGGGTGTGGGAGTACTGTTGGTAGCATTTCCTTCAGCGCATGGATTGATCTTAACGACACTCTATCTGCCAGTATCGATCATGCTTGCCGGGCTAATCTTGCGGGGCGTGTCGTTTGATTTTAGGGCCAAGGTGGGTGCTAAGCACAAAAACCTTTGGGATAGATTGTTTTCCCTTGGGTCGGTTATGGCAACCTTGTCTCAAGGCTATATGTTAGGGCAGTACATCGTAGGGTTTAAAAGTGGTTTTTATGCCGAGCTTTTCTCTGTGGTCAGTGCCTTTTGTGTCAGCTTTGCATACGTGATGATTGGTGCTTGTTGGTTAATACTAAAAACGTCTTCTGACTTACAGGCCAGTGCAATCCGTTGGGCGCGCAGGTCGTTGCTTGTAACAACTGTTGGTTTAGTTCTTGTGTCTGTAACCAATCCAATGGCAAGTGATGCGATTTATCAGAAGTGGCTTACATGGCCTCAAATTGTGCTGCTTGCGCCATTGCCGTTGTGTTCTGGGATTTTGATTCTGTTGATGTACCGACATCTTGCGAAAATGCCTTATGAGCACGACAGATTAAACTGGCTACCCTTCATACTTTGCATCGGTATATACGTATTGGCATTCGCGGGCTTGGCCTATAGCTTTTACCCTTACATTATTCCGCAACAAATGACCGTATGGGAGGCAGCGGCTGCTCCGGAGTCGTTGCGAGTGATGTTGATAGGTTGTGCAGTGGTATTGCCAGCAATTTTCCTATACACGGCATTGTCGTATTGGATTTTTAGAGGCAAATCGACAGCGTTAAGCTACGAGTGAATGGCATAACGTTATACGTTCTGCCAACGCCCCGACTTACCAGCTTTATAGATTGCATCAATGACTTTTTGATTAAGAACGGATTCTTCAAGGGAAAATAGATGCTGTTTTTTACCGGATGCCGCTTTTGCAAATGCTTCGATCTCCAACACATATTGGTTCAAGCCGGTAAATCGAAAAATTTTGGTTTCACTATGGCCAGCATTGTGTACACGCACTTCGTCGCCTTCGTATAGATTGGAGTTAAAAGGGGCGGATAGTTCGATAAAGCCTTTGTCTCCATGAAACACCATGCTTTGGCGGTTTCCTAGCTGCGTAGAGACATAAAACGTCATTTTGAACCCGGGAAACTCGGCTAATATATTCGCGTAACGATCGACGCCAAAATTAGGGTCGTAGTCTACTAGGGCTTGTACGCGAGTAGGCTCCAAGCCGGTAGCAAAGCGTGCTGTCACAGTTGGGTAAACACCAATATCGGGTAGGGCGCCGCCGCCTAATTCCGGGCGGTTACGCATGTTCTTTGCATCTGTGTTGAAGTAGGTGAATGAGGCATCGATATGCCGCAAGGTGCCTATAGCGCCTTTGGCCAATAGATCACGTACTTTTATCCATTGTGGGTGATAGGTGACCATAAAGGCTTCCGATACGATCACCTTGTTTTTGTCGCGCGCGTTGATGATCTTTTTAATGTCGGTAGCACTGAGCGATATTGGTTTTTCGCATAGCACGTGCTTGCCTGCGTTAGCAGCTTTAACGCTCCATTCGACGTGCTGCGATGTGGGTAGTGGTATATATACGGCGTCTATCTCGTCTGATTCGAGCATCTCTTCGTAGGAGCCAAACGCCAATGGAGCGCCTGTTTGAGCTGCCAGCTTTTTTGCGCTACTGAGCTTTCTGGACGCGATGGCGACTAGGCTTGCATTGTTTGCGCTTTGGATAGCAGGGATGAGGTGCTCTCTGCCGATTTTTGCCGTGGATAGAATGCCGAACCTTAACATTTTCATACCCTTAGTAATATTGTTTGTTTAAGCTAGTGTAGCTGATTGTAAAGGCTATCTTGATATTGGAATAGTAATTTGAATGGGGTGCGTGTGTATCAGCTAATATGCTCTTTTGATTTTCAGATTCGCTGTTTGCATTGCGTGGATACAGATTAGTGAGCCTGGAAAGCTTAAAACGATGGGCCAAGCGAATTAAGTGCGATGTTGTTGCGGTGTACTATGCAGCTCGCGACAGAAGAACCCCCATGCTTGCTAGAGTCTTAGCGCTGGCTGTGGCCGCTTACGCGCTGTCGCCGGTGGATTTGATACCTGACTTTATTCCAATTATCGGGTATTTGGATGACCTGGTGATTGTGCCATTGGGCTTATTGTTGGTGATTCGAATGATACCGGCAGTTGTATTACAAGAATCACGTGATAAAGCGGCGTTAATTCTTGCACAACCTAGGAGCTATGTGGCGGCAACGGTGGTATTGTGCATCTGGTTGTTGTGTATCGCGCTGCTTGTATCTCTGTGGTAACAACCGAGCAATCTAAGCACTTAACGAACGCAAACGAACACAATTGGGTAAACCTTAAAATTATAATGACCGAATCAAACGACCGCAAAGAAGAAAAGCTAAGTAAGCGCTGGGTTCAGGATACGCTAATTTCTGATGATCCCGAATGGCCACTATTTGAGATCTACGAAAATTACGAGACTCGCCAATCTAAAATCGGAAATGAAACCGTTTTATATTCGGTTAATTTACCTAGCAATCTCTTATCATCGTTGATAGATGGCTCCGCACCATCAGCCAATTTTAAGTACACCGACCTAATCAACTCAATAAAAGTTGCATCATCCGAAGAAGCCTGTTGCTGGGTGCAAATCAATGAGCCAGATAATGTGTTAGCCATAGTGGAGGATGTTTGGGCACATACCTGGGATGAGTATTATTCGCAAGATCATCAACTAGAAGCCCTGCTGACAAACCCCGCGCCTGAAGGTGGTTGTTCGTTTATGTGTTTAGTGCCTACCAGTAGGTCATGGGTATTAGTGCATGAGCTTAACCCAGAGAACGATTTCACTATTAGCATTCATGCTAACGAAAACTTTAGTGATGATGTGTTGGCTAAGCTTGGCGTGAGCGCTGTTGCAGATGTCAGAATTGAAGGGGCAAACCTATCGAGTTAATCTGCTCAGTTAACATCCGTTAGTTTTAACTTTTTCCACATTCTTTCCACATTTGCGCAAAACTTGGCTGCTATCCTTGTTTCGCTACCTCAGCTTGATGCTGTGCGTCTCAGACCGCGCACAGCAATAAAATTGCAACTAACGGAAAGTATTAATGATTAAACCAATAAAAAATAGCCAATGGCTTAGCTATGGTGCTGTCACGCTGTTGATTGTCCTGGGCAGCGCGTGTAGCTCTGACGACAGCACAACAGAGGCGACTGACGAAACAACGAACACCACTGGAGATACAACTGCTACCACAGGAGAAACAACCGGTACAACCGGAGAGACTTCAACCGACTTTACAGCTACTGCGTTTACGTGTGAAGAGATAGCCACCAAATTTGTAACTCGAGGCTCTGCCAATGCCGATTTGCCCGACCCGGAAGTCAGTGCATCCTGCTCAGATGATACCGTAACGGTTAGGTCTAATCAGATCCCTGATTTTCCTTATATCGAAACATCTCCGGGTAATCCGCAAGTTTACGATCTTGAGTACGCTATTCCCGCAACGCCAACTGTTGCAGATGAAGTCAGTGACATTCCCGCCTTGGGTGCAATCGGTGTGGCAATTAATGGAATCCCTATTTACGGCGCCACAGAAGGCACCGGTGGTGACGTACTCTCACTGGCGGGAGGGTTTACTGAGTGCGGAGGGCACAATGGTCCAACAGGTTATCACTATCATACCTTCGACGTAACGGGCAGCGATTATTGCTTATTTACTGAAGCTGAAGCTACGTCTGAGCCACAGCTGTTTGGCTACGCGTTTGATGGTTACCCAATTTATTCTGGCAATACACAATACACGTCTTCTTGGTTCCTCAATGACGCATCACTATTTGCAACAGACACTTTTTCAGCACACGCTTATGCTGAGGGTTCTGGCGATCTTGACCAATGCAACGGGCGAACAGATGAGGATGGTAACTACGCCTACTACACTACAGACAGTTTCCCCTACACACTGGGCTGTTACCGTGGCGTGGCTGAGGTTGCAGCCGGTCCTGGTGGCCCTGGTGGACCTAGAGGTGATGAGGTTCCTGCGACACAATGAATATAAATAGACGTCATTTTTTAGCGGCTAGTACAGTAGGGCCGGCTACGCTACTTGCCAATGCGACTGCTGCGGATAGTTCTCAGGAACCAACCGCTGCGGATATCGGATTTTGTCAAGACATGTCCGTTCACCACTTGCAAGCGTTGGCAATGTGCCAACGAGTATTAGGGCGCGATACCGGTGGCGCCGTTCAAGCCGCCGCAGCTGAGGTATTGCAGAACCAAGCAATGGAAGTTGGGCAAATGCGAGCTTGGCTTGCAGATTGGGGTGCATCCACAGTACCACCATCAATAGTAATGGGCTGGATGGGTGCCAATCAAGGTGCCGGTATGCCGTTGGCATTGATGCCTGGATATGCCAGTGATGAAGAGCTACTTGAGCTATCAACCTTAGCAGGTCAATATCGCGGCCGTCGTTGGTTAGAGCTTATGCGCGCACACCATGTTGGTGGTGTGATGATGGCGACTGAGGCACAAAATCTTGCGTCGTCTACAAAAGTGATTCGCTTGGCAACGATCCAAGCGATGGCGCAAACCTTCGAGATTTCTCAATACGACTTTCTACTAGAAGGGCCTTACGCCCTAGATTAGTTGATGCGAATGAGCGCCCATTCGTAGGGCGCTCAATCGATTCACGAGATTACGTGGTCAATAAACGATGTAGGGTCGTTGCTACTGCGCCAATGCATGATATGTCGACGCACCAGCCCAATACACGCTAGCGATCCAACAATAGTAGCCACACACAGTATGGCGTAACTAAGCAATAGGAGTTCTAGCGGTAATTTGCCGAGCGGTTTTGATACGCCGATGAATGCCGCAAGCAGCCAATGTAGTGTACTTAGGCTACCAGTAATGGCAAGCAACATCGATTTGCGTAGGTTTAAAGGTTCGTCCGACATCAGCACCGGAAATGCAAGTCGGTGCAACAGAGCGCCATTCAATGTTAATACGGTCACGCTAACAAGTTTGAACACCAATTTAGAGCGTTCAGCTAGTAGCGCAGGATCAAATCCCGTATCCAGCCAGATGATCGCTAACCCGGATACCCATAAGCCAAGTAATAGCCAAACAATACTGTGCACGGTTGCGTGCAACATCTCTCGGCTTAGCTTGCCAGTGACAAGGCCAAGATCGGCGGACAGCACCCGTGCGAGGGCTAGCATGCTAAGCAGCAGGTGAGCGTACAGCAGTAATAGTCGCAACCACTCTGTGGTGGAAATCGGCATAGTTATTGTCATTTTCGGAAGTAATTCTCGATTACGTAAATAGACTACAACGTACGTAAGCGATATTGGTTGACAAGAAACACTCAGTCTCAGATGTATATATGTCCATGTCCTTACCCCCTCAGTTCAAGGAGTTGATATCCTCGCAGATAGTGACGAGAACGCGGTAAGCTATTGAATGAAGGTAAGGTTACACATTGAGCACTGTTGACCTGATAGGTGCGGTCATTGAGTGCGTTACAACGGAGTTGCTACCATGTCGAACGCCAAATACAAAGATGCCAAGGGTCGAACACGCTGGAAGCGCAACGATGAGGTTGGCCTGAAGATAAAACAATTGGGCGAGTATCTCATCATTGGAGGCTATCCAGAAGATCACGCAAAGCGTTATGGGCAATTGGCTCACGCTATTTCACGATGGCCTGAGTCGGTGGACAAGATGGCAAAAGCCAAAACGCTCAATACCATCCCTGGTGTTGGTGGTGTAATTGCGGATTATCTAGATGAGATTATTCGCACGGGTACTACCGAGAAATACCAAGACAATCAATATGGCAAGCCGCCGCCACTCTCAGTGTTAGAGCTCACCTCGATAGAACGGCTAGGCGCAAAGACAGCCAGAATGTTGTATCAAGATCACAAGGTGGATAGCCTAAAGAAACTATGCGAACTTGCTAAGAGCGGAAAGCTTGGTCAGATTAACGGTATAGGGCCGAAGATGGTAGACACCATTCTTGCTGCTTGCGATAAAAAATAATGACTATTCGCCAAGCCATCAGGCGGGACTATAAACAGCTACTAGCGCTGTTACAACTACTCAACCCGGACGATCCTTTATTGGATCAAGAGCACGGTCTAGCGGTTTTCGATCAAATAACGCAATCGCCTCACAATCAACTATGGGTGATGGAACGCGATAACGCGTTGCTGGGTAGCATTTACCTCAATATCATTCCTAATCTAACTCGAGGCGCGCGACCCTATGCGGTGATCGAAAATGTTATTACCGATACTGCATATCGTAGAGAAGGGGTAGGTAAAGCACTAATGTTGCAAGCCATTGAATGTGCCAAACAGGCAGGGTGTTACAAGATCATGTTGCTAACCGGCCGTGATGAGGAAGTGCAAAGCTTCTACTCCAGTTGTGGGTTTAATAAAAAGGGTAAGCAAGCGTTTATTTATCGTTTATAGATTACTTTTGCTGATAGCTAGCGATAGTCTTTGACGACACTCAATGGTAGTTTGAACTGTGTCGAAGCCTACAAAAAGTAGTGATCTCGCGCTGCAAAAATCGTGTTGAATTGTTGCTTTAGGCTGCATTTTCGATGCGGTGCTACGCCTTCAAAATTTGTGTAAGCCGCGCAAACTATAGCGCTAAAACGTACTGATGCTTTTTTTGCATCAGTGCGGCGCGCATTTAACAGCATGCAAAGAGCCTCAGAGTGGGTAGTCTCAATCGCACATTTACCGACTCAGAAAGAGAGACTCTATGAAATTACGAAACCTTGTTATTGGCGGTGTACTTTCCGCCAGTGTCTGTATAGCGCCTTATGCCACTGCAGCAGACACCATCAAAGTAGGGGTGTTACATTCCCTATCAGGGACCATGGCAATTAGTGAGACAACACTTAAAGACACCATGTTGATGCTGGTTGATCAACAGAATAAAAAAGGCGGCCTACTAGGCAAGCAACTAGAAGCGGTTGTGGTTGATCCCGCGTCCGATTGGCCTTTGTTCGCTGAAAAAGCGCGTGAATTAATTGAAGTTAATGAAGTAGACGTGGTTTTTGGTGCCTGGACATCGGTTTCTAGAAAGTCTGTGTTACCAGTGTTTGAAGAACTAAACGGATTGCTGTTTTATCCAGTTCAATATGAGGGCGAAGAATCGTCGAAGAACGTTTTTTACACCGGTGCAGCGCCTAATCAACAGGCTATCCCGGCAGTCGATTACCTGCGTGATGAAATTGGCGTAGAGCGGTGGGTATTGGCGGGTACTGACTACGTTTACCCACGCACAACGAACAAAATTTTGGAGGCATATCTTGCTGATAGTGGGGTTGCAGCTGAAGACATCATGATCAACTATACGCCATTTGGCCACTCTGACTGGCAGTCTATCGTGTCTGATATCAAGAAGTTTGGTAGTGCTGGAAAGAAGACAGCGGTTGTATCCACTATCAATGGTGATGCTAACGTTCCCTTTTATAAAGAGCTTGGCAATCAAAGTGTTTCGTCTGAAGATATTCCGGTCGTAGCGTTCTCGGTGGGAGAAGAGGAGCTTTCAGGTATTGACACAACTCCTCTCGTGGGGCATCTGGCCGCATGGAATTACTTTATGAGTGTTGAATCAGCAGAGAATGATCAGTTCATTGATGCTTGGCACGAATTTATCGGTAGCACCGATCGAGTATCAAATGACCCGATGGAAGCCCACTATATTGGATTTAATAT
>CALGND010000126.1 GCA_937958675.1 uncultured Granulosicoccaceae bacterium
TTAGTGATGCCATGATCAGCCGCGAAAATAACCACATGCACCCGCTCAACGGTTGGCGGGACTTGTCGCTGAATACCGCACAGGGTAGCGCCCAGCTCCTCTAGCCTACCGAGGCTACCCACCGGCTTGGTAAGAGACTGGTGATGTAATATTGCTGATTCAATTGAGTCAGTATCAGCAGATTCAATACCTGCAATCGTCGCCTCGACAAGTGCCTGTGCCGGATGTGTCATAGCAATGCTGTAGAAAAGTGAGCAGACAAAATAACAGAACCTGAGTTATAGGGGCCTTTTTTGTTGCAATAGCGCTATTCGATTATTGCTTTGTTTTTCGCACAGACGTAAAACCCTCTTAAGCCTCCATCGATGTAGGGTTAGAGAACCTCTATCCAGTTAATGCTTTAACGACCTTCACAAAGCATCGCGAGGTGTCAGCCCATGTTGGTAGTGATTGTGCCAGTACTCGGGATTTCGCAGCAAACAAGTCCTGATTGTGCAGTGCATGCTGTAAACCTTTAGCAAAAGCCTGCGCGTCGTTTACGGGGCTTAAGATGCCGGCATTTCCCACCGTTTCGGGAACAGCGCCTACTGAACAACTCACTACAGGCAATCCGTAGAGCATCGCCTCGCTTAGCACCATGCCATAGCCTTCATAGCGAGTAGCTAGTGCAAACACAGAGGCTGATCGGAATCGCGCGTCCAGTTGGGCCTCATTCAATTCACCAACAAGACTGACTCGATGCGACAGATCAAGGCTAACAAGTTGACGGCTCAATGCTTTAAAAGTTTCCGTATCATGGGGTTTACCTACAATCTCGGCCTGCCACGATACCATTGTCATCTGCGATAAGGCATCGAGCAGCACATCGTGACCTTTGCGCGGTGCTAATAAGCCAACCGATAAAATCAACGGGGGATCCATTTTTTCACGTGCCACTTCCGGCACTAATGCAGGGCGATCAAAACCCGGCGCTGCTATCGTGATTTTCTCAGGATCAGCCTCGAACTCGCGGATCAAAATGTCTGCGGTGTGAGGGCTGGGCACGATGACATGGTTAGCGTGTTTTAAGGCGGCAATTTCATTTCGCCGCAGCATTTTTGCACGCTCGGCATTTAGCCCTGTTTCAAGCCCGAGGGGATGATGGATCATTGCAATGACCGGGGCTTGCACAGTGGCCAGTCCGGCAGGATCGATCGAGCCGAACACTAATCCGTCGAGAATAATGGGGCACGTCGGCGGCACGTCACGCAGTCTATTCAGGGTCGTTGCCATATCCGCAGCCGTTGGATCGGGAAAACTATCCGGCAGAATCATATGTTGTGTCGGGTAGCCCAGTTCATTCAAAACCCTTAGCACTGTAGCTTCATAAATGAAGCCTCCCGTGCGACGATCTTTATCGCCGGGTATCGCGAAAACAGCAATCATTAGCGCACTTGCTCCGTTGCATAGACACGTAGCACGAGACGTTCTATACCAGCAATCAATGCATAAGCTGCCACTGCGGCAACAGATAAAAGGGCGACACAAGACCACAGCATGTTGTAATTCGATGTACTTGCGGTCAGTGCCATAAGCATACCTATCCCCTTCCCCGTTGCGAGCCATTCTGTTGTCGTCACTGCGAGCAATGCCGCGGGCACTGCCATGCGAGCGCTGGCGAAAAACGCCGGTAGCATGGATGGGATCTGTGCGGTTAATAATAGTCGCATCCGTCCAGCACCATAGCTGTTGAACACGTCCACGATCTGCCCCGGTGTTTGTCGCAGGCCTTGCAAGCAAGCGATAAGCGTTGGGAAAAAAATCATCACCGCTACTATCGTGATGGTGCCGGTCGTGCCTCTTCCCAACGCCAATACAATCAACGGTGCAGTTGTAATAATGGGCACGGCGCGTAGTGCAACTGCCACAGGCATAACACCGCGCGACCATGCAGGCACCAGCATGAGCACTGCGGCCAGTCCTGCACCGAGTAACAGTCCTGCAAGGTAACCGGGAACAGTCATCGAAAGAGTTTCGAGAAATGCTGCAAATAATGTTGCTCGAGCATCAGGTTGAGAAAAATAGGCCAGCACATCGACGGGGCGTTTGGCAAAAAAGCGGTTAAGACCGAATGCATCCATGCTGACTTGCCAGATGAGTAGTACGCACAGTGTCAGCGCTGCCAGTCCCAACAGTTGGCGCCAAAGTAAGCGTGGCTTGTTATCCTTTGGCGGTGTGAGCAGGATGACAGGTGCATACCCCATTGTTCGGCGTGCTATCCAGCCGATCACTCCATAAGCCAGCAATGCAATGGTTGCGGCCAGTATTGCCAGTGCATAGGTCGCATCCACATCTAGCCCTCTCATAGCGCGCAACGTCAGCACGCCGAGCCCACGTTCGGCACCGGTAAACTCACCAATCATGGCGCCGAGGATCGCTGCGGGGGCGGCGATTTGTAATCCGACAAACAGATACGGCAAGCTAGCCGGAGCGCGAATTCGCAGCAGCATCATCCATGCTCCACGTCCATAAATGGCTAACAAATCACCCCAAGCTTGAGGAATCGCGCGTAAGCCCACAAGCAACGCAAGGTAAGTTGTGTAGGACACAGCCATGGCAGCAAGCGTAATTTGCGGTCCTTCGCCCGGACCGAATAGAACCCGCAAAATTGGACCGCTTGCAACTAATGGTAAGCAGAAAACCAACAGCGATAGTGATGACAATGCACGTTCGATTCTCGGCAGCAGCATTGCGATGGAGGCGAGCAACACAGCTGACAATGTTCCCCAAAAAAAACCCCATGCTGCATTATGGATTGTCGCAACACCGGCGCGGGTCAGCAGGCTGGCGTTGGAATATATGTACGCGGCAATAGCGCTTGGGCCAGTGAACAAAACACTCTGTGCCTTGATCAGCGCAAGCGCTTCCCAAAACACTAGAATGCCCAACACCCATAACGCGCTGCGCAATTAGGTTCCCTCTTCCAGCGCTGTTAAGACGGAATCGCAAAGCGATTTAAAAGCGTCAGTGCGCTGGATCGCGTTATCGCGGGGACCGTCCAATGTTATGGGAATGTCGGCCACGATACGCGCGGGACGTTCGGACAAAACGATCACCCGATCCGAGAGTAAAACAGCCTCGATCACTGCGTGGGTGACCAAGATCGTCGTGGTGTCTTGCCACAAACTGGGCAGCTGTGTGTTTAATCGTGCGCGTGTTATGGCATCGACAGCAGCGAAGGGTTCATCGAGCAGCAGTACCTCAGGTGCTGAAACTAATGCACGAGCGATAGCCGCTCGCTGGCGCATCCCTCCCGATAATTCCGCGGGGCGTGCCTTGGCGAATCCGTCAAGACCAACAAGTGCAATTAGATCATCCACACGACCCGCCGACTTACGCGCAAGTGTGGCGCCCAAAGCAACGTTAGCGCGAACGCTTCGCCATGGCAGTAAAGAAGCATCCTGAAACGCCATCGCCAAGCCGCCGCGCTTGGCTAGCTTGCGAGGGGTTTCTTCACCGATTGTGATTGACCCTTCGCTGGGTTGTTCCAAACCGGCGACCATCCTAAGTAGTGTCGATTTACCACAACCCGAAGGGCCAAGTAACGCCGTTGTTTGCTTTGCTGCAAAGGTCAAGGACATTGGCGCTACGGTTTCAAGGTCACCGAAACGTTTGGCGATCTTGTGGCAGCGAATATCAGCGGCCTTGTTCTCAGCACTTAGGTTATCGGAGCTGGAACTATCTACGTTATGCAGGCCGTTTAAGATAATGCTTCATCCAACACTGATCGGTCCCATAGGTCCGCACTAACATCAATACCCAGCAAACCCAAAGTTTCGATATTTTCTGCCACGGTTTCATCGGTAAACCAGCCAAAACCGTATTCCTTGGTCAACTCTGAAAACATCAACTCCTCTTGTCGAGATGCTTGAAGTTCCTGAGTCGGTAAATCAAGGCCTGCATCGGGAAACATCTCGACAGTCAGTTTGGCAGCAGCACCAGTGTCATCTTGATAATCGTTCCAACCCATGATCTCGCCCTTCAGCAGCGCCACTAGCTGATCGCGGCGATTGGCGAGCGTGTCTGTCGTTGCAATATAGGTCTGAGAGTGAACGGCGTAACCATAATCTGCGAGCAACATGGTGGTGTTGTCCACGCCTTGCATAGTCATCGCCACGGGCAAATCGGTTGACCAACTGAGCAGGCAATCGACCTGCCCACTGACCAACGGGGCGGGATCATATTGAGTGGGTACAATTTCGATCTCGTTGATGTCGACATTATTAAGTGTGCACAGCGCTTTGAGAACGGGTGTATTGGCAACCGCCATACCGATGCGTTTGCCTACCAGATCTGCAGGCGTATTAACCGGATTATCTGTTAGTGAAGCAATCGCAAACGGGTTCTTTTGCATAGCCACTGCAATGATCTTAAAAGGTGCGCCCTCGGCTACTGCAGAGGCGGCGTAATCGGCCGCAGAAATTCCCATTATCGCTTGACCGGATACCACGGGTGGCTCAACCGGTGCGTTCGGACCACCCTGGGTCAGCGTCACGTCAAGGCCAAGATCTTTCCAATACCCTTTGTCTTTAGCGATATAACTACCGCCAAATTGTACGGAATGCAACCACGAAAGCTGGAGGTTGACTGCTGTGTTTTCTTTTGCAAACGCAGGCTTTAACGCAGGCCATGCAGCGGTAGCACTGAGCGCTGCAGCACTTTGCAAAAATGCTCGACGTGTCGTTTTTATTGAATATTTCATATCAGTATTTTATTTAGTTTCGGCTGTGAGTTTATGTGCAGCGCTTGAGCGCCACATGAAAAAAAATCCTGGCATTGCGGCGATCATCATCATTGCACCGTAGGCAATACCGGTAGCAATACCGGCGCTTGGTGTCGCGCCGATTAGCGGGAACAGCGCGGCGGCGGCACCTTCGCGCCAGCCCCAACCACCAATAGATAATGGAATTAGCATTGCTGACAAAATCAATGGTAATAGGGTTACCCATCCTGCTGGTGGAACCAGCGTTCCGGTTGCACGCGCGCAGGCATAGAAGCTAAAGATAAGAAGCGCCGCGATAATAAGCGACAGAATTGCTACGCTAGGCTTCGTTAATCTGTTTATGGTGAGGCGCAGAAACTTAGCTGTTGTATCGCTTCGTCGAGATAGCAACACCGTTACTAACAAGACAAGCACCCCACCGACGATAACCAACCACGTCGCGGCGGGCCAGGCAATACCACCGGGAATAAAAAACGCCATTAACAGCCCGATTCCAAGCAGTAAAAACATTGCACCTTGTCCGACGATTCGCTCAGCGGCAACAGACTGAGCCGCGAGGGTCAGGTTCGCACCATGCCTTGCACGCACTGCCCGCGTAACATCTCCGACCATACCACCAGGCAACACAAGATTCACAAGTTGGGCGATGTAGTACTCAGTTATTGCACGGGGCAGACTGATATTAATGTCAAAAGCGCGCGCCACAATCTGCCAGCGTTTAGCCATTAGTAAGGTGATCACAGTCAACGCAGCAACGGATGACATAAGCCAGGTCATGGATGCATCGCGCAATTGCGCCATTACCGAACCAGTGCCAGCCCACAAGAGAACCAGTGCAAGAACGCCAAGCGACACAATAATATTCAGCGCGTGTTTCACTGATTACGCTCGGCGATATCTGCATCAGTGAAAGCACTAATAAAATCGTTTCGGAAGCTGTCCATGCGACGCCCTGCACCGCCAGGGATCAAGCCTTCCTGCCAGCCCCAATCGTTTAAACGAGCAACCAATTCGGGTGGGCCAATTACATGCATCGGTACATCATGGTTGTCACTGCCAGCGATATATCCCCAGGCTTGATGATCGCCTACCACAAACACCAACGGGGCATTTTCGCCCTGTTGTGCAATATATTCAAACGTAACCTGCAGGGAATAATCTAACGCCCGCCGGTACGCGTCACGCACATTATCGTGGTCTTTCCAAAGCTCGCGCGGGGTCGGGCCACGAGCGGCCATCTCGTTAAACTCGGTTCCATCACTGATGTTATCCCATGGAATTGCATCGGGAAGCGGCGTCCAGGGCGTGTGGGACGAGATCAGCGCGATCTGAATGAAATCAGCTCGCGAGTCTTCGCCAAGCACATCTGCGTATTTCGCCAAGGTGAATTGATCCGGCATAGTGACCCAATGAAACCGCTCCCCTTTATAGTTGAGTCCAGCGGCGGGTAAGATCTGATCAAATCCCATCGCGGCACTTTCCGGCCAGCCTTTCTTTATCCCTGGCATCACTGCAGCGGTTCGAAATCCTATGTTCTGTGCAATGTGAAACAGGCTTTTGCGGCCGCTTGCCAACATGGCGTTGTAGCGGCCATTATCTGATGTCCAGAGCCCTGACGAGAGTGTGCCGTGCGCAAGCCAACTCTGCCCGCCGGTAATGGGGGAACTCAGCCAGCCGCTTTGTACTGCGAAACCTGCGTCTTCCAACGGGCCCAACTTTGAGTCCAGTGTCGCGATGTGAGTGGGTGCGTAAAGCGGGTTGTCAAAGCTAGCTCGACCGTAGCTTTCCACATAAATAATAATGACATCCTGACCCTGTAACAGGTTCAGCAGTCCTGTGTCATTGGCGTAAATATCGTTTCGGGCAGCGCGGCTAAATTCGGCAAGATCTATTGCTGTGTCGCGCATCTCAACGGCATGCTCGACGACAAGCTTTGAGGTCCATGCGGTGCCAGGCGGATCGTTTTTAAAGCGTTCATACTCAAGGTCATGCGCGGCATCAGCCACTGCCCATCCGCCAAATACAAGCATGCTGATACCTGCCCCTAACCGTACCAAAGGCGGCACTGCTAACCGCGCCCACAAGTTAAGGCTTTTAAACAGCAACCAAACCAACCCGACTAACAGTATGAGTACGCAGACAATAGCAAGTACCGCTAAGGGTGTTCCGATGCTGTCGCGTAGCAAACCAACCCCTGACCCAATCAGCACGGTGTCAAGAATAGGATTGAAGTTACGACCGTAGGCGACAAACATCCCATAGTCCGCTAGCTTCAGAAAAGTCGCTATGACTAACACAAACGCCATCACCAGAGTAATGAACCATGCACGACCCACAACGATCATAGCAAGCAAGATCACCGGCAGTTCCAAAGGAAAACTGCTCAACGCAGACCAACGCATCACTGCCGGATGATTGGGCAACACTAACACGGCAAAAATCAACGCCGCCGCGAGTACCAAAAATAAGGCTTTTCTCATGCGCTGCATATCACGCTGCGCGCCTAACTAACGTCCATGCGTCTACTGCGAAGGAGAAGAGCAACAATGCCGCAGCGCCGGCAGCAATCCAGGGCAATAACACCGCTGGAGTCAATGGGCATACGAGTGCAATCAACGATGCGATTTGCACGACACAGATTGTTTTACGCCTGTAGCTTTCAGATAGTTCACCCTGCAAAGCGGGCCACACCCAACCAAATGCCACGAAGACATAGCGCGAAAATCCCAGCACCAGAATCGATGGGCCAACAGTGCCGTGAGCTGACAAGATTAACGCAAGCACCGCACCCAGCAGCGCATCAGCCTCCATGTCAAAGCGAGCCCCAAACACTGAAGTTAGCGCTGAGCGCCGCGCCAGCCATCCGTCCAAACCATCCGAGGAAAACGCGATAACAGCAATACCAAAAACAAGCCACGGGGCAGAAGGCGCGAATATAGCGCCGGTCAATAACGCTACCAAGGCGGTGCGGATCAAGGTCACTACATTGCAGGTCCCCAGAACATCATGTGGATAGCTGTGCAATAGGCCAAACAGGCATACGGTAGAGATCAGACAAAACACAATCACAGGTAGCACTGGTGAGCCAAACAGCGCAAAGCCCAGAACACCGACCGCGACCAGCAATCCCGCTACTAGCCACGCGAATACAACAGTTGCGCGCGACAATTGCCACGTCCTGTTGTCTGGGTAGGGCTTCGTTTCGATCATCGTTACTTTTCTCTTTTCTACCACTCTAAACACGGTTAAGATCATATCAGCCTGGCAACAGTGACTCTTACGAGATCAGGTTCTGTTAAGCGCTGGCCTGCACCAGATTCTCATAATACTTTTATCACCGTGAACGGAGTATCAATATGCGTATTGCAATTACTACAGCTTTTGCCCTACTGCTTGGCAGCGCAGCCCAGGCCGACTTGGCAAGCTATGAGCTCGATCCCGAACACACAGCCGTATATTTCACGGTGGACCATGTCGGCTATGCAAAGACGCTGGGGATATTTACTAAGCTCAGCGGTACATTTGCCTATAACGATGAAAGCAAACAACTGAGCGATGTTGATGTGAGCATCGACGCCGCCAGCATCGAAAGCTTTCATAAGGGCCGTGATAAGCACGTTCGCTCAAAAGATTTTCTCAGTGTTAAAGCCCACCCTGCAATTACCTTTACCTCAACAGGCGGCGATGTTGCAGGCGCTGCCAATGGAACCACTGTCACGGGCGATCTAACAATCCGTGGAAAGACTCAAACGGTAACGCTTAACGTCACCTTAAACAAAATGGCTTCCTATCCGTTTGGACACAAGCGCGAAGTACTGGGCTTGTCGATGAACACAGAAATTAATCGCAGCGAGTTCGGCATGAACTATGCGGTTAAAAATGGCCTTGTAGGTGACAAAGTCATCATTCAGATCGAAACTGAAGCGATGAAAAAGCAGTAACGCTCAGTTTGTAACAACACCATTCCTCACTATTATTTTCGAGGAATGATTGGTTTTTCGGCTCTTGAATGTTGTTCAGGGCATGCAATTTGAACAATATGCTAAATTTAGTATCGAACTAACTAATAACCCGCAAATGTGAGACGGTCTTATGAAAAGTATTATTGCATTAGCGCTAGCGATGGTGCTAGCTGCGGGGATGAGTAGCTTTGCTCTAGCGGCCGGCAATGCTCAAGGCCTAAACGCAGCAATACCCAATGATCGCGCACAGCCAGCTGCACCAGCATGGAAGCCAAAGCTCAAGAAAACAAATCCTGCTAATAATTCCGCTGCTAAAAGCGTATCCCGTAATACGCTAGTGGGATTTGGCCATAACAAACAAAGACGATATGGGCACCGTAGGCATGTACACTCTGCTACCTTCTCGCACCGAGGATACGGACACTACAGACATAACTATCACGACCTTTCCAGCTATTGGGGGATAAGTTTCTCAAAACATAGAAAGTATGGCCGAAGTTCAAAGCATCGAAAATTCGGACTCTTTCTATATGGGTCACTTGGTCATTTCAGGTACCAACTTCATTAAGCCCGATGGATGTCATAGTAAACGCTGCAAATCGGTAACGCTGAAGGCCTGCTGGCAGAGGTAATGTAGCTAGGAATCTGACCTGCTAACGTTTGCTACAGTGACCCTGTCAGGCGCTGGGATCAATTTAAATGCATCCACCCATTCACAAAGCGACACTCCTACATTGCTTGACAACACCTCTGCACGCGAACGAATCGCGTCGATTGAGTAGTCGACTGAATCCGTAACTGAATCGGCGTTACCATTTTTTGCAACAACAATCACATTACCTCGCATTTGGATTGCTGCAAGATAAACGATTGAGAAACTTTCCCGAAGCGATTGCAGAATATCCAGCATCGCTTCATCCGATGCAGGCGTAGTATTCATAGCCAATACTCCACCCAGACGCAATTTCGATTTTATATCTTGATAGAACGATTTATTCGTTAGGCAGGCCGGGTGATTTTCTCGTTCAAAAATATCGCATAAAACTAGATCAAATCGTTGATCAGTTTTACACACGAAGTCTTCAGCGTTGCTGTAATCAATTTGCACACTTGCAGGTATACCAAAAAACTCCCGTGCAAGCCTGATAATGTCTTTATTGGGTTCGACGGAGACAATAGTGCTGCTCGGATATTGCTTACACAGAAATCGCTCAAAACTGCCACCGCCCATGCCAAGGCTGAGTATCGAATCAACGTCATCAATCAACAAAAGGCTGAACAACATCGCGACATGATTGGGTAACAACAAGGTTGCAGGTGAATCAACAGAGACTAGAGACTGCACCGAGCTTCCACCATTTACCAGCCACCGAAATCCTGCCGCTTCCATTACCTGTGTAAGCTCGGCATTACCTGAGGTGCTGGCGACTACAGAAATCTGCTCTGTAGACAAGGCTTCGATTGTTTCTAGAGGTGTCACTGCTTCAAAATTTTGTCGGTGTTGCCTGTGAGGCAACTACACCGTTGCGTCATCACCCCATATGTACTTCAAACGCTTATCGCGACCACAGGCATAACGATAGCTGTTGTAACGCACAGGGCTTTTTTTGTAAAAGTCTTGATGGTGAATTTCATTACCCTTAATTGGATAGAACGTGGTTAAGGCAAGTATCGGTGTAACGACGGTTTTGTCGGGGAAGCGCTCAATGGTGCGTTGCTTGGAAAGTTCTGCAAGCTTTTTCTCTTCATCATTCGCGACAAAAATTGCTGCTAGATACTCTGGCCCTTTGTCACAAAACTGACCTCGCGCATCGAAAGGGTCGTGATTGACCCAAAAGTGCTCAAGAATTTGTTCGTACGAAATCACCGCAGGATCATATGTAATTTTTACGGCCTCGTAGTGACCGGCATGGTTACCTCGATAGGTCGGATTTTCAACCGTACCGCCGGTGAAACCAGACACGGCTTCACTTACGCCCTCTAGCGATTCAAAATCTTTTTCCACACACCAAAAACAACCACCTGCCAGCACGGCTGTGTCGGCCAGTAAGGGAGATGAGACCATTGCTGTAATCGAGAAGGCAAGGCTAACGATCAGTTTTTTCATAAGGCTTTTCTTTCGGTTGAATAATTGATACTGATGTGACCAACAGTCGCCCTACAGGTTCCCGTTTTTCTCGAAATACTAATTAGTTACGAGCACCACAGCGTACTACGGGCAATAATACCAGTGCTTAGATGCTCAAGTGCGCCGATAGCACGAAGATCGGTATACGGCTGTTATTTATCATTAGCCACCTTAATATGGGATAGAGAGCGAAGATCTCTTTCACTAATCTCGTTAATCAACCCTTCAGTACTACTTATGGTTTCGTGTGAGTTTTCTTTCATAATTTTTGATAGCGGGCGCAACATTCGTCGCAGTTCTATAGAGTTGGCCAGTAGCGCGGTGGCTCGCTCACCCTGCAGAGGCTCAGAAAAAACATAGCCCTGAACATTATCGCAATGCATTTGCGTTATCGCCTTCAGCTGTATCTCAGTTTCTACACCTTCTGCCACCACCGTCAGCCCCAAACTGTCGGATAAGGAAATAATCGCCGCAACAATCGATGTGTCTCGTTCATTGTTTGGAAAATCGTTAAAGAATGATCGATCAATTTTCACCACATCAATCGGCATATCCTTTAGATAGAGCAACGACGAGTAACCGGTTCCGAAATCGTCAAGCGCAACACGAAAACCAGCAGCCTGCAAGGCTAGTGTGATATCCGCCGTAGATTCGCGATCCTCAATTATCATAGACTCCGTAATTTCGACAGTCACCACGCTAGGTGGTATATCGTACTCAGCTACAGCGCCTAGTACGAAATCCAGAAAATCCGGCTTTTGTAGCTGAATGGCAGAAACATTAACAGCGAGATTGGTAGTCAGATGACCTCTTAAACGCCACTCTCTTAATTGGCGCATAGCATTAATAAAAATCCAACGACCTATTGGATCAATTAAATGTGTTCTCTCCGCAACGGGTATAAAGCGTGCCGGTGATACCCGACCAAAATGAGGATTATCCCATCGAACCAGAGTTTCAAAACCAGCCAGTTTGCCAGTTTCCAAATTCACGTACGGCTGGTAGACCAGAAGTAATTCATCTCGCGCGATAGCCTGTTGTAGCTGACTTTCAAGAAGCAGCTGCTCTTCGGATCGCACCTTCATTTCGTTATCAAAAAACAAGCAACAGTTTCGCGATTCATGCATTTTCGCATCTCGCAATGCCGATCGTGATGTCGCAAGCAGTCTTTGCGCGTTATCTGCATCTCCCGGATAAAGGCTAACGCCAATACGCATATCCGCCGCGAAATCATTTCCGTTGATCTCTATAGGAGCTTGAGTTGTCGACGATATCCTTTTTACGATCCAAGTGAAATCTTCGCTGCTATTCATATCGGTAACGAGTATTATCATCTCCGCAACACCTACACGGGATATGCTGATATTCTCTGCTTCGTTTCCAATTTCTACGACGGTGTCAGAGGCTCGAAGCGCTGCCTTCAACTGTGCCTTTATGTTGTCGATAACCTTATCGGCTTCAGCATTGCCAAAGGTATTGTCGACGACTTCAAGTACATCAATATGGATACACAAGACGGCAAGGTGTCGCTCGTAACGCTTACAACGATCGATGGCTTGGGTTAAGCGATCCACGACAACAACCTTACCGCCACTAGTGAACTTACTATTAATCGCAGCCCGCACTGATCGATCACGTGCGTCCATATCAGCAGCTGATGCCTCTTCCATTTCTTCCGGGTTTAGGACGCTATTGACCAGATCAGACTTAGACTCTTCTGTGCTCTCTTTGCCTGATATTGTCTCGTCAGCGCGGGTCGATTCTAAAGCGCTAATATCGACCACAGTGGAATTATCCTCACCAACCAGCTCAGAGAACTTGCACACCTTGTTACGGCCCGTATCTTTAGCTCTATAGAGTGCCTGATCAGCCCGATCAATCAATTCGCTGGCAGGCAACTCTCGCGACTGGTCACTTGAGACACCAAAGCTTGCCGAAATCGTAATTGTTTCTCCGTCTACCTCAATTACGTGCGAGCATAACGTCATCCTCATTTTCTCAGCTACTTTCTGTGCTTGCTCCTCTGTGGCGTCTGGCAGCACGACAACAAATTCCTCGCCTCCATAGCGAGCCACTAGTGCAGAAGTTGGAGACACTTCAGTGAGGATATCCGACATTAATTTAATCACGTCATCACCAACACCATGACCGAATCGATCATTAATTGATTTGAAATGATCTATATCTGCCATGACACAGCTAAGCGTCGCTTGTAAATCCTGAGATTCAGTGGCTAAGGTTTCTATGCCTTCAAACAAGGATCGTCGGTTTAACACACCAGTCAATGGGTCGCGTGTCGCAAGCACTTCAAGCTCGTTGTTCTTTCGCTCTATTTCCAGTTTACTCACCTTGAGCTGATCAACGACGCGAACTAGGCTGTCATTTTGTTGTTGTAGTTCCGTGACATCATCAAACGTAACAACAACCCCTTTTATGGTTCCGTCTCCAGCGGTAATCGCAGCCGTGTTTACGGCAAAGTTGAAATTCCCATTCAATTCTGTGTGCAACTCCATCTGGGTTCGTTCAGGCGAACTACCTTGCTCGAGAACACTAACCCATGGAAATTCGGCAATCTGCTCACCGCTCTCGCAAGCTTTGCGAACCCATTGCATATCTGACAGTCGACTTCCGATCAGAGACTGTTGCGGTCGACCCGAATTCTTTTCAAACACGCTATTCACCAACACCATACGTCCACTTCGGTCCAACATGACAAGTCCTTCTGCGAGCACGTTCAACGCGGTGTTCACCCTTTCTGGAATGACGGAACGAGGGTCCAGCTCTCGAAGTGCACGTTTGAGAAAAAGCCAGTAGGCTAAAAAACCAAACACGCTGACCAACGGTACAACGGCATTGATCGATCCAGATTGAAAGAACGCCCGAACTGTCGTTATTGGGGGCTCAAAACTAAGTTCCAGAGATCCCCAATGCGAGCCTTCTTCATAGATTGGCACTTCTATATTCGTTGTGGATGATCTTCCCGTAGCATTAGGTATCCAGTGCTGAGCGTGTTCACCGGCTGCCATCAAAACGCGGCCATCGCTCAATCGGATCGCAACCGAGTTAACGTCATCAATTCGCTCATGCAAGCTTTCCAGCGTTTCGCTTACTGTATCAAGTTGGCCAAGCCCGATCTCATTTGAAACCTGCACGGCAAGTATCTCAGAAACTGTCTTCCTCGATTCAAACTTAACGCCGGATTCATCTGGCATGACACCCAAAAAATCGAGTAATAATAACAAACTGACGGTCAATAGCGCTAAGCCTAAAGATAAGCGCACGATTGGTGTTAGGACGGGCATAAATCGTTTCATCATTTATTCCTCAACCAGTTTTCCGTAACAACGAATCAACGCCATCGTCTGGATCATCACCCTGCGTATCTTCGTCATTTACATTGTCGTCGTTGGGTGTATCTGCAATATCCTTATCTTCATGCTTGGAAAGAATAGGCAGAAGATCCAGCTGACGCCATGCCGGCATACTTGTTAAAAGGCTCGCGACCATGGAGCCGGCGCGTAAAATCCAGCTAACAAAACCAGCCGTTAAGGTAATGCTCAAGCCAGCAGTAACCTGCGCTACCAGTTTTTTCTTGTTCGCTTCGGCTTCTGCTTGCTCGTCATAGCCATCCATCTGGTTAGCCAATTCATCAAGAAATCGCTGTCTATCCAGTTCGTCTTGAAAAGAAGTGGCACCATCAGACATCGCTGATATCCAGATGCGCAAATATTTCGATAGTCGGTTCTCTGGATCCTTTGCGGTCTCAAACTTAGCTGGAGAGGCATCGACTACTTCCTCTACAGACGTAGCGGATTCTATTTGAAACTCTAACGGTAACGAGCTGACCGGAAATGACAATTCTATTGACTCCGGCTCAGCATTCGGCTCAGGTACTGAATCGGATTCCTCGACAATCTCCTCCGGTTCATTTTGCTCAACCATTTCACTACCAGAGTTCGTTGGCACGACTTGTGGCGCTACGTAAGGCTCCAGAGTTGTATGCTCTACCGGTAGAGCGGCATTCAACTCAGGTACCGATGTAATGACAACGGCAATGCGCTGAGTAACCACAAGACCATCACGATCAGAAACGCTCACTTCCACTTCGTATTGGCCATTTTTATCGCTATCCGTCGGATTCAAAAAATCCTTCATGACAGTAAAGCTCAGCTCACCACTAGCAGAATCAATTTGAAAATGCCCAGCATCATCTCCACCAATAATTGAAAATACTGGAGCGTCATTCAGATCAGCATCACTGACCGTCACCGTTGTCACTGCCAATTGATTCTCAGCCACAGCTAGTGATGCTGTTGACGAACCACCATCACTGGTGATCACTGGCGCTTCATTGACATCGCTTAGCGTTACTGAGATGAGTTGTACATCGCGGCCACCGTTACCATCAGCGGCTGTTATCTCAACGTCATAAACGCCATCTGTGTTGGCATCTGCAAACGTTTCGAAGTTGGGGGATGTATTAAAGGTCAACTCACCAGAGTTGGCATCAACACCAAACAATGCGGCATCCGCCCCGCCGCTTATTGTGTAAGTTGGAACATCACCGCTATCCACATCCGTTGCTGTAACCGTCGTCACAATCGTTTGATTCTCTGCTACATTGACCGAAGCCATCGCTGCACCACCGTCGGTGGTAATCACCGGTGCATTGTTTTCATTGCTTACCGAGATCACAAAATCCTGGGTATCTAGTAAGCTGCCATCACTGACTTGCAAACTTACACTATGTGTTCCAACGTCAGCGTTAGTAGGTGTGCCAGAGAGCGTCGCCGTACCATTTCCATTATCGATCAGCGTTAGCCACGTGGGTGACGTTGATGCTGTGATCGTTAAACTATTCCCGGTGTCGGGGTCGATCGTGGCGATGTTGTAGTTGTATGCAACATCTTCGGTACTTGTCAGGGGCGCGGTTGAGCTAAATGTGGGTGTCTCGTTTACATCAGTAACCGTAATGACCATTACCTGATCGTTCGTCAATCCACCCAAGTCTGTTGTTCTAATGATGACGGCATAGGACGGTTGCGACTCAAAGTCCAGCACACCATCAGTCAGGATCAGCTCATCAGAACTTGCTCCACCGATAGTAAACACAGCCGCATCAACACCGCCAACGATGCTATAGGATAACGATTCACCCGCATCGACATCAGTACTCGTTAATGTCCCAACACTGAA
>CALGND010000127.1 GCA_937958675.1 uncultured Granulosicoccaceae bacterium
GCGATATAAGATGCGAAAAGCGATGACCATGGAAATACCGTAAAAATAGTACCGCCAGCATAGAAGGCATCTAGCGAGCTCGAAAATATTCGAGGGGTGGCGGCGCTGGTCCGCTATAGTGTTTTTCTACAGCCTCGTTAGTTGGCGAATAGAAAAGTCTACATCATGGTTGAGATAGTCATTTATATTTTGATATTTTTACTTTCATTGGTTGTGGTAGCTGTTTCTGTATACTCTTCTGGCCTAGAGGGGAATATAGTTCATATGGAGAATGGTAGAGAGCCTGATGCGGGTGTGTCACTTATATGGTACGTGTTATTACCACCCTTTTTTATGGGTATTGGTTATATCGGTAATCTAGTATTGAATAATCTAGGTTGGTTAATCGTATTCAGTTTATTTTTACTCATTGCGGTATATTCGGCGATCTCAATTCCCAAGCAATCAAGAAAGTACAAAGCATTACTCAAGCAACGTGAAAGCAACTAACAAAGGCTTGCAGCCGGATGGTGTACCCGCTGTCGAAATTGCCATGTCGCTACGCGCCATCATATGGCAATTTCGCCAACGCATACACCGCCGCTGAAGCCGGCGTTAAGTGGAAATAGTTGATCCCAAAATATATAAAGTGTCGTTGCTAAAGTCTTGTTCGTTTGGCCATTGAACTGCACCAAAAGCAACACTAACTTGTGAAAAATATGCTTCATCTTTAAGTTCAACAAATATGCCCTTGTCTAAGAAAGGCTCAACGTCAAACTGCTTTACTTCACCATTATCAAAGTGAACCTTCAGTTTATAGTTTGGCATTGGTTCTGCGGTTTCAACAGAGGGGTTCATATGTCACCTATTTCAATGGATCAATTTTAAAAACCGGCTCGCCGGCAATCGCCAGTTGCCAATCAGCCATGAGGTCTTCCTGGTGTATCTCAATCCATGCCAAAACCAATTTATTTTTAGCGGGTGGCAATGAGCCCCCGAGCACGTCCCCAGTGGGTATCTCGTACACGGCGCTGTCATCCTGATAATGCACGTGTATGTGCGGCTTGTTGTGCTGTTGATTATCGAAGTAATACATCCGTATAATCAAGCCGTAAAACATTGAAATGGTTGGCATATTTAAGTCTTGTGCCAGAAGTTGAGGTAAGTTGCACTTAACAAGGCGGTGTAGTCCGACAATTTACGCGGCGTCGGCCTTGTGGTGTCGCTGTCGCTCCACTTTACCACAAGCCAGCCGCCGCATAAATTGCGGCTAACCGCAGCGTTAACTCCAGAAAAAACCATGCCCAGAGGTATGAGATGAAACCGATCAACCATATTCAAAACGCCTTGGCATATATAGATATAGAAATAGAGCAGCTTGAGATACAAACAACTAAGCGCTCGGCTATTTTTGGCACGCTCAGTGACGTTTCAATTGAACATGCAAAATCAATATTCACGCTAATCGAAGGACATTTATATGCATCTGCACTTTGCTTGGTCCGCCCAATGTATGAAACAGGGGTAAGGTCGCTCTGGATAAATCGCTGTGCTTCAGACCAACAAGTCGAAACTTTTTCTCAAGAGGAAAAGTTAGAGCAGTTGTCAGAGAAAGGAAAAGTAGAAAAATTGTCTGTTGGTAATCTCGTAGATGCAATTGAAAAAGTATCACCTACATGTGGAGCATTATCACACCTCCATTCGGAAGCCTGGGGATTTATGAATAGCTATGTACATGGGGGCATGCTTCAGGTGAGCAAGCGTCTTACGGGTGGTAACATAACTCCGGAATGGAGTGATGAACTGGAGCATGAGGTATGCAAGGTTATCTCCGTCATGCTTATTGTTGTTTTTTCTGAGATACTTGAGACTGCAGAGAGTGAGAACAAAGAGCGGCTTGTTGAGAGTTTAGAAAAACACTTGGAGCCTGTTCTAGTTCCAGCAAATGCGAGTTAACAAGTCAGTGTACCCGACAATTTACAAGCTGTCCGTTTTGCGGTCTCGCTGTCGCTCAACTCTACCGCAAAACGGACAGCTTATAAATTGCGGGTAACTGAGGCGTTAGGCCAAATAAAAACAAAAAACTTGACGTTTCAATTCCAATACATACAATGTATGTATGACCGAATTTGAGTGGGACTCGAACAAAGCGAAATCAAACCTAAAACGACATGGAATCTCCTTTGAAGAGGCTCAATCTGTGTTCTACGATGATTATGCGCTTCAATTCTATGACGAGTCTCACTCTGATGAAGAGGATCGATTTCTCTTACTAGGTCTCAGCAATACGTCTAAGCTTCTAATGATTGTGCATTGTGAACGAGACAACGGAAACGTAATTCGCATTATCTCAGCTCGCAAAGCAACCACAAATGAATCAGCCTTCTACCGAGGCCCAAAAATATGAAAAAGGAATACGATCTTTCCAAAATGAAAATGCGTAAGAATCCTTATGCATCAAAACTAAAACGACAAGTCACCATTCGTATGGGTGATGATGTGGTTACCTATTTTAAAGCACTGGCGGAAGAAACAGGAATCCCGTATCAAAGCTTAATCAATCTATATCTCAAAGATTGTGTGGCAAAGGGGCGTAAGCCAGATTTAAGTTGGCGTGGAGATAATGCGGCCTAACAAGCAGCTCCAATCGACAATTTACGCGCTGTCGTTTGTGTGATGCTCGCTGCGCTCACATTTTGTCACACAAACGCCAGCGCATAAATTGCGAGTGAGCTGGGCGTTAGAGCGTCAAGTTTAATCTTGATGCATCTTGCAGGGTGAAAGTCCCTGTCGGGAAAGGCTTAACCAGCCACCCGTATCGAGTGTTGCGCCTATGGCGGAGGGCGAGGGT